>CAMASJ010000064.1 GCA_945860685.1 Akkermansia muciniphila
AGAACCCGACCACCTCCACGAACCGGGAGTCCAGCTGCGGTTGAATGAGCTGCCCTGGCTTCAATTCCACCGGGGTCGGAGCCGGAGCCCGCCCCAGGATCCGGGTCTTCACCTGAGACACCCCCGGACCAGACGCGCCACTCACCGCCGGGGCAAACTCGCCGGGAATCGTCACCCCCTGGATCTCGACCAAGGTGCCCGGAACCGCATTGGTGTCGTTGAAGCCGGGCACCCAGGTGGCCCCGGTCTCATCCTGGACGAACGGGATCAGGTCCGAACCCGTCACGACACCACGGAGCTGGACGGGCCGTCCACGGGCCGCCTCGCTGATGGGGAGCGACTTGAGGTCACCGATCCGGGTGATCAGCTCCGATGAAGAAGCCTCCTGTGCCGAAGCGATCCGCACGGCAAGGAACAGGGCTCCCACAGCGGCGATCCACTGGACAAGATCCTGCTTCGAGATGGAGTTCAATGCATTCATCCGCAACCCGCCATTCGTCGGAGACGGAGCCGGGCCACGACCGGATTCATCGGCGATCTGTCCCCGGGTCTTGAGCCACGAGGACCGCCGCAGGAATCCGACGGCGACCAGGGAGTGGTCCACCGGCTTGGTACCGGACTCGGTGGTTTCGATCACTCGGAGACGGGTATTCCTCCGCGGAGCCGGAGCCGAAGCCCGGTCCTGGAGGCGAGTTCCGGGTCGTGGGTGACCAGCACCAGCGCGGTGCCGGCCTCGGCGTTGAGTCCGAAGATCAGGTCGGTGATCCGCGCGGCGGTCTCGGCATCGAGGTTCCCGGTCGGCTCGTCGGCGAAGAGGATGGCAGGACGGTTGACGAAGGCCCGCGCAAGGGCCACCCGCTGTTGCTCCCCGCCGGACAACTGCGCGGGATAATGGTCCATGCGGCCCTCCAAACCCACCCGACGCAGGAGGGAGCGTCCCGATTCCGGGTCGGCTTCGCCCCGCAACTCGGCGGGGACCAGGACGTTTTCCAGAGCAGTCAGGGTCGGGAGGAGCTGGAAGTTCTGAAAGACGAAGCCGACATGACGTCCGCGCACGGCGGCACGGCCGTCCTCGTCCAACGGCGCGAGATCGGCGCCGGCGATCCGCACGAAACCCGACGTCGGCTGGTCTAGGCCCGCGCAGAGGGCCAAGAGGGTCGACTTGCCCGAGCCGCTGGGCCCGATGATGGAACAGGTGTCGCCGCGTTTGAGCACGAGGTCCACCCCTTGGAGGACCACGAGCTCCGAACCGTCAGGACGCGGATAGGATTTCCTCAACCCACGGGCCTCGAGGACGAAATCAGGCATATCGCCGATGGTCCACCAAACGGGCTGCGGGGCAAGGGTCCGTGCTCAGGCCACCCAGATGGACGGTTCACCACCGAGGGTCCCCCGGAGTTCCCCGAGCCTCGTTTCGGCACGGCAGCGTTCCTGCATGCTCCTGGCGAACGCGCGGCGTCCGAGCAGATCCAGCCGCGCGGTCTCCCCTTCGTATTCGGGTCGCGTGACAAAGCGTTCCAGGTAGGTCGCGACCCGGCTCCAATGCCGCATTTCGAAGCCCCTCCGGGCCTGGAGCCGCGCCTGGTACCATCCGCTCGAGAGCACCGACTCCCGGCTGAAGAGGGCTCGGAATTCCGGGTCGGCCAACGCGGCCCCGGTCTCGTCGCCGCCACGCATGATCTCCAGGAGACGCTTCAGCGGAGGCACCGCCAACTCGATCGAACCATCGGCGAAGTAGTGCTCGGCCACACGCCGATGCGTCGCAGCCACGTTCTCCACGGAATCCGCATACTGGTCTGCGTCCTGCAGCTCCGGACGCAGCATCTCTTCGGTCAACACCGCATGGGGATGGTTGAAGACTCGTCCGAAGTAGTCGTGCACGAACCGGTGGGTGATCCGCCATCCGAGCCGGCTGGCCGGGATCCGTCGGCCCTGGTGCTCCACGTCCACGACCCGCTCCAGGCATCCCTTGGCGATCAGGTGCGCCGGATCCCGCTCCTCGACTCCCATCCGGCACCAGACCTCGGGCACCAGGAGGCTGACGTCGTGGTCCACACGCACCCGGGGTCCGAGGCACCCGGCGCTGGTGAGGAAGGCCGGGTATCCGGACAGGGCGAAGGAGACGAACGCGGCGTTGAGGTCGTAGACGGGCGGAAGCGCGTTGAACGGCCCCTTGGTCAGGGCGCCCTCGCTGCCGGCGCCGGTCGTCGACGGCGACTTGCCGGTCATGCTGGAGATGAACTCCATGAACGCCTCCGGCAATTCCATGTAATGGATTGGACCGTAGCAGCTGAGCGGACGGACACCGGGTTCTGCCGGGTTGTTCCGCCGCCCGGCAAGCACGGCGTGGACCGGCGTGGAGAGCGGCTTGGACGTCGGCAGACGCCTCGCAAGACGCGCCCCCATCTCGGCCACACACGAGCTGCGCGGATCCATGAGGTCCGGCCGGCGCTGCAGGTACCGGGGGTTCTTGGACGGCTTGCCGTCGACGATCCGAGGATGGCTGGTGGTGACGATCCAGGAGGGGGAACCGTCGCCTTCGGAAGAGGCCCCGGCCTCCTCGACCAAGGTCCGCATCGGCGCGGTGTACTGGAACAGCCCGACCGAATCCTCGACCAGCGCCCGTGCGGCCTCGCGGGACAGCGGCTCGTAGTTGCTGAAGAAGTTGCCGCCGCGGGCGAAGTCCGCCTCGGCGGCCTTGTCGTAGCCGCGGTGGATGGCGTCGTCGGGCCTCTGGAACAAGCAGAACTCCACGTTCGCCACCAGCTTGAGCGCCGGGAACGGACATTGCTCGTCCAGCTCGCCGAGCCATTCGCGGGGCACGGTGACACTGGCGGTGATGTCGTCCTCCATCTGGATCTTCCGCGCCGGCATGAAGTCCTTGCGGAGCCCGAACGTACGCCACGCACCGTGTTCGTCGTAGCCGACGCGGAGGAACTGGGTGACCAGGCGCTTGCGTCCCATCCGCAGCTCGTTGGCCGGAGTGCCGTTGATGACGTCGACGCTGAACCGCGTCCGCCAGTTGTCGCCCCAGGTGGGATTCCAGAAGCGCTTCACCACCAGCACGAGCTCGCGGATGTGCGGAGGAACACCCTGGATCCAGGCGTTGTGGTCCGCGGAGAAGTCCTCGCTCGGCGTGAGCAGCTTGATGACGGAACCCAGCGTCCGGTGCGGCGAGAGGATCGGACGCCGGTCGACGCCGTTGCGCGAGGTCTCACTGAACCTCGAGGAGAAGTCGCGTTTCAGGACCTCGTCGACCAGTTCCAGGTCTCGGGCGATGTCCGCCACGAACACCGAGCCGTGGATGATCGCGTCGGTGATCGGCTTGGAAATCTCGCTCTTGCCGCCGCCGGAGACGGTGCAGGGCTTGTGGCAGAGCGTGCCCTCAGGCCGGGTCCCGACGAGGCGCCAGGCGCGGGCGCCAACCGGAGGCTCGAGGTGGACCTTGAATCCGCTGGGAAGGATGTAGACCGACCCGAGACGCAGGGGGATCCGCTCCGAGCGCCCGGCGTTGTCCCAGGTGACCGACTGGCTCTCAAGGTCGAACCGGACGTTCTCGGGCACATAGAGCACGGAGGAGTGGCGGCGGTCGACGGCGTATCCCTCGGGCTTCAGGTCGAGGACGTCGGCGAACAGGCGCGACACCTCGGCGAAGCTGTGGGGGAAGTCGGCGCGATGCTGGTTGGCGTCGTATTCGCTGCCGAGGTCGTGGCTGGCGAAGACCAGCGCGCCACCGGCGTGTTCCTCCTCGGCAAGGCCCATCAGGTTCGCGGCGAAGCTGATCTGGGTCTTCACCTCCTTCTTGCAGTAGCCGAAGTAGTTGTCGGAGATGAGGGTGACGATGACTCCGCTGGAATCCCTTGCGGTGATCTTGAAGGCGTTGCCGTCGTTGTAGAGCTCCCGCGACTCGCGCCAGCACATGCCGTCGCGGCGCTGCCGCTCCGTGGCGGCGTCCCAGGACGGCAGGCCCAGCTCCTTCTTGGTGAGTCCGTTGAGGTGCGGGGCGAGGATCACGCATCCGGAGTGGCCGGACCAGTGCTCGGGATCGAGGGCGGCGTCGTTCTCGGGCAGCAGAGGATCGCCGGCGTTGCCGAAGATGCTCTCGACGAAGTCGAGGTTGGCCACGAGGGAGCCCGGGACGAAGAACCGGATCTCCATGGCCTGGCGGGCCTGGAATCCCGGCACCCCAGGGCAGACCACCGGCCGGATCAGCAGCGAGACGAAGCAAGAAGCGGGCGTCGGGCAGGACGCGGTGAACGGAAGCCGCAGCATCTCCTCGGGCGGCTGGATGGCCTTCGCGAGCAGACGGGAGAAGACCTCCTTCGGTACCGCCTTCTTGTCGTCGGGAATGGGCAGACCGCCCTCGGTCACATGAAAGATCCCGGCCGTGGTGCGGCGGTCCGACTTCGGGTTGTGGAGGATCCCATTGCGCAACCGGTAGCTGCGGAGCATCGGCGAGACGACCTCGTCGCGGTCAGGGGGAAGCGAGAGCAGGCGGGCCAATCCGGCACGGTCGAGGGTGAAGGTCCGGCGGGGAAGCTCGGGCGGCACCGCCGAGTCGCAGAGGTAGTCGTGCAGGAAGTTGTTGATCCGCTTGTCCGCCGGGCTGGAGTAGCGCGAAAGCAGACGGTCCTTCTCCCGGGAATGGGCGATGAAGCTGGCGAGGGAGGCGTCGAGCGCCGCAGACTCACCGGCGATGGGCACACCTGGAAGGCCCAGTTCGGCCAGCTTCAGGTTGATGTGCCGGTGGAGGGAGGCGGATTCCAACGCGTTCGTCGGGTTCATGGTTCGGCGCGGTTCGGGCTGGGTCGGACCCGTGGGGATCCTCTGGCCAAACCCCGAGCACATCAAGCGCCGGTCGCACCACCCAGCGGCCCGGGACCGTCGTCACCCAAGGAGGACGACTCCATCTGGAGCAGCGTCTCGCAGGCCACCACCGGATCCAAACTCCACCGGCGCGCCAGAAGCACAACCCGCTCGGTGTTGTTCTGCTCCGGAGGCACCTCGCCGTAACGGACCGGCTCGACATCTTCGCCGTACTCCCTGCAGACCAGCCCGAGCAGACGCTCATCAAGGGTCGTTGGTCCCTCGTTCCAGAGCGCTTCACCGGCCCAGGCATAGGCCCGGATCACGGCCCCGTCCCGGAGACATCCCCACGCGTGGAAGTTCAATACCCGGTCGGAGGAGTAGAAGTGCACCTCTCCGACCACCCGGCTCAATCCAGTCAGGAACCGATAGGCGGCATCGACGTCCACCACCGGATCCGGGATCGCGGAACCGATCACCAGGGTCCAGTTATCCACCGGTGCCGAAACGAAGAAGGCCCGCTCCCGGCAGCGGCCCAGGGCCTCGGACCATGGAGTCCCGCCATGGGGATCCAGCCCAAGCATCTCCCGGACGAAGGACGTGTTGCTGCTCCGGATCGCCATCCAGCGCGGAGGCAGCGGCAGAAGCAGCGGCCTCCGGCGGCTGCCCACCAAAGACGAAAGAGGATCCAGCAGCCGTCCCGCCCGGCGAACCGCTCGGAGGTGTCGCCGGTAGATGGTGGCGAACACCGAGGCGATCGCGACGACGACGCCGAAACTCACCAAGAGGCCGATGGCCAAGCCGTGAAGCGCCGTGTTGTTCATCCCGGGTCCGGGAGTCCTGACACCGATAAGAACCACAGGGACCCGCGGTTGGCAAACGATAGACTCGGATTCCGGTGACGCGGGACGGATTCGCCTTGGGTCCCCCGCCCCGACGACTCAACTTCCGATCGTGTCCGCGATCCTGGAGGTGGAGGACCTGCGCGTCGACTTGGCTGTCCGGTCCGGGAACCGCACGGTCGTCGACGGCCTTTCCCTTTCCGTCGCCCGCTCCGAGATCTTCGGACTCGTCGGCGAGAGCGGTTGCGGAAAGAGCGTCACCGCCCAGACGCTCACCCGCCTGCTTCCCAACGCCCGAATCGTCCGGGGCGCCATCCGGATTGAAGGTGTGGACGTGGCGAAGGCCTCCGAAGCCGCGATGGAGAAGCTCCGGGGAGGCACCGTCGGGCACGTCTTCCAGGAACCCGGCTCGGCGCTGACTCCCTGGATGCCGGTCGGTCGCCAGATCCGCGAGGTGCTGGACCTGCACCGTCCCGTCGACGACCCCGAGGGTGAGGTGGTCCGGCTCCTGGAGCAGGTCGGCGTCCGGGATCCCGCACTCCGGGCTCATGACTACCCGCATCAGCTTTCCGGGGGAATGCAGCAACGGGTGCTGATCGCCATGGCGGTCGCCGCACGCCCCGGGCTGCTGGTGGCGGATGAACCCACCACCGCCCTCGACGTCACCCTCCAGGCCCAGGTGCTCGAGCTTTTCCGTCGGCTCCGGGACCGCACGGGCACCGCGGTCCTGCTCATCAGCCACAACCTCGCGGTCGTGGCCCGGCATGCGGACCGCATCGGGGTGATGTACTCCGGCGAACTCGTCGAGACAGGCCCGGCACAAGCCGTTCTGTCCGACCCAAGGCACCCCTACACGCGGGGCCTGGTCGCCGCCATCCCCACGCTGCCACCATCCAGCCGACCGCTGCCGACCATTCCCGGGCAGGTCGCCTCCATCGACCCCGAAGCACCGGGCTGCCGGTTCGCGCCACGCTGTCCGATCGTCGTTCCCGCCTGCCACGCCGGACATCCGGCGATGTCCGGGAAGGACTCCCTGCGGCAGGTCCGTTGCCCGCGGGTCCCACTCGATTGACCAAGGATTCCGCCGCAACCGCGACTGGTTCCTTGCGCGGAAGGCTTAGGATGGAATCGTGCGCCCCATGTTTCCGACCGTGATTCCGCCGGAGAGCCCCAATTGGTTGCAGGGACCGTATCCAGGAGTCGATCTCCGCGTCGTCGACCGTGACCGCGAAACCGGGGGCATCACCGTGATCCGACGCTTCCGAGCCGGCGTCACCGTGCCGGCGCACATCCATCCCGAGGCCGACGAATGGGTCTACGTGCTCTCGGGGGAATGGGAGGAGGACGGCGTGGTTCACGGTCCGGGAACGGTCTTCGAGGTCCGAAGAGGCGTCCTCCACGGTCCACACCACGCCCGGACCGAAGTCCTTTCCCTCACCCGCTTCAACGGGCCGCTGACGGTGTCGAGTCCTTCCCGATGAGCCACAAGAGCCCTGCCATCGCCCGTCTGCTCGACGGCATCGAACCCTCGGAGCTTCCGAGGCACTACGCGGGCTACTTCGTCTGCTTCAACCGGGGACTCTACTTCGAGGCCCACGATGTCCTCGAGGAACTCTGGCTCGCCGGTGGGCGGAATGGTGCGAACTACCATTTCCACAAGGGCCTGATCCAGCTGGCAGGCGCCTTCGTCCACCTCCAGAAGCAGAGGCTGCGGCCCGCCGTCGCCCTCTTCGATCTGGCCGAGGCCAACCTGTCCCGCCACCGCCCCCGGCACGACCACCTCGACCTGGAGGCCGTGTTGGCGCTGATCGCCGATTGGCGTTCGGCGATCCAGGCGGGAGGGTATGACCACAACCCGCTGCCGGACCGCCCTGCCCCGCGGGTCGAACCCGATCCGGTCAGGGCTTCGGCCTGAGGGAGCACCACGGTTCCTCGGAGCTGACGTCGACCAGGAAGGGGCCCTTGGCGGCGGCCGAGGAAAGGATCGCCAGAATGACGGCGTCGTCGCCGGTGGGATTGAACGTGGCGTGGACAACCCCCCGCGGAATGTGCGCGACCTCGCCCGGTCCCAGGATCCTGGACTCCTTCTCGACCCACTGCTCCACCCGTCCCTCGAGGACGTAGATGATCTCCTCGAGTTCCGGATGGGTGTGGAACGCGTGCCCCTCGCCGGCGGGGAGCACGGCCCGGCAAAGCTGGAGGTCCTGCGCGTCGGCGACCTCGGGCCGGCAGAGCCAGTAGTTGGTGCGGCCCTTGTACTCCTCCTGGAGCGCCTCGGCGGTGGTGATGAATCGACGGGAAGGTTGGCTCATGTGGTGGTCGCGAAGCATCCACGGGTCGACCGGGTGCAAGGCAAGCGTCGAACCATTCCCCAGATCCACCCGGCCACGCCCGGACCGGCGGGGATCACGGACGTCCCGAATGCCGGATGTCCCTCGCCTCGTAGAGATAGACCGCCTCTTCCGCGATGTTCTTCGCGTGGTCCGCGATCCGTTCGAGGGACTTGCTGATGGTCATCAGATGCAGGCAACGCGAGATGTTCGAGGGCGCCTCGATCATGTAGCTGGCCAGCTCCCGATGGAGCTGACGGTTCAGGGCGTCCACCTCCTTGTCGCGGGGGATGATCTCCCGGGCGAGCGCGGTGTCGCCGAGCACGAACGCGTCCAGCGCCTCACGGAGCATCGCCGTCGCCAGCTCGGTCATCCGGGGGATGTCCATGTAGGGCTTGAGCTGCGGCTCGCGTCCCAGCTCGATCGCCCGCCGGGCGATGGTGGTCGACTCGTCGCCGATCCGTTCGAGGTCACGCGTGATCTTCAAGACCACGATGATCAACCGGAGCTGGCCCGCGAGTGGCGCCTTGGTGAGGAGGTTCATCGATGCCTCGTCGATCTCCTTCTCCAACTGGTCGAGGCGGTCGTCCTCCGCCATGGCGGAACGGGCCAGTTCGTCGTCCCGTTCCACCAGCGCGCGGACCGACCTCTGCACCATCGCCTCGGCAAAGCCCGCCATCCGCAGCAGGAGGTCCTTGAGCGAGGCGATTTCGGAACCCAGTGGAGTCACTCGAGGCGATTGAGGGACATGCGACGTCCGGTGGCGAAGGATAAATCGGACGGCGCCGGCGAATTCATCCGTAGCGGCCGGTGACGTAGTCCTCGGTACGGCGGTCCTTCGGTTGCGCGAAGATCCGCCCGGTCCGGTCCATCTCGATCATCTCCCCCATGTAGAAAAAGGCGGTGAAGTCCGAGATCCTCGCGGCCTGCTGCATGTTGTGGGTGACGATCACGATCGTGTAGTCGCGCCGCAGTTCCCGGATGAGGTCCTCGATGCGGCCCGTCGAGACCGGGTCCAAGGCGCTCGCGGGTTCGTCCATCAGCAGCACGGACGGCTCGATCGCCACCGCCCGGGCGATGCACAACCGCTGCTGCTGTCCTCCGGAGAGCCCCCCGGCGGCGGAGTGGAGGCGGTCGCGGACCTCGTCCCAGAGCGCGGCCCGGCGCAGCGCCCTCTCCACCCTCCCCTCCAATTCCGAGCCACCGCCCAATCCGGCCACCCGCAAGCCGAAGGCGACGTTCTCGAACACGGACTTCGGGAAGGGATTGGACCTCTGGAACACCATGCCGACCCGGCGGCGGAGTTCGGTCACATCGACACCGGGTCCAAGGATCTCGCGGCCCTCGAGACGGCAGGAACCAGAGATCCTCGCGTCGGCGATGAGGTCGTTCATCCGGTTGAAACACCGGAGCAGACTGGACTTCCCGCAACCGCTGGGACCAATGAACGCCGTCACACGGCGGGACGGCACCGACAAGGTGACCCCTCCCAACGCCCGGTTCGCGCCATAGGTGACGGAAAGGTCCCGGGTCTCGAGGATGACTGGGGATGGATCTTCGGTGGGCATGGATCAGTGGGACGTCCGGGTCGATGAGCTCATCCGGGCCCGGACGAAAACGGCCAGGAGGTTGAGGGTCACGGTCAGGAGCAGGAGGACCAGGACCGTGGCGCCGAGAAGCGGGCGCGTCCGGTCGAGGTTCGGGGACTGGGTCGAGAGCACGAAGATGTGGTAGGCTAGGTCCATGAAGCGGTCGAAGACCCCGTCCGAGACCCCATCGGTGGAAAACGCGGCCCCGGTGAAGAGGATGGGCGCTACCTCCCCCGCGGCACGCCCGACCGCGAGGATGGCACCCGTGAGGATCCCCGGCACCGCCTGCGGCAGGACGATCCGAAGGATCACCTGGATCCGGGTGGCCCCCAGCGCCAGGGCGCCCTCCCGGATGCCGGCGGGAATCGACCGAAGCGCCTCCTCGGTGGCCACGATCACCACCGGCAGTGTCATCACCGCGAGCGTCATCGAGGCCCAGAACAGCGCCGGCCGGCCGAAGCGGCTTCCGCCGCCAAGGAGGCCGTCCATGCCCGCCCCGAGGAATCCGACAAAGAACCCGAGGCCGAAGAGGCCGAAGACGATGCTGGGAACGCCGGCGAGGTTCTCGATGGCGGACCGGAGGAAGCGGGTCGCCCAGGAACGCTTCGGAGCGTACTCCGAAAGGTAGACGGCGGTGATGACACCCGCGGGAACCACGAAAAGGGTCATCAGGAAGACCCGGCTCACGGTGCCGAAGATCATCGGATAGAGGCCGGTGGAAGCGATGTCGAACATGTCCCTCCCGGGGCGTCCAGCGAGCAGCCGCCACGAGAATCCCGGCGCCCCTCCAGCGAGGCTGATCCCGAGGATGAGCGCCAACGTCGCGAGGATCGCCCACACCGCGGCCCCGGTGAGGCCGGTGAAGAGCGCCGAGCGGTCCTTGGCCTTCATCTCGAACCCTCCGTGCGTCTCCGGAGCCGCCGGAAGACCGCCGACGCGATGAGGTTGATGGAAAGGGTCACCACGAAGAGCAGCGTCCCGAGCAGGAAGAGCATCCGGAAATGGTGACCGCCGAACTCGGTCTCCCCCAACTCGGCGGCGATCGTGGCCGTCAGCGTCCGTGCCGGAAGCAGCGGGCTCCACCCCATCATGGGCGCGTTGCCGCTGGCGATGAGGACGATCATCGTCTCGCCGAGGGCGCGTCCGAACCCCAGCACGACCGCGGCGGCGATGCCCGGGAGGGCCGCCGGAAGGACCACATGCCAAGCGGCCTGCCAACGGGTCGCGCCGAGCGCGAGGGCGGCCCGGCCCAACTCGGGAGGGATCCCCGAGATGGCGTCCTCGGCGAGGGAGAAGACCAGGGGCACGACGGCGATGCCGAGGGCGACGCCGGCGACCAGGGAGTTGAGCATGAACGGCGTTCCGGTCACGGCTTGGAACACCGGGGCGAAGGCCAGCATGGCGAGGGATCCCAAGACGACGCTGGGGATTCCGGCCAACAACTCGATCGCCGGCTTGGCCCAGTCCCTGAATCGACGGGATGCCAACTGGGAGACATGCAGCGCCGCGGCCAAGGCCAAGGGCACGGCCACTGCCATCGCGATGCCCGTGACCTTCAGGCTTCCAAGCAGCAACGGGACGACGTTGTACTTCGGCGACCAGACCCCGGGCTGCCAGACGAACACAGGATGGTCGTAGTCGCTCCACCGGAAGGGCAGGAACAGCAAACGTGGCTCCAGCGCGTTCACCTTGGCGTCTTCCCCGACCGACTCCTCCGCGAGCGCCTCGGCGTGGACCTCCAGCAACAGGCGGAGCGTCTCTCGGCTCATCGATGCCATCTCGCCACGGCCCAAGCCGAGGTAGGTCCTCAGCCGTTCCGGCGCCACCGAATCCAATTCCTCGGGACGGATCAGCTCCGTGGAGGTCACCGTGGTCAGTCCGCCGAGCACGATCGGAAGCGCCTCGCGGGCGACGAACAGGAAGATCAGCAACACCACGGATGCGACCACGAACGCGACCGCACGAATGAGGTGTTCCGCAAGACGATCCAACCACCGTGCCCAGAGCCGGTGTCCGGACGTCGCCGTGAACCGGGGGTGTCCTTGGAGGTATGGCGTGGGAGTTTCCATTCTTGTCGCGGAGGCCGGCGGGCCGGCGGAAAGTTCTCGATCGGGGCCGGATCAGCGGCCGGGTGGGACCTCCAGGGGAAAATAGCCCATTTCGCCGACGATGCGCTGGCCGGCGGCACCACGGATCCATTCGATCCATTGCCTCAGCTTGCCCACGTCCACCGCGGGATCGAGATACAGGAACAGCCGCCGGGACAGCGGATAGCTTCCGGCGCGGACCGTCGACTCGTCGGCTTGCACGGCTTGGGTCCCCGGGGCGGGTGCGATCCGGATCGCACGCGTGCCCGCAGAAAGGGCACCGGAACCGTAGCCGATGCCGTTGGGATCATGGGCCACGGCGGAAAGGACCTGGGCCGTCCCCTGGAGCATCTGGACCGAGCCGGCGAAGTCCCCGCGCTTGAGCACAGCCTCCTTGAAGAACTCGTAGGTCCCGGAGCTGTTCTCACGGCTATAGGGAATGATCCGTGCATCCGCGCCGCCCACTTCGCTCCAGTTCCGGATCCGGCCGGAGAAGATCCCGGACAACTGACCGAGGTCGAGGGCCTCGACACGGTTCGAGGCGTGGACGTGGATCACCACAGCGTCCAACGCCACCGGATACTCGCGGGGCCTCGCAGCGAACCGCCGGACGCATCCCTCCACCTCCCGTGCCCGGATCCTCCGCGAACACGTCGCAATGTCCGCGGTCCTGTTCAGGAGGGCGGCGATTCCCGTGCCCGTTCCACCCCCGTTGACCTCAATGGAAACACCGGGATTCTCGCCCATGTAGGCCTCGGCCCAACGCTGCGCCAGGGTGACCATGGTGTCGGATCCCTGAACCCTGAAGTCGGCCGCCGGAAGGTCCAAGAGACCTCCCAACGCCGGGATGACCAGGGCCATCCATCGGATCCACCTCTTCATGGAGAACATTGACCCCACTTCGTGTTACGCTCCCATGACACCTCCGTGACAACCCTTGTTTGTCGGCACTCCGGTGGCGGTTTCATCCCTATCGACAGGAATGCTAGTCGCGGCCGGCGCTCCGGTGCTCCGGGTTCTGGGAGCGCACTCATAGGTTACCGCCACTCCAGGAGAACTTCTCCCGGAGGGTGCTGAAGAACGAGGAACCCTCCGGCCTCAGGAGGCGCACCGAACGGGTGCTCCGACGGATCACGACCGAATCGCCGGTGCTCAGGTCCGTCTGCTGCTGCCCATCGGCCGCCAGGGTCGCGACCAGGCGTCGGCTCACCAGCCGCACCGAAACGGTTGCGTTCAGGTTCATCACCACCGGCCGGATGGAAAGGGTGTGCGGACAGATCGGCGTCAATATCAGGACGTCCGCATCCGGACTCACGATCGCCCCGCCGGCAGCCAGCGAATACGCGGTCGAACCGGTCGGGGAGCTCGCGATCAAGCCGTCACACCGGTACCGGGTGAGCAGCTCGCCGTTCACGGAGACCTCCAGCTCGATGAGCCGGGATGCGAGTCCGCGGCTCAGGACGAAGTCGTTGAGGGCGGTCTGGACGGTGGTCTCGTCCCCACGGCGGATGGAGGCCTCGAGCAGTGCCCGGTCCTCAAGCGTGAAGCGGCCGTCCACGACGAGACGGAGCGACGCCGCGAGTGCGGAAGCCTTGACCGCGGTCAGGAATCCGAGCGTGCCCGCCTTGATCCCGAGGATCGGCACCTGCCGACCCGCCGTCTCGCGGGCGACCCGCAACATGGTGCCGTCCCCTCCGAAAACGAGGATCAGGTCGCAGGACTCGGCGATGGCCCCGAGTCCATCGGACACCGGGATCCCGGGTCCAACCAAGCGGCCTGTCACCGGATCGCACACCACCTGCCTGCCGAGCCCCTGGAGGACCTTGGCGGCCCTCCGGACCAGACGCGCGATCTGGTGCTTCTCCGGATTGGCCACGAGGCCCACCCGGCGGATGGAGTCGGCGATCTTCTTCACACGGTCTTCCTGAGGTGGGCGAGAAACTCCTTGTTTCCGGCCGGGCCAAGCAAGGGGGATTCCATGCAGCCGCACCACTCGAGGACGGGAAGTTCCCCGGCGACGAAGGCCTGGAGGTCCCGCAGCACGGCGTCGTGGATGGCCGGGTCGGTGATGACCCCGGCGCCACGATCCACGGCCTCCTTGCCCGCCTCGAACTGCGGCTTGATCAGGATCAGGAACCGCGTACCGGCGCGGGCCAGCGGCACCGCGGGCGGAAGGATCAGGCGGAGGCTGATGAAGGAGCAGTCCGCGACGACGAGGTCGAACGGCAGGTCGCCGGTGGCGAAGGAACCCGGCGTCAAATGCCGCGCGTTGGTGCGTTCCATCACCACCACCCTCGGATCCTGGCGCAGCTTCCAGGCGAGCTGGCCGTGGCCAACATCGATGGCATGGACCCGCGCGGCACCGTGCTGGAGGAGGCAGTCGGTGAACCCGCCGGTGCTGGCCCCGAGGTCGGCGCAGCGGAGTCCGTCGGGCGACACCCCGAAGCCGAGGATCGCCGCCTCCAGCTTGTGGCCGCCGCGGGAGACGTAGCGGTCGCCTCCGACCAGTTCGACTCCGTCGCCTTCGCGGACGCCGTCGCTGGCCTTCGACGCGGTGTGGCCGTTGATCCGGACCATGCCGGCCATGATCAGGCGTTGCGCCTGGGAACGGCTTTCACAGAGGCCCCGGTCCACCAGGGCCTGGTCGAGACGCGATTTCACGGTCGGCGGCGGGAGAGGACCGGAATTCCGGGACGGCGGTCCGTTCCGCAGGGGTCAGGCGGCGGCCGGACCTTCCGTCGGACCTCCGGGCGGACGGATAAGCGAGGGATCAGGGCGCGGGAACGAGGACGTGCTTTGACGCAGCATCTCCGCGCGGAACAGGTCGCGTTCGTCCGAGGCGAGCTTGTCCCGAAGCGGATGCGCCAGTTGCAGGTGCGCCGGCTGGCTGCGGAGGAAAAGCTCGTCGACCTGCGACTTGGGCATGTCGCGGAAAAGCCCGAGGTCGACGCCGAGCCGCATGAAGCTGAGCAGGTTCATCGCCTCCTTCGAGGAGATGCTCCAGGCGTTCCCGAGGATGCCGTAGGCGCGCCCGATGTGGTTCAGCAGGACCGCCGGCTTCTTCTCCAGCTGGGCGTGCCGGGCGTTCTGCTCGTGCTCGATGATCTGGAGCAGGACCTTGTTGATCCGTTCGACGATGTCGTTCTCGCTCTCGCCGAGGGTCATCTGGTTCGAGACCTGGAAGATGTTGCCCAAGGCCTCGGTGCCTTCCCCGTAGAGGCCGCGGACCGCGAGGCCGAGCTTGTTCACAGCCTGGATGATCTGGTTGATCTGCTCGGCCAACACCAACCCGGGCAGGTGGAGCATGGCGCTCACGCGGATGCCCGTGCCGAGGTTCGTGGGGCAGGCGGTGAGGAATCCGTAGCGTTCGGCGAAGGCGAATTCCACCCGCTCCTGCAGCGCGGAGTCCACGGAGTCGATGGTCATCCAGGCCTGACGGAGCTGGAGCCCGGGACGCAGCGCCTGCATCCGGAGGTGGTCCTCCTCGTTGACCATCACGCAGACGCTCTCCTCGCGGTTGAACACCAGGCCGCTGCCCGCGTTCTTCGCGGCGTGCTCGCGGCTGATCAGGTGCCGCTCCACGAGGATCTGCTTCTCGAGGGCGGGCAGCTTGTCCATGGATTCGGAGAAGGCGTCGGGCCCCATCAGCGGCAGGCTGCGCACGACCGGCATCAGGGCCTCGAAGGCCTTCATGCGGTCCGCCTTCTTCGAATGGCTCGGGAACGGGACCGTCCGGAGGTTCCGGGCGAGGCGGACGCGGCTGGAGAGCACGATGACGTCGTGCGGTCCGTTGCGGCGGCTGGCCTCGGAGGGCGGGATCAGGAAATCGAGTACGGACATGGCGGATGCGGTTGGGGTTCGCGGTTCAGGCGACGGCCTTGGCGGCCTTGATCTCGTCCCGGAGGCGGGCGGCGGTCTCGAAGTCCTCCCGCTGGATCGCGTCCTGCAGCTCCTTCGTGAGCCGGTTCAGCAGCTGGGAACTCTTGAGCACCTTCTGGAGCGCCGCGGGAACCTTGCCCCGGTGGCGCACGTCCTTGTGCATGGTCTTCAGCACCGAATCGAGCCCCTCGCTGAACACCTCGTAGCACCGGGCGCAACCCAGGCGGCCGCTCTTCTTGAAGTCGGCCTGCGTGTACCCGCACTGGTCGCACGAGACGGCCCCGACCGCCTCGGACGCCTCCTCCATCTTCTGCGAGGCGCCCAGCCCAAGGAGGTGGTCCGCCAAGGCAAAGGCGGTTGGGTCGTTGTAGTTCTTCTCCTTCGCGCAAGCCGCGCAGGCGTCGACCTTCTTGACCTTGTTGTCCGCGATCTCGGTCACATGGACCGTCGCCTCCTTTACCTTGCAGAACTGGCACAGCATATCCTCGGGCCAGATATCGGCGGCACCCTCCCCCAAGTCAAGGAACGCCCCGGAATACCGGGACGTTCCAGTCCGCCGCTTCAGGGCCGTCGGACACGGAGGAGGACGCTGTCGACCCCGGCCACCGACAGCTCGAACGACACCGGAACCCCGGGCCCGGACGTCGTCACCGAACCGATCCCGGCGACCGGAGTCCACGGAACGGTCAGGTTGGGAGTCCTCTCAACGACGTGGACCTGTCCGGCCGGACCGAAGACGTCCACGCGGACGCGACCGCCCGGCAACAGCAC
>CAMASJ010000065.1 GCA_945860685.1 Akkermansia muciniphila
CACGTCGGAGGAAAACCTCGTCGCTGCACACCGGCGACACGTCCAGCCGCAGACGGCGCAGCTTTCCGAAGATCCTGCGGTCGATCTCGCCCGCCGGCTTGGGACCCTTCCAGGCGTATCCGGGCTGCTGCGGGACGAAGGCGATTCGCACCGGCGATTGACTCCCCAGGTACCGGGCCAGCACCACCGTCTCCGCTCCCTCCACCCGCGGCACCCGACCCTCCGCGGTGACCGCCGCGCGCGGATCCGAGGATTCGTAAACGGCCTCGGAGGTCACATCCCGACGCGTGCCATCGGTGAAGACAGCTGTGGCCTGGAGGTCGATGTGCGGCTCGGCCGAGTCGGCGAAGATCTCGGAGGGACTGATCTCGAGCCGGGTCGGCAGGGCGACCGAAGGTCCGTCATCAACGGCTCCTGCGCCGATCCAGTCCCGGAGCCGTCGGTAGCCATCCGAGTCCTTGGCGAAGCGGGCGCCGCCCTCGTGTGGGACGGCCGCGGTCGCCTTCAGCAGCAGCAGGCTGGATTCCGGTTCCAGCGGCTGCACGCGGCGCCCGCCCAACTCGAGCACCATCGCGGTGAAGTCGAGTTCCGGATCCTCGCCGCGGAGCGAGAGCTTGAACCCGCCCTTGCCGTTGGCGTTGCCATGGCAGGGACCCGCGTTGCATCCGGCCTTGGAAAGCACCGCCATGACCTCGCGGCGGAACGACACCGGGACCCCTCCGGGATCGGGTCCGGCCGCGACGGCGGCTTCCTGGAGGAAGGACGCCAACAGCAACAGCGGCGGTAGGGTTCGGAGCGGAGTCACGGGATCTTCCCGGAGCAGTAGCGCGATCCGCACCGGCATCCCAAGCGCAAAGTCGCAGGCTGCGTCCCTTGGACTGCGCACCACACGCCGAGCTTGCCAAGGGTGGTCATCGGAATAGCGTGCGGAAGAACCCCCCTCGGACTTTCCGCGTCACCCCAAACGCATCCCCCTGCCATGCACTACATCGCCATCGCCATCTTCCCCAAGGACACCAAGACCCTCGCGGAGATCGCGGGACGCCGGCACACCTACCGGTATCCGGCAGCGTTCTCGAACGTGCAGAGCTACCTCGACGTCCAGGGCGGCCGCGCGATCATCCATTTCGAGACCGACGAGGCGGCTTCGATCCTCCGCTACACCGCGGACTGGCCGGAGGTGAGTTTCGACCTGTTTCCTGTGGTGCCGAGCGACAACGCCTGGCCGACCTTCCTTGCGAGCAAGAAGCTTTCGCCCTGATGCGCATCTGGCGTCGGGCGTCCGGTGTCAGACGAGAATCGGCCGGATGACCTCGCCGTGGACGTCGGTGAGCCGGCGGTCGATTCCGTTGTGACGGAAGGTCAGCCGGGTGTGGTCGATGCCCAGGAGGTGCAGGATGGTGGCGTGGATGTCGTACACCTCGGTGATGTCCGACCGGTCCTGCGGCTTGTAGCCCCATTCGTCGCTCTGGCCGTGGGTGACGCCACCGCGGATGCCGCCGCCGCAGAGCCAGTTGGTGAACACGAAAGGGTTGTGGTCGCGGCCCTTTCCTCCCTGGGCGCAAGGCATGCGGCCGAACTCTGTGGTCCAGAGGATGATCGTGTCGTCCAGCAGCCCACGCTGCTTGAGGTCCTCGATCAACGCCGCCACCGGAAGGGCCATGCCGAGGGACAGGGGGCCGTGGTCGCGGGAGATGTCCTCGTGGGAATCCCAGTTTCGGCGCGGGAAGCTGTTGTCGTTGCCGGACCAGATCTGGACGAAGCGGACGCCGCGTTCGAGGAGACGCCGCGCAGTGAGGCATTTGCGGCCCATGATGTCCGCTTCCTCGGCGGCGTTGATCTCGGCGGGCCAGCGCTTCGTGGTGTCGTCGATGCCGTACTTCGCGCGGACCCACGCCGGTTCCCTCGAGATGTCGAGCGCCTCCGGTGCGGCCAACTGCATCCGGGCGGCCAGCTCATAGCTGCGGATCCGCGCCTCCAGCCGCGAGTCTCCGGGCCGGGTCGAGGCATGGAGCCCGTTCAGACGGGCGAGCGTCGCGAGGCTGTCCGGTTCCGACTCGGAGGTGATGAACCCGTTGCCGGGAGGCGGAAAGAGGTCCTCGACCGGAGTCTCGGCGCCGACGCGGACGAGCGTGCCCTGGTGTTCCGCCGGAAGGAACGCCGAGTCCCAGTTCTTGGCGCCGTTGGACGGCATGCCGCGGAGGTCGGGCATCACCACGAAGGTCGGCAGGTTCTCGTTCAGCGATCCCAGTCCGTAGCTGGCCCAGCAGCCCATTCCTGGGAACCCCGGCGTGTTGAAGCCGGTGGCCTGGAGCAGCGTGGCCTGCGAGTGGACGCCGGTCTTGCCGACGAGGTTGTGGATGAACGCGATGTCGTCCACGACCCGGCCGACCGGTTCGACGATCTCGCTGAGGTGCTTCCCGCAGCCGCCGTGCGGACGGAACTTCCACGGCGAGGCGAAGGTGGAACCGAGTCCGTCCTGGAACAGTTCCACGGCCTCCCCGGGATCCCACTTCTCCCCGTGGTGCTTCGCGAGGGCCGGCTTGTGGTCCCACATGTCGACGTGGCTCGCAGCGCCGGCCATGAAGAGCTGCACGACCCGCTTCGCGCGGGGCCGCGCGGGTGGGTTCTTCGAGGCGGACGGCGTGGCGGCGAGCAGACCCTGTTCACCGAGCAACGAGGCCAACGCGATGCCGCCGAGCCCGCCGCCGGAACGCCAGAGGAACTCGCGCCGGTTCAGCGGCCGGACCTGACCGGGACGGTGCCAAGGCGACTGGGGGGACATCTTGCATCGAAACTGTCCCGGAGACCCCGGTGCCGACAAGACCGGAGGGCCCGGACTCCGAGGCTGGGCTCCAGCGGAAAGGTAACTCCCGCCGAGGCGCCAAGCCGCGAAGGAACGGGAACAAACTGCGTATTTGCGTGAGGCCCCTCCTCACTCCCCTTCAATCGATCAGGCTAAGCCAGACCGACGGCGGCCATGACCGCCTCCTTGGTCGCCTTGGCGACGAGCGGTTCGAAGCCGGAGACGCGGATCGCGGTGTCGGGATCCTTCAGGCCGTGGCCGGTCATCGTCGCGGTGACGAGTGCCCCTTCCGGGATCTCGTTGTTGGCGATGGCGCGGATGAGGCCGGCCAGCGGTGCGGCGCAGGCGGGTTCGACCATGATCCCCTCGGTGCGGGCGAGCAACCGGTAGGCGTGGAGGATCTCGTCGTCGGTGACCGACCGGATCGCGCCGCCGGATTCGGAGGCGGCGTTCATGGCGCCATGCCAGCTGGCGGGGTTGCCGATGCGGATGGCGGTAGCGACGGTCTCGGGGTTGGCCACCGGATGCCCGAGCACGAGCGGTGCGGCTCCGGCAGCCTGCCAACCCATCATGCGGGGGAGGGTGTCGGAGAGTCCGGCGTCGGCGTACTCCTTGAAGCCCTTCCAATAGGCCGTGATGTTGCCGGCGTTGCCCACCGGCAGGAAATGGAAGTCCGGCGCGTCGCCCAAGGCGTCGCAGATCTCGAAGGCCGCGGTCTTCTGGCCTTCGATCCGGACCGGATTGACCGAGTTCACCACCTCGACGAGGCCGGTCTCGCCGAGTTCACGGACGATGTTCAGGGCGTCGTCGAAGTTGCCCTCGATGCTCACGGTCGTGGCGCCGTAGAGCAGCGCCTGGGACATCTTGCCGTGGGCGATCTTGCCCTGGGGCAGCAGCACGACGCACTTCAAGCCGGCCCGCGCGGCGTAGGCGGCGGCGCTGGCGGAAGTGTTGCCGGTGCTCGCGCAGACGACCGTCTTGGCACCGCGCTCGAGCGCGCGGGTGATGGCCATGGTCATCCCGCGGTCCTTGAAGGAGCAGGTCGGGTTCATCGCCTCGTACTTGAGACGGAGGTCGAACCTCCCGCCGATGGCGTCGACGAAGCGCGGAACGGGGATCAGCGGCGTGTTGCCCTCAAGAAGCGTGACGACCGGCGTCTCGGCGGTGACGGGCAGGAAGCGGGCGTAGCGGCGGATGACGCCGGGCCAGGCCGGCGCGGATGGGACGGTCGAACTCATCGTGTCTGGACGCAAAAGGTCGGGAAAAACGGTCGCGGAGGCTGGAAAACCCGGCCGCCGGGCGCAAGGGGGGAAGTGCACGCCCCCAGGGTCAAAAACAACCGCCCCCGGCGCCTCCCGCGCCTCCTGACGCACCTCACCTCGACCGCTTCTCCATGTCCCGTTCCATCGCCTTGAGCTTCTTCTCCATCTCGATCATGGCCTTGTCCACCGACTCCATGGCGTCGACGGCGCGTTCCTCCGGGGTCCGACATCCGCAGACCAACAGGCACACAAGGCCGACCGCCATCGGTTTGAGCAGGGTCTTCATGGGAGAGGGGATCAACGGTAATCGCACGCCACTTTTAGGGGAAAGACCCTCCATCGATGGAGGGTTCCCGTTCCCGGTCTCTCAGGCCATCGCCCGGGCGATCGAGTTCCACCAGGCGTCGTGCAGTTCGGCGACCTTCGCGGAGGACTCGCCGGTGGCGGTCTTGAGCACCAGGGCGTCGCCGCCCACGGTGCCGATGCGGCGGGCGGGCACACCCATGAGGCGGGCTTGCTTGAGCACGCGGCCGGCGTCGATCTCGGCCACCGAGAGCACCACCCGGTTCTGGGTCTCGCCGAAGAGCAGGGCGTCCAGGCGGCATGCCGGAACCGCGGCGTCGGATGAGGTGAGGTCGACGGTGGCGCCGAGGAACGCGTGGGTCTCGCGGGCCTTCTGTCGGCCGAAGCAGGACTCGGCGAGCGCCACGGCGAGGCCGCCGTCGCTGCAGTCGTGGGCGCTCTTGACCACGCCTTCCTGGATCAGCCCGAGCAGCGTGGCATGCAGCACCTTCGCCGCCTCGAGGTCCACGCGGGGCGGGAGGCCATTCTTCACCCCGTGCAGCACCTTGAGCGCGGCGCTGCCGCCGAGACCCTGGAGCGGATCCGCGGTGTCCACGGGCTCGCCGAGCAGGAGGATCGCGTCGCCGGCGTCATTGAACCACTGGGTCGTGATGTACTCCGGCTTCTCGATGACGCCGACCACGGCGACCGTGGGTGTGGGGTCGATGGCGCCGAGCGCGCCCCGCTGGTTGTAGAGGGAGACGTTGCCGCCGGTGACCGGCGCATTGAACGCGCGGCATCCCTCGGCGAGACCGCGCACGGACTCCTTCAGCTGCCAGAAGATCTCCGGGTTGTGCGGGTTGCCGAAGTTGAGGTTGTCGGTCGAGCCGACGGGCACCGCGCCTGAGCAGGCGAGGTTGCGGCAGGCCTCGGCGACGGCTGCCTTCCCGCCTTCGTAGGGGTCCAAGTAGACGTACCCGCCGTTGCAGTCGACGGTGAACGCCACGTACTTGTCCGGCACCGGCACCGGGGCGAGGAAGGGATCCGCCGTGCCGGCCTTGGCGGCCGCGTACTCGGCCTTGGTGATCGGCAGGCTGTCCGTCTTGATGCGGATCACCGCGGCATCGCTGCCCGGGCACACGACTGAGCCGTCGCGCACCATGTGGTCGTACTGTCCGTAGACCCAGTTCTTGGAGGCGATGGTGTGGTCGGCGAGCAGCTTCCGGAGGTCTGAGGCCACGTCGACGGTGTCGGCGATGCCATCGAGGCGGAAGGCGCGCACGCCGGCCATGTAGGACGCCTCGCGGGCCTCGCGCTGGTAGATCGGGGCCTCGTCGGCGAGCTTCTTGGCGGGAACGTCGACGACGACGCGGCCGCCGTGGCGGACGACCATGCGGCCGGTGTCGGTGACCACGCCGATCTCGGACCAGGGGAGGTCCCATTTGTCGAAGACGGCCTTCACCTCGGCCTCGCGGCCCTTGTGGACGACGATGAGCATGCGCTCCTGGGATTCGGAGAGCATGATCTCGTAGCTGGACATGTTCGGCGCGCGTTGCGGGACCTTGTCCAACTCGATCTCGATGCCGGTGCCCGCGCGGGCGGCGGTCTCGCAGGTGGAGCAGGTGAGGCCGGCGGCGCCCATGTCCTGCATGCCGGCGACGCAGCCGGTGGCGAGCAGTTCGAGGCAGGCCTCGCAGACCAGCTTCTCCATGAACGGATCGCCGACCTGGACCGCGCCACGCTGCTGCTCGGCGGATTCCTCGGTGAGGTCCTGCGAGGCGAAGGCGGCTCCGGCGAGTCCGTCCCGGCCGGTGGCGGGTCCGACGTAGAACACCGGGTTGCCGACGCCGTGGGCGGCGCCGCGGGTGATCTGGTCGTGGCGGAGCACGCCGAGGGCGAAGGCGTTCACCAGCGGGTTGCCCTCGTAGCTTTTGTCGAAGCAGACCTCGCCGGCCACGGTTGGGATTCCAAAGCAGTTTCCGTAGTGCGCGATGCCCCCGACGACTCCGGAGAAGAGTCGGCGGACCTCAGGATTGGAAAGCTCGCCGAACCGCAGGGAGTTCAACGCCGCCACCGGACGGGCGCCCATGGTGAAGATGTCCCGGATGATGCCGCCGACACCGGTCGCCGCGCCTTGGAACGGCTCCACGGCACTCGGGTGGTTGTGCGACTCGATCTTGAAGGCGATGGCCACTCCGTCGCCCACGTCGATGATCCCGGCGTTCTCCTCACCCGCGCCGACGAGGATCTTCTCGCCCTTCGTCGGGAAAGTCTTCAGGACCGGACGGGTGTTCTTGTAGGAGCAGTGCTCCGACCACATCACCGAGAAGATGCCGAGCTCGGTGTAGGTGGGGGTGCGGCCGAGGATGTCCAGGATCCGCTGGTATTCGTCGGGCGTGAGGTTGTGCTTCGCGACAAGCTCCGGGGTGATCGCAGGTTCGTGCATCGAAGGGACGCACCCTACCGAATCGGACCCCGCCGACAAGCGCGGGGAGGTCCGTCGACCCAACCGAATCCGGCGTCCGGCGGCGTCAGAGTCCGTCCAATTTGGCCATTCGGCCCGTCAGCCATTCCTGCTGGTCTTGGAAAAGGAAGCGCTTCTCGACCTTCTTGGCTTCAGCCAACGCCCGATCGACCTCGCCTCGTGCATCGTAGTACTCGAACCACGCCAGGCGAGTGAAGGTCTTCTCCGACTCGCTCATTTCCGTGCCGTCGAGGCTTTGGAGAATCGGCAGAGCATCATCCAGCCGAGCGTTCCGGATCAGGGCCGAGGCCTGGTTGATCCGGACCGCCGGATTCCGGGAGAACCGGCGGTAGAGCCCGTCCGTGATCTTCAGGGCCTCTTCGGAACGGACCCGTTTGGTCAACAGGGCCGCTGCGAAGTTGTTGGCGGCCACCGCGTTGGTGGGCTGCATCAGGTGCAGCTGCTCGCTGGCTTCGAGGATGATGTCCCCCTGCCGGGCCTCGTAGGCTGAACGTTGGAGGAAGGCCCAAAACGTGGTGCTGTCCGCGTACCGGGACTGCAGCGACTTCAGCAGCATCGTCGAAGGACCCGGATACCCAAGCCGCCGCATCTGGGCGGCGGACGAAAAGGCCAGCAGCGGGTCTTGGAAGCTGTTCGTGGCGGCAGCCGCCAGCTGGTCCGCCGCATCGACCGTGCGGTTCCGATGGTGGTCGGCCATCCCTTCCAGATACAGCGACCAACCGGCATAACCCTCTCGAAGTCGGCTTGTCCGGAGTTCCAAGGCGAGCGCCGCCAGTTCATCCCAGTTCTGGGTCTGGATCAGCAGGTCCGCCAAGGCGGTCCAGATCCCGGGATGGTAGGCGAAGTTCGTGATCTGTTGCCGGGCGAACTCGATGGCGATGTCGGTCAGGCCCAGACGCTTCCAGGCCAGGATCAACATCTCGGCCTCCGGCGCCGTCTCTGCCGCAACCGTATGCTGACGGGCCAGTTCCACCGCACGGTCATGCTTGCCGGATTGTTCCAGCAGGAGCCAAAAACGCACCTCGTCCTGAACGCGTGCATCCCGTGTGTCCTGGAGCTGGTTCAGGACCTTGCGATAGCTGGCGAGATCCAACTGGGAGTAGTGCAGGGTCAGCGCCAGACGACGCGCGACCAAGGTCCATGTACCGTCGCCGGCTGCCGCGAGGAGCTTCAAACGTCCGGCGGAAAGCTCCTGGATCGGCCCCCATCCGGCGGCCCATGCCGCGTGGTAAAGCGAAGCGACTGGCCGCTCCGAAAGCACGGCCCGGTTGGTGGACCAGACCTGGCCGAACGCCTCCATGCGCCCGGTCTCGAAAAGCGCGATTAACTGATTCTCCAACCCCTTCGGCTCCAATGGCTCCGAAGGTTGGTCCAACAACGTCAAGATCTGCGGATAAAATTCGTAGTGACGGTAGATGTCGCTGGCCAGGGTGAGGTCGGAACGGTTCGTCTGAGTCAGTCGCAGAAGGAACCGGGCTTGGCCGACGCCAGGTCCAAGGTAGCTACGTTCCGGCTTCGGCAGTGCGACCACCGCCTGAAGGAAGCCACGGATCGCCTCCACGTCCGCCGGATTGTTGCCGATCGCACTGATCCAAGCCAGAATGGCCTCCTTGTAACGACCTGCGGACTCCTCCTTACGGGCATTCCGCTTGAGGTTCCAACTTTGGAGCAGATCCAATCCGCTGATCCGGATGGTCTCCTCCATATGGGGTGGTGAGGAAATCCACAGCTTCGGCGCCAAGGCCACGGCCGTCAGCAGCAACAGACCGATCAGCAGGAGCGCAAGCCGAAACCGGCGCTCGTAGAAGACCAAGTGCAGGAAGTAGTTCTTCCGCACGATGCGCGGGGCCCTCTGCCTTTTTCTGCGATGGGATGATGGGGAAGACGGCGTCTCGCTCATGACGGTTCCAGATCCGGTCCAAACGCCCGGATTCTCCAAACGATTCCGTCGGTCCCGCCTTGCCCGAAACCCATCAGGCAACGTAACCGATTCAGATCATTGCAAGGTGTACCCCGGGAGAAGTCGATGCCCGATTCAATGTTTTCAGCTGTAAACAACGAGACTGAATAGAAGTGTGGCTTCTGCGTCTCTCCCAGCGAAGTTATGAAAACGCTCCTGCTGGCGCTGGTCGCCGGCTCCGCGGTCCTCCCGGTCCAGGCGCAACTCTTCGGCCCGGAATCGTTGGGAGGTGCCGTGTTGGGTGGCATCGCCGGCGGGGTGATCGGGCACAACAACGGACGTCGCACCGCCGAGGGAGCCGCCATCGGCGCTGGGGTCGGCGCGGTCCTGGGTGCCATCGTCGGCAACGAACGCCGTGCCGAAGCCGGATATCCGACGTCCTACATCGCGGACTCCCCGAATCCTCCCCGCGCGATCACTGGTGCTGTGTTGGGTGGCATCGCCGGCGGCGTGATCGGACACAACAACGGCCGCCGCACCGCCGAAGGCATCGCCATCGGGGCTGGCGCCGGCCTGCTGCTGGGCACGCTCGCGGACCAGGCGGCCCGCCCGGTTCCGCCTTCCGCCCCGGTTGTCTACGCCGCCCCGGATACGGTGTTCGTCTCGGCACCGCCGCCCCATTACCACGGACCCCAACACCGGCACTTCGGACCACCGCCACCGCCGGTGCGCTGGGTCCGGACGGTTTTCGTCGCCGCCCCGGCAGCCGCCCCGGCGGTTCAGGACGCGCCGGTGGCCTCGGTGGCCCCGGTCGCCTTTGAACCGTCCGCCGCAGGCTCCTTCGCCCCGGCCAACGCGCTCTTTGGGCGTTGACCACGCCCCATCCGTCCGTTCAGTTCCCGCACCATTTTATGAACCGCAACGCCCTCGCGCGCTCCCTGTCCCTGCTCGCATCCGTGCTCCTTGCCTCCGGTTGCGCCTCCACCGGTGTCCGCAACCCCGGCGGCACCGGCGTCACCGTCCTCAAGCCCGAGGAATCCGGCTTTGTCGGCGGCACCGGCGTCGAATCCCAGGACCTCGTCCAGGTCACCGACAAGATGGCCCGCAGCATCCTCGACACGCCCCAGATCCGGAACGCCGCCGGCACCCCCCGCGTCGTGCTCGACCCCGTGGTCAACGAGACCCGGTTCACCCTCAACAAGGACATCTTCCTCACCCGCATCCGCACCGCCCTGAACCGGAACGCCCGCGGCAAGGTGGTCTTCCTCGCCCGCGACCGCATGCAGACCCTCGAGCGCGAACAGCAGCTCAAGCAATCCGGTGCCGTCACCAGCTCCTCCGATCCCAACGCCGTCGAATTCAAGGGCGCCGACTTCTTCCTCACCGGGAAGCTCCAGGGCATGACCACCCGCACCAGCAAGGGAGTCAGCGACTACGTGCTCTACAGCTTCCAGCTCATCGACGCCCGAACCAGCGACATCCTCTGGGAGGATTCCGCCGAGGTGAAGAAGCAGGGACTCGAGGACGCCGCCTACCGCTGACCGGGCACTGGTTCCACGCCTCCGAGTCCCGCGCATGACCCTTCCTTCGACCATCGTGCCGCCCCGCGCCGCCAGAACCGGCGCGGGACGGCTGAGTCTTTTCCTGCTGCTGTTGGCGCTCGGCGTCGCCGGCTGCGCCTCGGACGGGGCCACCTCGGCCCATTCCGCGGCTTCCGGCGGTCCCAAGCCCTCGCCGGCGGTGCCCGCCAAGGACCGTGTCCTGGTGCAGTACCGTCAAGCGGCGGCGGCCATGCGGCAGGGGCGCTTCGCCGACGCCAAGCCGCTGCTCGACGACGCCCTGCTCACGCTGGGCGGACTCTCCGCCGGGGACCGCTCCGCCCGTCAGGCCCGCAGCCTCTTCCGCGAGGAGTCCCGGAAGAACTTCCGCGGCGAACCCTACGAGCGGGTCATGGCCTACTACTACCGCGGTATCCTCTACTGGATGGACGGCGAACCGGACAACGCCCGGGCCTGCTTCCGCAGCGCCCAAATCCAGGACGCCGACGCCGAGAAGAACGAGTACCAGGCGGACTACGTGCTGCTCGACTACCTCGACGGGCTGGTTTCCGCGAAGCTGGCCGGCGACGGTTCGGACGCCTACCGCCGTGCCGCCGCCGCCGCCCGCATGGCCACGCCGCCGGCCTACGATCCGCCCGCCAACATCGTGCTCTTCGCCGAGATGGGCACCGGACCCGCCAAGTACGCTTCCGGCGAGTACCGCCAACAGCTCCGCTTCCGGCCCGGACAGTCCCGCGCCGTCACCGCGGTGCTCCGCGTGGGACCGCTCGTCTTGCGGGCACCGGCCTTCGACGACCTCAGCTATCAGGCGACCACCCGCGGCGGCCGGGTCATGGACCACGTGCTCGCCAACAAGGCGGTGTTCAAGGACACCACCAGCGGGATCGGCGACGCCGCGGTGATCGGCGGCGCCATCATGGCCACCCAAACCGGACGCAACAGCGCCATGGACGAGGCGGGCCTCGGACTCCTGGCCGCGGGCCTCATCCTCAAGGGAATCAGCGCCGCGACGACTCCGACCGCGGATACCCGCACCTGGGACAACCTCCCGAACCTCCTCGCCTTCGGCAGCGGGCGGCTCGCCCCAGGGGACTACACCGGCACCCTCGAGTTCGCCGACGCCGGCGGCACCGTGGTCAAGGGCCGCCCCGTCCGGTTCACCGTCGCGCCCGCCCGCGACACCGTCCTCTTCGTCAGCGACCGTGACTGAACTCCGTCTCCGTCCAAAAGCCATGAACCTCCGTCCCGTGTTCCCCATCGCCGCGACCGTCATCCTCGCCCTCGCCAGCGGCTGCGCCCGCACCGGCGAGAAGATCGGCGGCGCCTCACGCGCCATTTCGACCGGCCAGGCCGGTGGCGCCTATCCCGCCCGCAACGCCGGCAAGTACGACACCGAGAACCGCGAGCGCTTCGTCACCATGAACTTCCGCGCCCAGCGCAGCGTCACGGCCAGCGGACTGATGTCCCGGCCGCTCGAGGACGGCCGCCTCGAGGTCGCCGCCAACCTGCGCAACCGCCTCAACCGCCGCATCGAGGTCCAGGTCCAATGCGTGTTCAAGGAACTCGACGGGTTCTCCTCCGGCGACGAGACCCCATGGCAGACGCTCATCCTCACCGAGAACGGCCAGGAGTCCGTCCGCTTCGTCTCCATGAACGACAAGGCGAAGGACTTCACCCTCCGCGTCCGCGAAGCCCGTTGAACGGTCGTCACCGGCGCCATCGTCGCCAGATTCAGGATCCCGCCATGAACACCGTCTTCCGTCTCCTCCCCGCCGGCCTCGTCGTCGCCCTGGCCACCGTCCACGCCGCGGATCCGGTGCCACCTCCGCCTCCGGCCGTGCCGGCCGGCTCCCCCCCGATCATCGCAGTGCCGACCGGCGACCCGCGTCCCACCTACGAACAACGTCCGATCCAGGGACGCGCGCCGCTGGTCTCCCCGGAACAGGCCCGCACCGTCATCAACCGCTTCAAGGCCGGTTACCCCAAGCTCGGCGGACCGCGGATGGTCCTGTTCGTGAACCGCGATCTCGTCGACGAATCCGGCGGGCTCCGTCTCACAGGCCGTCGCGAATCCACCGAGTCGCTCCGGTCCGACCTCCATCCCACCGGCGCCAATCCCGCCGTCGTCGGCCCCCTCGGACAGAACGTCACCGTGGTCGGCAACCTCTCCGGCGTCGGCACCTCGCCCGTCCAACCGCTCCGCGGCACGCAGGACCGCGTCACCGGCGAGAACGCCTACACCAACTCGCCCCGCCCGCAGGTCCCCCTCAACGACCGCCAGACGGTCCGCGACATCGAGCGTCTTCTCGGCCGCCCCCTCCGCATGGGCGGAGCCAAGCTCGCCGACCAGCGGGTCGCCGCCCAGCTCCTCGCCGACCGGCCGGTCCAGGAGTTCCTCGGCACCACCGGTTCGCCCGCCTCCGCCAAGGACCGTGAGGCCTTGCAGAAGATCGCCGACGTCGTCGTCGAGGTGTTGATCTCTTCCCGCAACATCACCGTGCCGGCCGTCTCCGGCGACCAGACCTATTCCGCCCCCGACGTCCAGATCACCGCCATCCGCCTCGATTCCGCCCAGATCCTCGGGCAGGCTTCGTCGCGCGACATCCTCGGCCCCGACCGCTTCGCGGGCCGCCTGCTGCGGAACTACGACATCAACGAGATCACCGAGGCCGTCGGCCTCGCGTTGATGGAGGACATGATGCAGGGCGTGGAGTGACGCTGACCCGCATGGGTCTTAGTGATTCAATTCAAGCGAGGACCGACCTCCCGCTCCTGCGCCAAGGCCCCAACGGGCCGGCGGATCTGGAACCGAGAAAGCGATCACCATTCGGCGTAGGGTCCTGCTGAGGGAAACCCGTTTTTTTTTTACCACCCCCCGGCGGCTTTGCGTGCGTGCCGATCCCTTCGGCATCCTTTCCTTGGGCGGCTCCGCGCTCGACGGACCCTCGGCACCCGCTAGGTTGGCCGGGATGACACCGCCACCGGTCCCTTCACTGGACGTCCCGTTGCCGCCGAGGCCCTCGGCGCACCGGTTTTCGCGTCTGGCGGTGGTCGCCTTCGTCTTCGCCCTGCTGGCGTTCCCCGCGGGACTGGTCGCCGTACTCCGGATCATCGGCTTCATTTTCGAGAATCCGGATCCCGACGCCGGGCCTTGGTTCGTCTTGCTGCTCTTCTCGACGATCTTCGGATTCGTCGCCGCCCTGCTCGGTTCCATCCCGATGGTCCGCATGCGCGGAAGGACGCCGGAATTGCGCGGACGCGGCCTGGCGCTCTTCGCGGTGCAGGCGCCCCGGGCCCTGGCCCTGGGAGCCGGTCTTGCCTTCGGGACGATCTGGCTGGGCGGCCAGATCCGCATGGCCCACGGGCCCGCCGTTGAGGAGGAGCGCATCGTTCGGACCCTTTGGTTGGTCTCGGCCGTACTGGTGCTCTGGTACGTCGCCGCCGGCATCCGCCGAATCCGCGGCGAATTGCGCAGCCGGACCCGCGCCTGGCTTCTCTACTCCTTCGGCGTCGTCCTCCACCTCGCGCTGATGTTCGGACTGCCATTCTCCCTCGTGGGCGCGTTCATGGCCCTGCATCCCGACCAGTTCGGCGTGGGTCAGGAACGGCACATGCCCCAACAGCCGGTGTACGCCGGATCCTACGCCTTCCGTGAGCTCTGGTTCGACCAACCGGCCCGATCTTCCGCCCGGATGACCCTCCGCAAGTGGGAGAAGGGGCGGGCGGAGGAACTGGGTTCCTTGACCCTGACCGGGACGAACCGCATCCGTTGGGTGCTCACCGAACCGGGTCCCTCGGGAGCCCACACCGTGACCTGGGAGGTGGTCTCCGGCGCGAAGGAACGCGGCTCCGAAACCATCGAGGTCCCCACGGAGGTGACGCTGGTTCCAAACGACCTGCGCACCGCCTTGACCCTGCCGTCGCGGGGTACGACCAACTACTGGCTCTTCGTTCCGCTGGGTCCGAACGGCCCGGTAGTGCCCGAGGCGAAACCCGATTCCGCCATCGAGCTCGTCCTCGAACCGGCTCGCTGAGACGCCCATTCCGAAGCCTTCGTCCCCGGAGACCAACCCAACCTCGCGCCGAACGGCCAAGAAACGGCGTGAATTGGGCGTCCTCCGTTCTGGTCAAGCGGGACCGGATGTTCCTAGTTTGATCAGCTTCCTCCAGCCCATGCGCCCATCCGTGTTCCATCTCCCTCCCCTCGGCTCCGCTCGCAGGTGTCTCGCCGGGCTGGTCCTTTCGGCCGGCTTGGTCGGCTACGGCACCCTGCAAGCCGCCACGGACTTCGCCCGCGACATCGAGCCGATCCTCATCCGGAGATGCTCCGAATGCCACGGCCCGGATAAGCAGAAGGGCGATCTCCGCCTCGACACCCGCGCCGCCGCGCTGAAGGCCGCCAAGTCGGGCCGGACCGCCGTCGTCCCCGGCAAATCCGCCGGAAGCGAACTGCTCGCCCGCGTCACCAGCACCGATCCCGACGAGGTCATGCCGCCCAAGGGCCCCCGCCTCACCGACGCGGAGGTCGCCGCGCTCCGGAACTGGATCGACGAAGGCGCCGTCTGGCCCGAGGTCGACCCGCGCTCCCATTGGGCCTTCCGTACGCCGGTGCGTCCGACTCCCCCCACCGAGGCTCCCGCCGGCTCGGTGGTGAAGAACGACATCGACCGGTTCATCCTCGCACGCCTCGCGAAGGAGGGCCTCTCCCAACGTCCGGAGGCGGACCGCGCCACGCTCATCCGACGCGTCTCCCTCGATCTCACCGGGCTGCCGCCCACTCCTTCGGAGGTTTCGGCCTTCCTCGCGGACTCCGCGCCGGAGGCCTACGAACGATTGGTGGACCGCCTGCTCGCCTCCCCGCATCACGGCGAGCACATGGCCCGCGGCTGGCTCGACCTCGCCCGCTACGCCGACTCCAACGGCTACCAGGTCGACCTCGCCCGTTCGATCTGGCCGTACCGCGAATGGGTCATCAACGCCTTCAACCGCAACCTTCCCTTCGACCATTTCACCGTCGATCAGCTCGCCGGCGACCTCCTTCCTTCCCCAACGCTGGAGCAGCGCATCGCCACCGGGTTCAACCGCAACACCAAGGTCAACGACGAGGGTGGCGGTGATGCCGAGGAGTACCGCACCAAGGCGGTGAAGGACCGCGTCGCCACGCTCGGGACGGCCTGGCTCGGCCTCACGCTCAACTGCGCCGAGTGCCACACCCACAAGTACGACCCCATCACCCACGACGAGTACTACCGGCTCTACGCCTTCTTCAACAACTCGACCGACAGCGGCAACTACAGCAACGGCCCCGCCGTCGACGTGCCGCGTCCCGACCTGTCCGATTCCGAGTCCTTCGTCCGGAAGCAGCTCGGCGACGCCCGTCGTGAACTCGCCGCCGAGGAGGCCCGTCTCGCCGCCTCCCGGGCCGCTTGGGAGAAGTCCGCACCGCGCCAACAGGACGCATGGAAGGTCCTCCAGCTGACCAACGCCCATTCCACCGGCGGCTCCGGATACACCAACCTCGCCGACGGCTCGTTGCTCGGCGTGGGCGTGAACCCCATCTACGACACCATCACCGTCGACGCCACCACCGACCTCACCGGGGTCACTGCGGTGATGCTCGAGGTCCTCCCGGACCCGAGCCTGCCGAAGAACGGCCCCGGACGCTGGGGCCAGACCGGGAACTTCATCCTCGACGAGTTCGGGCTCTCCGTCGCGCCGGCCCGCGACGCCGACGGGAAGGGGTCCGTGAACGTCGCCTTCGCCGGGGCCGATGCGGATTGGGAACAGCAGTACTACCGCGCCGAACATGCCGTCGACCGGAACCCCAAGACCGGTTGGGCGATCGGACCGCGCTTCGGAGAACGCCA
>CAMASJ010000066.1 GCA_945860685.1 Akkermansia muciniphila
GCCCTATCGCGTGCCCGTCGCCCGCCTCGCCGCCGCCCAGGCCGCGATCGAGGAAAAGCGCGCCGCCGCCAAGGCCGCTCCGGCCAAGAAGGTCGCGAAGAAGAAGTGAGGTGACGCCGGCCCCCAGGCCGACTCCCTGAATCCAAAGGCCGCCCCGGACAACCGGGGCGGCCTTTCTTCGTGTAGATTCCGAACGATCGGCGTCCATCTGCGACCTCTGCGGATGGAACCGATGCCCGGCCATTCCGTGGATTCCGACTGTGGAGTCATCCGCAGATGGGACCGATCTTCGCAGATGACCGGATTGTCGATCGATGGCTCCGACCCCTATTCCGGGCGGTTCCAGAATCCCCAATACTACTGGAGGACACACATGGTTCCTCCGAAACAGAGGGATCGACCACTGCGACGGCTTCACGTCGCAACCGGATCCCACACCCTTGAGAATCCGAAGCCCTCGAAATCCTTCACGTTCGCCGTGGCGAATTCGGAAATCCCGAAAGCACGGAGACACAGTGCCGTACGGGCATCGTAGAGACGGCGACGGGCAATGCCGGGTTGGGATGCGAATTCCCACAGACGCGCATGGATCGCACGGCTGTCAGGCGGAAATCCAAGCACCTTCCAGCGTGGATGCCTGCGATAGCCTTGGATCACGGCAGCGGCCTGCGGAGCGGTCAAAGGCTTCGATACGACGGCGGGGTTGCGAAGAAGAAGGTAGAACTCGGTGAGTACGAACTCGCTGAGAGCCACATCCTCGCGATCGCTCAACGAAAGGATGAATCCAAGTGCCGCAGCGTGCTGCGATGCAGACTCACAGTAGGAGTAGACCAGCAGACTGGCGTCGAGCGAGAGCACGGGATCGGAAGTCAGGAAAGCCGCGGGTCGCCGTCCGAAAAAGCGGCTTCGCGCAGGTCCGCTGCACTCAAGCCCTTCCAACCCACGCTTCCAGAGGTGGGGGGGCGCCAGGCAACTTCAGCCTTGCCGCCGGATTCCTCGGGATAGACCTGCAACAGAAGCTCCGCTCCACGACGAAAGGTCTCCGCAAGGGACCATTCCCGTCTCTTCGCAAAGGCGCGGACCTCCCGGAAGAGCTCCTCGGGCACCTGGATCTGCGTCTTGTTCATGACGGAGATTTTGAGGGGCCATCATTTTGATGTCAACGAGTCAGGAGGAAGGAGCACGCACTCCATAGGACCGATCCGGGAGGATGCCATCGTGAGAAAACGCCGGCTTACGGACAGAACCGCCGAAGGCCTCACTCGAAGACATCTTCTGCGAACCCTGCGAAGGGACGCCCCCTTGTCCGCGGTTACGCAGATCAGGCCAGCGACAGCGGACCGGCTTCACAGAGCGCGGGCTTTCCGAAGGTCTTCAACCCGTGCCCGAAGGCGTGGGCGATCGCGAGCCAGAGCCGGTTGTGCGGCGTCGGCTTCTCCTGGATGGACCGCCCCATCGTGAATCCCAAGCCGCCGCCGACCAGGACGAACGGGATGTTGTCCAAGGTATGGCTGTTCCCCTTCCCCAGCTCGTTGGTCCAGAGAATCGTCGTGTGGTCCAGCATCGAGCCCGATCCACCGGGTTCCGGCGTGTCGGCCAGCTTCTTCGCGAACATCGCCAACTGCTCCGCGTACCACACGTTGATCTTCAGGAGCTTTTCCTGCGACGGCTCGTTCAGGTCGGGATCATGGGAAAGACCGTGGTGCCCTTCCTCGACGCCGAGCCACTTCATCCGGGCGTTGCCGACCGAGTTCGTGAACTGCAGCGAAGCCACACGGGCCATGTCGTTGGCGAAGGCGTTCACCAAAAGGTCGGTCTGAAGCCCGGTCGCCCGAGGCATGTCGTCGTTCTCGGCGCCCACACCCGGAGGGAGCACCGGCGCCGGACGCGCCAGCTTCCGACGCGAGGACTCCCGGAGTTCCACCTCCATCTCGCGGACGAACGTGGCGTGCTTGTCGAGCAGCGCCTTGTCCTCCTTGCCCAACTTCGCGGAGACGGTCTTCAGGTCCGCACGGACATCGTCGAGGATGCTCCCGAGGTTTTCCCGGTCCTGCATCTGTCCGTAGAGTTTTTCGAAGACCTGGTAGGGATCCGAGATCGGCGCCACTGGCTGGTTGGGTCCGGCGTAGGTCCAACGCGTCCACGGATCGGCACGATTCGGCACCGCCACGCCCAGCTCCAGAGAGCCAAACCGGGTCCGGGTCTCACCGCGGCCCTGGAGGAACTGCTTCAACTCCTGGTCAATCGAAGGACCGCTGGCCCAGCCGGCGGGGGTGTCCGAACCGCCTTGGATGTTGCCCGGGAACAGCTCGATGCCGGTGAGCAGGCAGCTCATGCCGCGCATGTGGCCGTCGCCGTCACCGCGGACCTTGTTGCACAGGCCCTTGATGACGAGCGTGCGGTCGCGGAACGCCTCCAGGGGTTCCAGGATGCGCTTGAACCTGAAGTCCGCCCCGGCGGCGTCGGGCCAGAAGTGGTTCGGAAGCGTCCCGTTCGGACTGAACATGAAGACGATCCGTTGGCGCTTCCGGGTGGTGGACGCGGCGTTGAGCCCCGGCAATCCGGCGATGAGCGGCAGGACGGCGGCGGAGACTCCGAGCCGACGGAGGAATTCTCGGCGGTGGGTGGCGTTCATGGGTTCGAAGCGACTTTGACCGGTTGCGACGGAAGGGCGGCGGTGACGGCGACCTCAAGCACAAGGCCCCGGACGTTCTGGCCGGATTGGACGAATGCCTGGTCGAGCCGGTCCAGCGTGGTCGCACCATAGGCCGCGGGCGCCTGCTTGACCGTCTGCTGGAACAACTGCCGGACGAATCCACGGCGCGCATCGACGCTGGCCACGGCGTGGTCGGCCAGGTCCCGCGGACCGCGGAGCTTCAGGGTCGTCCCATCGGCGGCGGTGTACTCGGACACCGTGTCGACCGGCTTGTTGTTGTCGGTCGTGCGGAACCGTCCCACGGCGTCATAGGCCTCGAGGCTGAAGCCGAGGGGATTGATCGTCACATGACAGCCCATGCAGTTCGGCTTCGAGGTCAGCTCGGTCACCTTCTCCCGCATCGTCAGCGTGGGATCGAAGCGGTCGTCCATGAACTCGATGGCCATCGGCGGCGGCTTGAGGAAGCGGCCGAAAACGTTCCGGGTCAGGAAAACACCCCGATGGATGGGCGAGGTGGACTTGTGGTAGGACAAGGCCGACAGGATGAACGGATGGGTGAAGATCCCCGCGCGCTGGGCCGGATCGAACCGCACCGGCACGAAGTCGTCGCCCTTTGGCCCATCCACGCCGTAGAAGCGCGCCAGGCGGCCATTGAGGAAGAGGTAGTCGGCCTGCAGCAATTGGCGGTAGTCGGAGCCCTCGCTCCAGACCACGTGGTCGACGAACCGCTCCAACGAGGTCCGCAGGTCGGACAGCACCAACTCGTCGAAGTCGGGGTACGCCTTGCGGTCCTTGCTCAGGTCGTCGCCTTCCTCGACCGGCAGCCATTGGCGGAAGAACTCGCCGACCTTGGCCCGGGTCCTGGGGTCGTCGACCATCCGCGCGGCCTGCTTCCGAACCTGCTCCGGGGTCTGGAGTTCCCCGTGGTTCGCGGCCCGCCGCAACTCCGCGTCCGGGAGCGAATCCCACATCGCCAACGCGAGCCGCGCGGCGACGGCATGGTCGTCCGAAACGGCGGGCGTCTCCGGATAGAGGAACCGCGGCGAGGTCAGGACCAGTAGCAGCGACCGCTTCACCGCGGTCTCCGGGGCCGTTCCGTCGGCGAAGTGGCGGTCCACAACCGCGGCCCGCAGGCCGGGATCGAGCGGTCTCCTGAAGGCCCGCTCAGCGAAGGCAGCGCAGAAGGTCCGAAGCGCCTCGACGCGGTTGGTCGACTGGCGGTCGGTGCGGGTGAGCAGATCGAGACGCGCCACCACGCCACCGGCCACCTCGACGGCGGCCTTGGTGGTGGCCTCGTGCCAAGCCTTGGAGATCGAGGTGCCACGCTCGTAGCCCAGGCTCGAGTCGTCCGGCGGGAACGGCGTCCCCACGATCGTGGTCATGGATGACCGCTCCGGCGACAACGCGTCCGCCGGCACTACCTGCCACACGCCATGCGGCGGCTTCCACTCGAACTTCACCGAGGCCGTCTTCTCCTTGAACTTGAAGAAGTCCAACCGCAGCGGGTAGGAGCGGCCGCCCTGCAGGAAGACCTCGGCTTCGCCGACACGGACCGTTCCCTCGCTGCTGACCCAGAGATCGATCAAGGACGCCTGACGCCGTGCGTCGCTGTCGTCGCGGGTGTTGTTGTCGCCTGCGGCCAGGTCGGTGTTGAAGTAGAGCCGGGCGCCGTTGGGCGTGGTGACCCGGAAGGAGTAGGTGCCGGTCCGCGGGACCATCAACGACCCGTTCCAGGCCACGGAGAACTGGTCGGCGACGATCCCCTTTTCCGGCGCGCCCTCCCCGAATTCGAAGGCGACCATGGGGTCGGTCCGCTCGAGGGCCTTCGCCTTCTTCTTGTTCATGCCCTCGGAGGAGAAGTACTCCGCCGCCAAGCCACCGGACTTCGTGGCTTGGCGGACCGTGCGGAACCCGCCGACGAGATCTGCGATCGTCTCGCGGTATTGCCGATGGGTGAGGCGGGAGAACTCGACCTTGGCAGGATGGTTCCGGGCCCGCGCCTCCGGCGAATAGAACGCCCCGTGGAGGTACCCGGCGACCGCACGGGCCTCGTCCGGACGCGTCTTCTGCTCGCGGTCCTCGGGCATGGTGCGGGCGATCAGCCGACTCAGCGACTCGACGGACTTCTCGCCGTACAGCGTCTCGTCATGCTTGCCGGCCACCCCTTCCCCATTTGCGCCGTGACACCGCACGCACTGCTCGCGGTAGATCCGTTCGCCGTCGAGGGACGCGGTCTGCACGCCTCCCCCGTTCTGACTGGAGCAGGAAACGACGGCGAGCCCGAGGGCCACTCCCGCTGCGAGGATGGCGATGGATTTCACGGTTGGTAATCGTTGACCTGCTCCGATCGAAACTCAACACCGGCGGGACGTTTGGGCGACGTTTGTCTGATGCCCTGCCGACGACGCCGACCTGGGTCAGGATTCCGGGACGAGATTCTCGGCAACCGGGCTGCGGTAGGCCTTCAACGCGGGGACGATGCCGGCCAGCGCTCCAAGCAGCACCAGCCCCAACGGCGCGACCACGAGGATCGGGTCCCAGGACCAGACCGACAGGACCACACCGGTCTGCGACCGGATGACCCCGGCCGCGACGGACAGGAACGCGAAGTGGAATCCCAGCGCGCCGACCATCCCGAATCCGGCGATGGCCGCGGCCTCGAGGACGATGGCGGAGAAGACCGTGGAACGTCGGGCGCCCAGTGCGCGCAGGATCGCGATGTCGCGGCGACGGGCGCTCATGCTGTTGTAGATGCTGGCGAGCACCGAACCGGCCGCGACCAACACGACCAGATAGGCGACCAGTTCCAACACCTTGTCGAACCAGCCCATCTTGTCGAAGAGCTGCGACAGCACCGCTCCCAATGGCCAGGCGAAGGTGAGGCGGTTGCCCTGCTTGTTGTACATCAGGTCCAGCTGCTGGCCGGCGATCGGGCTCCGCAGCTTCACCAGCACGGCGCTGACGTCCGTGGCCGTCGCGGCGGCGTGACCCGTCATGTTCTGCAAACCCTCGAGCGGGATCCAGATCACCCGGTCGGCGGGGGTGTTGGACGGCTCCAGGATGCCGGTCACCAGGTATTCGTCCTCGTGCTGTTCCTTGGGGTTGAAATTCAGGCCGTGGTACGGCTTGAAGGTGTCGCCGACCTTCAGGCCGATCCGGGCGGCGACGAAGGAACCGACCACGGCCTCACGGTAGCCATCTTCGAACAGGCGTCCGCCCTTCCCCAGCACGAAGCGGCGGCCCGGGGAAGCTTCGGCCTCGGTGAACAGGTTGGTGCGGGTGCCGACGATGCGATATCCGAGGTAGTTGTCGCCGACGGCGATCGGGACCGCGAGGGCCACGGCGCGGTTGGTGGCGATGGCCTCGAAGTCGGAGAACGCCACGTTGCCCGCGGAAGCCTCGAGGTGGAACAGGGCGTTCAGCACCAGCTGCAGCTTGGCCCCACGCGCGCCGAGCACGGCATCCCAGGCGCCGGTCTGCCCGGTGAAGGTCTCCCGGGCCTGCTTGCGGACGACCCAGACCGACATGAGCAGGCCACCCGCCATGGCCAGGGAAAGGGCGGTGACCACTGTCGACAGCAGGTGCTGGCGAAGGCTGCGGCGGACGAGCAGGGCCAAGGTCACAGGGCCACCTCCTTCCGCGCCGCACGGTTCAGTTCAGAAAGCGAGACGACCCGCTGGAACGAAGCCAGGACGGCGGGGTCGTGTGAGACGAGCAGCAGCGCCGCGTTGTTCTCGGTGCAGATCCCGCGGATCAACTCCAAGGCCTGACGGGCGTTCGAGGGATCGAGGTTCCCGGTCGGCTCGTCCGCCAAAACGAGACGCGGCCGGTTCGCCACCGCCCGGGCCACCGCGACGCGCTGTTGCTGGCCTGTGGAGAGTTGACGCGGCAGGTAGTCCAACCGGTCCGCCAACCCCACCCTGCCCAGCAGCGACCGCGCATGCGCCAAGTCCGCGCCGGGACCGAATGACATGCCGAGGAGGACGTTCTCCAGACAGGAGTAGCCCTGGAGCAGGTTGAAGGTCTGGAAGATGTACCCAATGGACTCCGCGCGGAGCCGGTCCCGCCCGGCCTCGCCGAGGGAGGTCATGTCGGTACCGGCGACGCGGACGCGTCCGGAATCGGCGGCGAGGATGCCGGCGACGAGATGCAGCAGCGTGGTCTTCCCCGAGCCGCTGGAACCGCTCAACGCGACCTGTTCGCCGGCTTCCAGGCTGAAGGATCCGATGTCCACGACCGGCACCGGAGCCGTCCCGCCCGGCGGGACGAACGCCTTCTTCAACTCTTCGATCTCAAGGACGGGCATCGCGTGGGAACCGTATGTCGGACACGCGGTGATCGGAAGCCTTTCGGCGGCGGGATCCGGTCACGCCTTGGGGAACATGCCGGCGGTCCAGCCGCCATCCACCGGCAATGCGGCGCCGGTGATGAACGACGCGGCGTCGGAGGCGAGGAACACGGCGGCGGCCGCCACCTCGGAAGGCTGGGCCATCCGGCCCATGGCCTGGGTCGAGGCCATCTCGCGGGCCGCGGCGGCCGGGTCAGGGTACTCGGCGATGCGGCTGCGGACGAACGGCGTCTCGACACGGCCCGGACAAAGGCAATTCACACGGACGCCGGTCTTCGCCAGATCCAACGCCGCCGAGCGCGTCACCCCGACCACGGCATGTTTGCTGACGCTGTAGGCGAAGCGGTCGACGAGGCCGCCGAGGCCTGCGGTGGAGGCGAGGTTGACCACGGCACCACGGCCACGGCTCACCATCCCGGGAACCCACGTCTTCATGCAGTTGAACACCCCGCGGACGTTCACCGACATCATGCGGTCGAAGTCCGCACCGGTGGTGGAGAGCACCGTCCCGACATGGCCGATGCCGGCGTTGCAGACGAGGATGTCGACCGAGGGCACCGACAGGAGCGCCTCGGCCAGGTCGGTTTCGGAAGTGACGTCCAGGCGCACCGCGCGGGCGTTCCCGCCGGCCGACCGGATTCCTGCGACGGTGGCGGCGGCGGCTTCCTCGCGGATTTCAGCCACCACGACCTCGGCGCCGGCGGCGGCCATGGCCCCGGCGATGGCCTGTCCGATGCCGGATCCGGCACCGGTGACCAACGCGATCCGTCCTTCGAATGTCTTCATGGTCGGGAATTCCTTGGGTTCAGAAGGTGACGGCCTGGAGCCAACCGGTCGATCCGAAGCGCTTATGGAAGGGATCGATGACGGCGTCAGCCGTCGCGCGGGAATGGAAGAGGGCGAAGGTCGTGGAACCGCTTCCGGACATCAGGGCCGCCCAAGCCCCGTGTTCGCGGAGGAAATCCTGGTAGAGCCGGAGGATGGGATACTTGTGCAGCGCCGGAGCCTCGAGGGAGTTGTACATCGCGGCGCCGGCCGCCGTGAGGTCGCCGGATTGGAATTTGGACGCCAAGTCGGCGGCGCGACCCGGGGTTCCGTTGAGCGCGGCGGGATGCCGGGCGAGTTCCCCGTAGGCCCAGGCGGTGGAGATGCCGAATCCGGGATGGAACAGCAGCATCGCGCAGCCCTTCAGCGCCTGGAAGGGTTCCAGACCGACGACCTTTTCGCCCCGGCCGGTGGCAAGCGCAGGGCGGTCCTGGAGGAAGAAGTTGACGTCCGACCCCAAGGCCGCGGCGAGTTGGTCGATCTTCGCGGCATCCAATGGGAAGCCGAACAGCTCATTCAGTCCGAGGAGGGTGTGGGCGGCGTTGGAACTGCCTCCGCCGAGGCCCGCGGCGAGGGGAATGCGCTTGGCGAGGTGGATGCGGACGCCTTCTCCGGAAAGCTCGGCGGCCTCCAGGAAGCGATGGGCGGCGCGGACGACGAGGTTGGAGGCGTCGACCGGCAATTCGGGCTGATCGCAGGTGAATCGGACTCCCGGGGCCGTGGACGAGGCGAACTCCAGTTCGTCGTGCAGGGGCACGTGATGGAAGAGGGTTTCCAGCTCATGGAAACCGTCTGCCCGCTTCCCGAGGATGTTCAGGAGCAGGTTGACCTTGCAGGGAGAGATACGGCACAGGGACATGGCAGAAAAAAGCCGCGCCAGCACGGGTGCGGGCGCGGCGATGAAAGGGGGTTCGGACTTGCGATCAGTCTTGCGATCAGTCGATCACGCGGAAACGGCTGCCCGGGATGATCGGGGCGACGTCCGAGGACTGAAAGCCGAGCGCTTTGTCGGTGGAGAGGATGGTGCCCTTGCCCAGCGGTCCGGGCTTGTAGCTGTCCGGGTACACCTTGCCGTCGGGCTTGAAGTAAGGCTCGCTCGGGATCGGGAAGCTCAGGACCTCGACAGCGCCGACCACAGTGCGACCGATGGTGCGGTTCACGCCCTTGATCGCGCCGACGGCACCGCCATTGACGCCGCCGAACAGGACACCCTGCTCATAGCTGCGCTGGACCTCGCCCATGCGGAACGGCTCGGAAAGGTTGTTGAGGCCACGCCCGAGCTTCTGCTCGGCGCTGGTGCAGCCGACGAACGCCGCGGCCGCGGTCACAAGGAGACAAAGGGGCTTGAGGTGGGAGCGCATAAATTTCTTGTGTGAACGCACAAAGCCTAGAGTGAGACCCGGTCGGTGCAAGCCCGGACTTCAACGCGAGAGTTATTCACACGTTATTCCGTGTCTCCGGTGTCGACTTTCGACGTTTCGACCGCCACATCGATCGGCTTCGGGTCCTTCCGGGCCCACCACCAGGCGATGACAGTGCTGATCTCGTAGAGCAGGTACAGGGGCACCGCGAGCAGCATCATGTTCACGGGACTGCCGTCCGGCGTGATGAAGGCCGCCGCCACCAACGCTCCGACCACCACGTAGGCGCGCATCTTGCGCAGCTTGATGTGGTCCAGGATGCCGATCTTCACCAGCGTCAACAGGATCAACGGCAACTGGAACGCCGCCCCCATGCCCAGCATGAACCAGCAGACGAAGCTGATGTACTCGTCCGCCTTCCATTCGTCCGCGGCGAATCCGAGCCAGTTCGAGAAGCTGACCGTGGTGCTGAGGCAGATGATGAGGATGACGAAGTAGCAGAACGCGACTCCGAACAGGAACAGGAATGTCGCCCAGCCCGCGACCCGGTACAGGAACGCCTTCTCATGGCTGTGCAACGCCGGGAGGATGAACTGCGCCAGAAAGAACAGGACGAACGGGATCGACACCGTGATCCCTCCGAAGAGCGCGATCTGCGTCACGATGGAAAAGGCGGTCACCGGCCCCAGCGTCTTCAGCTGAACGGTGAACTCCCGCGTCAGGCCGGCTGGGAAGTTGGTCTCCGGACGGAGGGTCATCACCAGATTCGATCCCACCAGGGTGGGTTCCATGCGGAACACCGAGTCGCGGTTCGTGGAGACGTCCGTAATGCCGGATTCCGCGGCGCTCATCTTCGAAACGACATTGGTCCCGAGCAGGAAGAAGACGCGGGCTTCGGTAGTGGTCCGGACGCCCTCCGCCCTCTCCAGCGGCCAGGTGAGGAATCGGATGACGTAGTTGCTGCCGCTGAGACAGACACCGAATCCGAGAAAGATGACAATGGCGCACTTGATCAGCGTCCACCGCAGGTCTTCGAGGTGCTCCAGGAAGGTCTTGACCGGTCCTCCGGCGTCCTCGTCCCGGTCCCAAGACGGGCGGGAGGAGGCGTCGTGGTTCTCGTATTCGTCGGCCATGCGGTCGGTGCGTGTCCGTGGAAAAGGAAACGGCGGTCAACGACCGCCGTCGCGGGATCCCGGAATTCCGGGGATCTCAGGCCTTCGGACCGTGCGAGACGCCATCCTGGGTGGGACGGACCGCCGGCGGAGGGGTGTGGGCCGGCTCGTCCATGGCGCGCTGGACCTCGTCCTGCACGTCGCGGGAAGCCTTCTTGAACTCCTTGATACCCGTGCCGACACCCTTCATCAGCTCCGGCACCTTCTTCGCGCCGAAAAGGACGAGGACCACGATCGCGATCCACATGATTTCGGTGCCACCGATGAACGCCAGACTAGGACTCGTCATAATTCAGTTTCTCCAAAAAGGACGGGAAAAGCGTAGGAGCCGCGGGCCCACCACACAAGGTGCAAAAGCCCGTCGGACTCCCACGGAACGTACGACTGTCGACGGACCCGACTCCCCTTCCCTTCAATCCATCGCCGTCGGACCACTGCCCGCCCGCCGTTCCAGCTCGCTCACCCGGCGAAGCAGTTCAGGCAGTCGCTCCATCGCCAGGTACTGGCGCTTGATCAGGCGGTCGGGCGCAGCGGGCGAACCCATCCACTTCTGCCCTTCCGGCACGTTGTGCATCACTCCCGACTGAGCCGCGATCGTCGCGCGGTCGCCGATCCGGAGATGTCCCGCGAGGCCCACCTGTCCGGCGATGGTGACGTAGTTCCCGATCTTGGTGCTTCCGGCGATGCCCACCTGGGCCACCAGAATGCAGTGCTCGCCGATGGTCACGTTGTGGGCGATCTGCACCAGGTTGTCGATCTTGGTACCCCGCCCGATGACCGTCGCCCCCAAGGCCGCGCGGTCGATGGTCACATTTGCGCCGATCTCCACGTCGTCGTGGATCACCACCTGCCCCACTTGGGGAACCTTGCGGTGCTCGCCACGGTCGAACACGTATCCGAACCCGTCCGCGCCTATGACCGATCCCGAATGGATCCGCACACGGCGTCCGAGCGAGGTCCTGGGATAGAGGGTCACGTTGGGGAACAGGCGGCAGCCTTCCCCGAGCACTGAGTCATCACCGACCGACACCCGGCCGATCAGGACCACATCGGGGCCGATCTTGGCCCGTTCGCCGACGACGCAGTGGGGTCCGATGTGGGCGGAGGGATCGACCTTGGCACTTTCGGCGACCACGGCCGAAGGATGAACGCCGGGAGCATATTGGGGTTCCGGGAAGAAAAGCGGAAGGACGAGCGCGAACGCCACCCGCGCGTTGTCGACCCGGATCAGGACCTTGCCGTACGCCGAGTTGAAGTCGCCGGCGATCAGGACTGCGGTGGCGGCACTCTGGTCCGCCCGGCTGAAATAGCTCTCGTTCTCGGCGAACGTCAGGTCGCCCGGCCGCGCTCCGTCGGCGGGGGCGAAACCCTGGATCGAAGTCTGGGGATCCCCGATGACCCTTCCGGCCACCTTTTCGGCGATGGCAGCCGCGGTGAAGGTGGGCATGTCAGGCGGCAGGGGTGCAGTCGTGAAGGGAGCCGGGAAAACCCGGGGCGAAAACCGTTCCCGAAGGAGCGGACGCGAAGACGTTGGGATTGGGCATGTTCGGACAATGCGGGCCGGGCTGCAAAAACAGGCGGTTCCCGCGGTTCGGTGCAGGATACGTAGGGTCTGGACACAGACAATCCCGGTTTTCCGGGGAAGCCTTCGATGAAAGATTTCGGAACGAATTCTGACAAAACCGTTGACCTTTCGAATCTTCGCCTTAGAACAGCGCTCCCCCGCGGGGGTGTAGCTCAATTGGTTAGAGCGCTGCCCTGTCACGGCAGAGGTTACGGGTTCGAGCCCCGCCACTCCCGCCACTTTTCCCGCGGACAAACCGGCCCCTCAAGGCCGGTTTCATTTTTTCCGGAATCGGATTCCTCCCCGCCGACTCCCTGCCGCTTGTCGGCCGCCTCCGTTCGGGTTCTCCTCAGCCATGCCCTCGCCTCTTTGCTTTCCGGTCTCACCACGCCTCGTACCCGCATTCCTGGGCACCCTCGTGGGTGCCCTGCTCATCGTGGGTTGCCACCAGGGCGGCACCGGACCTTCGGCCTACGTGGAGAATCCCGGAACCAACGGCAACGGCTCGGTCACCATCGCCCCGCCCTACTCCGTCGATCCCGACCTCAAGGACCGCGGCAATCCCAAGGGACGCAGCTTCGAGTTGCGCATGGCCCTTGCGGAGAGCCGGATCTTCCGCGGCGACGATCCGACCTTGGAACCGGCGAAGAAGGCGGTGCGCACGGAACGGAAGATCTTCGTCTATGTCCCCGCCACGTATCGGGACGGCATACCAGCCCCGGTCCTGGTCACCCACGACGGCCCAAGCCAACTCGAACTGGTCCGGAACGCCCTCGACAACCTGACCGTCTCCACGGACCCGGCCCGTCGGCTTCCGGCGTTCGTCGTCATCGCCGTCGAGAACGGCGGCAACGATGGCAAGAACAGCGAGCGCGGACTCGAGTACGACACGATGTCCGACCGCTTCGCCCGGTTCATCAACGACGAGGTCTTCGCCGCAGTCCAAGCCCACCCGGATCTCCGTGCCTCCTACCCGCGGTTCTCCATCACGTCCAATCCCTGGGGCCGCGCCACCATGGGCTGCAGCTCCGGCGGGGCCGCCGCGCTCTCGATGGCCTGGTTCCGTCCTGACCTCTTCCGCCGGGTGGTGGCCTACTCGGGTACCTTCGTGGACCAGCAGGACGACGACGCCCCGGAAGAGGCGCAGTACCCGTATGGAGCGTGGGAATACCACTCCAGCATGAAGCTGATCGCCAACGGCCCGAGGAAGCCGCTCCGAATCTTCACGCACGTCTCCGAGAACGACCTCCGCGCCAAGGATCCCGAAGGCACCCAACACAACTGGGTCATGGGCGGCTTCCGCACCGAGGAGGCCCTGCAGCAGAAGGGCTACGACCACCGATTCGTCTTCACCAAGGCCTCTGGACACTGCGACCGACGGGTCTTCGAGCAGACCCTCGCCGACACCCTGGTCTGGCTGTGGCGCGGTTACCACGATCCGACCACGGGCGCCTCGCACTGACGGGCAAGCCGCAGGATCGGAAGGTGGGTCGTCCGTAGGCCATCTTCCCTTCCCCGCTCGCCATTTCCGCGCTTCATCGTAGCGTTGGCGCGTGTCGACCTTCGCCGAGAAGCTGGAGTCCGCCGAGTCCGGAACCCCAGGTGGACTCCAGACCATGGTCGTCCCGGACCTTTGGCAGCAGGAGGCCGTCGGAGCGCTACGTGCCGGACGCGACGTCGTCGTCCACGCCCCCACCGGCGCCGGCAAGACACTCGTCTTTGAGCTTTGGTCGAAGGCGGGCAAAAACCGCGGACAGGCGATCTACACCGTCCCCACCCGCGCGCTGGCCAACGACAAGCTCGCCGAATGGCGTTCACGGGGCTGGGACGTCGGCATCGCCACCGGCGACCTGGCCGAGAACCTGGACGCCCCGATCCTGGTGGCCACCCTGGAGACCCAGAAGAACCGCCTCATCCGCGGTGACGGACCGGCGCTGCTGGTGGTGGACGAGTACCAGATGCTGGGCGACGAGGACCGCGGGCTGAATTACGAGCTGGCCCTCGCGTTGGCGCCGCCCACGACCCAACTCCTGCTCCTCAGCGGATCGGTCGCCAACCCAGACCAGGTCGCCACCTGGCTCCGCCGGCTGGGGCGCGAGGCGCAGGTCGTCCGCCACACCATCCGCCCGGTGCCCCTCGACGAGATCTTCGCCAACGAGCTGAGCTGGCGTCTTCCGAGCGAGATCAAGGGCTACTGGCCGAGGCTCTGCGCGAAGGCGCTCGCCGAGAACCTCGGTCCGGTCCTGCTCTTCGCGCCGCGCCGCGCCAACGCGGAGGAACTGGCCGCCGAACTCGCCCGACAGCTCCCGAACCCGAATCCGATGGTCCTCAGCGACGCCCAACGCCGGCTCGTGGGCGAACATGTCGCCAAGATGCTCCGGTCGCGGGTGGCCTACCATCACAGCGGACTCAGCTACGCCGTCCGCGCCGGCGTGATCGAGCCGCTGGCCAAGGCCGGCCAGCTCCGCGTCGTGGTCGCGACCATGGGGCTCGCCGCCGGCATCAACTTCAGCCTGCGCTCCGTCGCCGTCACCGAGGCCACCTACCGCCGGGACGGTCGCGAGATCCCGATCCGGCCCGACGAAATCCTCCAGATGTTCGGCCGCGCCGGCCGCCGCGGCCTCGACGAGACCGGTTACGTCCTGGTCAGCGCCAACGAGCTCCGCATCCGCGACGGACACCCGTGCCAATTGGCCCGTTCCGGCATGGTGGACTGGTCTGCGTTGCTGAGCCTGATGGCCGGTGCCTCGGACCAGGGCAAGCAGCCCTACGTCGAGGCGGTGCGCGTCCAGAAGCGACTCTTCACCACCAAGCCGATCATCCTCGGCGTCGAGGAATCGCTCAAGAACCCCGACACCGCGTGCGGTCTGCTCACCGACGCCGAACGCGCCCGCTTCGTGCGCCGCAAGAACCGTCAGCTGCTCAACTCCGCCGGCGAATGGCAGCCCTACCCCGAATGGGAGGAACGTCCGCTCCGGGAAATCCGCGTCCCCACCTACCGTCGCCAGCCGGGATCTCCCGCGGTCCCGGAACCCTCGCCCGAACCCGTCGATCCGCCGGACTCCGATACGCCGAACCTCCCTGGAGCCAATGCGTCGGACGGGACGTGGTCGGTGTCTCTCCAGCCCGCCGCGAACGTCCAGGCGGTCCTGGAAAAGGTCGGCCAAGGAGGCATCGCGGTCCTGTCCGAAGGCCCCGAGGGAATGGTGTATGGCCGCTCCATGATCGTCGCCGACCGGCTCGCCGACGGCCGCCTGGTCCTCGCGAAGTGGGTTCGGCGCCTGCTGAACTGGAATGGTCGTGAGACCTCCGAGGCGGTCTTCCGCGAGGAAGTCCAACGTCTGCTCGAGCCCAAGATGCGGGGCAACCGCTTGCCGGTCGTCCGCTTCGTGGAACACGAACGGGTGGTCACCGCCCTCGTCTCCATGGATCTCCAGACGCTCAAGGTGCCGGTCGATCGCCACGGCGTCCCGCTGTGGCATCCCAAGGAACGGAACGTCCTAACCCCGGAATGCACCGGATGCCCCCAGCTGGAGTCCTGCCGACAGCTCTCCGCCGCCCCGGGAACCGCGCTGACCTGGAGGAAGCTCGGCCTGGTCGACGTCCGCGGCAACCCGACGCGTCGCGGTCGTGTGGTCAGCTTCTTTTCCGGTGGCGACGGACTCGCCGTGGCCGCGGGTCTCGAGGATGCCGGCTACGCCCTCGACGACCTGGTCTACGACCTGGCCAACCTCGACGCCGGCTTCCGGTTCTGTGGCGTCGAGGATCGTTGGGGCGGTCGACTCGCCTTCAGCTGCCGACGTCTCTACGGACCCCAGAGCTTCGAGGGCTACATGGAATGCGGCGTGCCGCCGAAGTACGGCAGCGGAGCCGAGACCGTGGTCCGCAGCGTGCACAAGGACCCGCACAGCAAGGCCCGCTTCGCCACCCAGTTCCTCGGGGACGGCGATATCGACCGCATCATCATCGAGTGGCGCAGCCAGCTGCGTCAGATCGCCCATGCGCCGAAGCTGGATTGGGACCGTTGGACCGGACTTCAGACGTTGGCGCGTTCGATCCTCCACGAGGTTCAATCGCCGACCGAAACCGAGCTTCCGCCGCTCG
>CAMASJ010000067.1 GCA_945860685.1 Akkermansia muciniphila
GTCCTGCTCTCCCAGGCGAGGGTCATCGAGCAGGCCGAGGAGGCGCTTCGTCTCGCGACGGCCCGTTCCGAGGCGGGCAGCGGAACCCAGTTGGATGTCCTTTCCGCACAGACCGCCCTGACTCAGGCCCGCACCGTGTACAGCCAGGCACTGCGGGACGGCGCCGTGGCCCGTGCGCGGCTGGAGAAGGCCATGGGCGAGGGTGTTGTCCTCGACGGGAAGCCGTAGTCAGGCGGAAGCCGAGTCCGGCGGCGAGATGCCGCCGGTTCAGTTGAACGCGCGATGCAGGATTCGGTTGAGGCCGGCATCCGAATCGCGCGTGGAGACGAGGGCGAGCGAGAGGTTGCCGGGTTGCAGGAACTCGGCGGCGACGGCGCGGATCTCGGCGGCGGTGACCGCGGCGACCTTCTCGCGGGACTGCTCGGGCGGTGTGACGCACCCATGTCCGAGGACCTGTTCCCCCAGCCACATCATCACCTGTTCCGAGCCCTCAAGAGCCAGATCGGCCTGGCCTGTGGCGTAATCCTTCGCCCGCAGCAGCTCCGCCTTGCCCACGACCCGCGAAGCAAGTCGCCGGACCTCGCCCAGCGCCAGGCGCATGGCCCGCTCCAGCTGGCGGTCGTCGAGTCCGGCCGAAACCACTAGGTCGCCGCAGTCGCTCCAGGCGCTGACCGTGCTTTGGATGTTGTATGCGAGCCCGTTGTCCTCGCGGACGACCTGGAAGAGGCGCGAACTCATGTTCTCGCCGAGGACGACATTGAGCAGCCGCAGCGCGAACCGGCGCGGATCGGTCCGCGGGAGCGTCCGGAATCCGATGGCGAGGTGCGTCTGTTCGGTCTCGCGTGTGCGAAGGCGGACGACCGGGAACCCGCGTGGCGCGGGCGCCGGCGCCGGCGTTCGGATCGGTGCGCGGCGGAACATCGGGTCGATGCGGGTCAACCGCGCGACGAGGTCGTCGTGGTCCACGTTGCCTGCGGCCGAGACGACGGTGCGTCCGGCGACATACTGGTCACCGAGGAAGGCCAGCAGCTCCTTCCGGCCCAGCGAACGGACGGACCGTGGTGTGCCGATGACGGGGCGGCCGAGGGGATGCCTTGGGAACTGCGTGGCGTTGAGAACGTCATGGACCAGCTCCGCCGGTTGGTCGAGGTACATCGACTGTTCCTCAAGGATGACCTCGCGTTCCTTCTCGACCTCGGCGGGGGAGAACCGGGACTCGAGGAACATGTCGAGCAGCACGTCGAGCAGGTCCGGCATCCTCGCGGCCACGGCCCGGCTGTAGAAGCAGGTCAGCTCCTCGTCGGTGAAGGCGTTGAGGTAGCCACCGACGCCCTCGACGTCCTGGGAGATCCGGGCTGCCGAACGCCGACGGGTGCCCTTGAACAGCATGTGCTCGATGAAGTGGGCGGCGCCGTTGTTTTCGGCGGCCTCATAGCGTCCGCCGGTGCCGACCCAGATCCCCAGTGAGGCGCTGGCGAGGTGGGGCATCCGGGCGGAGACGACACGCAGTCCCGAGGGCAGTTCCGAATATCTGTACATCAAGGTCGATGGTTGGGCGCCGGCCGGCTCAGGGACCGACCTTCAGCCAGCGGAGCCCGAGCTGGATCCAGAAGGGGATGGTGAGGATGCCGATCAGCGAGGTGCCGATGACGATGCGGACCGCGGTGGCGGGGTGGCCGCCGTACATGCGGGCGAGGATGATCGGGAAGACGCCGGCGGGCATCGCGGCCTGGACGACGAGGACACGGCGCAGCTCCTCGGAGGTCGGCACCACCATCGCGACGGCGAGCATCGCCAGCGGGATCAGGCCGAGGCGGAAGAGCGAGGCCCAGGCGACGGTCCGCACCGTGTCGGACGAGCGCAGTTCGCGGGTCTGGTCGGCCATCGTGGCCCCGGTGAGGACGATCCCGAGGGGGAAGGCGCAGGCGCCCAGCATCGCGGCCGTCGTCAGCACCGCCTTGGGAAGGAACCGCTGGGCGCCGACCACGTTGAGCAGGATCGAAATGAGGATCGCGACGATCGGCGGGTTGAGCAGACGCCGCCACTCACGCCAACCGCTGGCGTGGCCGAGCGTCATGAGACCCAGGGTCCACATGGCGATGTCGACGCCGAGGTTGTGGACGAAGAGCACGCCCGGCGTATCTGGGTGGCTGGCGAATAGGGTCAGGATGAGCGGGAAGGGGACGTAGCCGTAGTTCTGCAGTCCGGCGACGAGGGAGAAAGTCCGTTGGGCCGCGTCCGAGCCGAGTCCGAGTCTCCGGCGGAAGATCCAGCACAGCCCGATGCCGATGACGATTCCGCCGAATCCGAACAGGGGCGGGACGAGCAGGTTGCTCGGACGGCGGAGCGCCTCGTTGCCGAGGACCTTGTCGAGGATGAGGCAGGGGGTCAGGACGTTGACCACCACGCGGATCAGGCTGTTGTCGGCCTCCTCGGTGAGCCATTCGGCCTTGCGCAGGGCGACACCCACCGCCGCGAGGCAGAACACCGGCAGCACCGCTGCCAAGACTTCGTTGAGGCCAATCATTCTTCCGCTGGAGACGGACCCTAATCCGTTCCGCGGGCAGGCGTCACGCCAGCAGATGCTGGGCGATGGATTCGAACTCGAGGCGCTGGACCTGGCGGAGGAATGCAGCCTCTTCGGAGCTGGGCCGGCGGATCGCGGCCTCGCATTCGTCCACCAGCGCCATCGGATCCACGTTTCCGGAAAGGGTGAGCCGGCGGGCCAGCGCCTGGACGGCGGGCGACGTCGTTGGAATCTCCGGGAGCCGTTCGGTCAGGCGCGTGTATGCCGGGTGGTCGGCGCAGCGGCGGAACCAATACTTCGCATTCCAGAAGTCGGGCTCGCGTCGGTGGAGGATGGCATGGAGCAGGCAACCCTCGGAACACGACATGTCCTGCACGATGTCATGGGCCTCGTCGTGGTGGTCGTTGTAGAGGAAGGCCACCGCGCGGAGCAGCGAAGCCTCACGGGCGGACAATCCCCAGTCCGCCTCCAGCAAGGCCAGCTGGTCCCGGATCTCGGTGGCCGAAGGGACGCCGGTGCGCGGACCTCCGTCGAGGTCGGGCGGGTTCGATCCGCCGATCGTCTTACAGAATCGGTCCAGCCGACCGAGGTCAAACGTCGTTGCCATCACGGGATCACTGAGGTTCTGCGAACGGGGGGTGGGCGTCAAACCGGGAAGTACCCGCTTGATGCCGGGGCGGGGTCCAACCTACAACGCGCTCCGCCACATGCCCCCGTTCGACCTCTCCAGCTGGCTCAACCTGCACACCGCCGAGGTGGATGCCGCCCTCGACCGTTCGCTTCCCAAGGAATCGAAGAAGCCTTCGACCATCCACAAGGCGATGCGTTACTCGCTTTTCGCCGGCGGCAAGCGGATGCGCCCAGCCCTTGTCCTCGCCGCCGCCGAGGCCTGTGGACGGCCCAATCCCGATTCGTACTCCCTCGCGTGCGCCGTCGAGTGCATCCACACCTACTCGCTGATCCATGATGACCTGCCGGGCATGGACAACGACGACATGCGTCGTGGAAAGCCGACGAACCACAAGGTCTTCGGTGAAGGCATGGCCATCCTCGCGGGAGACGCCCTCCTCACCCAGGCCTTCGAGATCACCGCGCTCTGCGAGTCGAACAGCCGCTATTCGCACCGCGACCTGGTGCTCGAGCTGGCCCGGGCCTCCGGGTCGCTCCAGCTGATCGCCGGCCAGGTCGCCGATCTGGAGGGCGAGGGGAAGCCCACGTCCCGGGCCCAGTTGCGCTACATCCATGAACGCAAGACGAGCGCGCTGCTTTGCTGTTCGGTGCGTCTCGGCGGCATGAGCGTCGGCTGCAAGCCCCAGCAGCTCGAGGCGCTCACGGACTTCGGTTACCACGTGGGCCTCGCGTTCCAGGTCATCGACGACATCCTCGATGTGACCCAATCCTCCGAGGTGCTCGGAAAGACCGCGGGCAAGGACGTCAAGGCGGGCAAGGCGACCTACCCGGCGATCGTCGGCCTCGACGAATCCCGCCGCATCGCTGCCGCCCTCACGCGGAAGGCCTTTGCCGCGCTGAAGCCGTTCCGCGGCAAGGCGACGGCCCTCGAGGCGATCGCCGAGTACCTTCTGAAGCGTGACCACTGATCGGATTGGGGTTGGACACGGATTCACACGGATTTGAGCTCTGTGTGGCGGTGCGTCAGGTCGATTTGGGCACCGTGGTGACGGGCTGACCCACACTTCCGGACGACGGCTGGGGATGAAGTGAACTTGATCCGAGACCCGCGATGAATAGCGTCTGCGGCGTGTTCCCACGATCGGCTCTGACAACACTGTTCTCCTGGCTTCTCGGCGCTTTCCTAGCCAACGCCGCAGGGAATCCGTCGGACCTGGCCGGCCAGGTCCGTCGTGGGCAGACCTTGTACATCGCCCACTGTTCGATGTGCCACCAGGTGACGGGACGGGGTGCTGCGGGGACCTATCCGCCGTTGGCCGCCTCCGATTTCCTCATGGGCGACAAAGGACGCCGGTCGGCGGTGGCCGCGGTGGTCGGAGGACTCCAGGGACCGATCACCGTCAACGGAAAGGCCTACAACAACCTGATGCCGGCCGTGGTCCTCGACGACCCGGGCGTCGCCGATGTCCTCACGTTCGTCTTCAACCAGTGGGGCAACCCGGGCGGCGCGTTTTCCGCGGACGAGGTGGCCCGCATTCGCGCCGATTCGCCGTTCAAGACCTTCGCCGACCTGGTGAAGGCCAATGCCTACGAGCCGTTGCCGAAGGCGCCCGAGGGAACGCGGGTCCGGGAGACGGTTCGGCTGAACGAGTTCGTGGTGCGCATTGCCGGCGACGGCAAGGGACGGGTGGCCTATCTGCTGACCGGCGACGGATCCGTCCGCCGCCTGGATCTCGCGACGCGGAAGATCACTCCGCTGTTCGCCGCGGCCGACTACCTGCCGAACGGTGGCGCCGGGATCTCCGCCGCAGGCCTCCATCTCGACACGCGGAGCCGCCTGTGGATCGTGACCAACCATCGTCGCGAAGAAGGAACCGGTCTGGTGACGAACGAGGTTACGATCCATCGGGCCTCCCGGGTCGATCCGCAGGGCAATCCGACGGCTCCGAAGGCGTGGTTCCAGATGCGCTACCCCTGGGGGATCGGTCCCTACAACCATGGCGCGTCCCATGTCGCCGTCGGTCCCGACGGACGCCTCTATCTCGCCTCGGGTTCGCGGACGGACGGCGGCGAGCGTGGATCGGATCCCCGTCTGGGAACGATGGGGGAAACGGATCTCACCGCGGCACTGCTGCGTTTCGATCCGGAGTCCGAGTCACGCGAGCCCGAGGTCGTGGCGCGCGGCATCCGGAACGCCTGGAGCTTCGCCTGGGATTCCTCGGGCCACCTCTTCAGCGTCTCCAACGGTCCCGACGCGCATGCCTGCGAGGAGATGGATTGGATACGTCCGCCGGCATCCGGCGAGTCCCCGCGGCATCACGGGTTTCCTCACCAGTTCGAGGATTGGAGTCCGACGCGGGCAGCGTATCCGCACACGCCGAAATCGCCGGAGGGCGTCTCGTTCGTGCGCCCGGTGAAGAACCTCGGTCCCGATGGACAGCCCGAAGGCCGAACCGGCTGGACCTTCTCACCGCACTCCTCGCCCGCGGGGATGGTGTGGCTGGACGGCCGTTGGCCCGCGGCATGGCGGAATGCCTTCCTCGTGGGACGATTCGGGAACCTGATCTCGGGCGACCAAGGGAAGGACGCCGGCTTCGACGTCCTGTCGGTGCGTCCTTCAAGGACGTCGGACGCCGAGGTTTGGGAGGCGACAACGAAGACCTTCCTGGCGCCGCTGGGACGTCCGTTGGACCTGCATCTCTCGGGCGGTCGTCTCTACGTGCTGGAGTACACGCGGCCCACCGATTTCAAGAGCGGCCGCGGTTGGCTTCCGGGGCGCATCCTCGAGGTGGAGCCGTCAGGCCCCTGAGTGGGCGACCGCGGGAGCGCGGCGGAGGCGTGCCCGGGCGTTGTATTCGGGCACCCCGCTGGCCGGATCCACACGACCTGCGCGGAGGAGCGTGTTGCCCTCGGGCCAATGCACCTGGAGGTTGCCGGGGCTGATGGGGGCGATGAACGCGGTTCCGAGCAATGTGCCTGCCGCGTTTGAAAGCTCCACCTTGTCGCCGGATTCAAGACCAAGACGCGCCGCATCCTTGGCGGCGATGAAGACCGCGTCCCGACCGGCGCCGGTCAACGGATCCACCTCGGCGTAGATCAACGAATTGAACTGCTTTCCCCGCCGGGTGCTGACGACGAAGGAGTCTTCTGCGCCGTGAGCGCCGTCGAACTCCGGTGACTCGACCGCGGCAGCGGGCAGGGGAACGACCCGGAAATGGGCCTTGCCGTCGGGTGTCCCGAACTGGCCGCCGTCACAGAGCCGTTGCCCGCCATACTGGATGGCGTCGCCGGTGGACCGAAGGTCCTCGCAGCCGCCGTAGAAGGGCACGATCCGGGCGATCTCCGCACGGAGCGCCCAGCCGTCGGCGCCGCCCAGAAGGTGGGCCGCCTCGGGGCGGGCGGCCGCGGCGACGTCGCGCAGGATCTTCCACTCGGCCCGGGCTTCGCCGACCTGCCGCGGGATCTCGGGTGAGAAGGCGATGCGACGTTCCGTGGTGGTCTCGATGCCGCCGTCGTCCTGTTCGTAGCGGGTCTTGGCGGGGAGCAGCAGGACCGCTTCCCGTGCGGGCAGGAGCATCTGGTCGGTCACGACGATGTCCTGGTGGATGCGCAGCGGGACGTTCCCGAGGGCGCGGGCCACATGGTCCGGATCGGGCAGGGTGCGGAGGAAGTTGCCGCCGACGTTGTAGAAGACGTCCAACGATTCAGAGCCGCAGGCCTCGACCATCTCCACGGCGGAAAGGCCCGGGCCCGCGGGGATCGGGAACCCGTAGGACTCGGCGAGGGCGGCGCGATGGCCGTCGGTGAGCGGCTTGCCGCCCGGCAGGGCCGAGGCGTAGCAGCCCATCTCGGCGCCGCCTTGGACCGAGCTGTGACCCCGGATCGGCATCAGTCCGGTCTTCTCGCGGCCAACATAGCCCATTGCCAGCCCGAGGTTGAGCACCGCGCTGACGGCGTCTCCCCCGTAGCCGTGCTGGGTGATGCCCATGCTCCAGACGAAGACCGCGTTGCGGGACCGGTGGAGCAGTTCGGCGAACTCCTCCATGGAAGCTCGAGGCAGCCCTGCCGAGGCCTCCAGGAACTCGTAGGACGTCGCCTCGACGGACTCGCGCAGCGACTCGATGCCCACGGTGTGTTCCCGGACGAAGTCATCACGGACCCAGCCACGGGCGAAGAGCACCTTTAGCACGCCGGCGATAAAGGCGATGTCGCCGCCCTGGGTGACCGGAAACCACCAGTCGGCGATGCCGGTGCCGAAGAGCGCGGAGGCGGCCGAGCTGGGGACCCAATACCGCTTCATGCCCGGCTCGAGATACGGATTCACCAGGGCGACACGCGTGCCGAGGGCCTTGGCCTCGTGCAGGTACTTGGTGGTCACCGGTTGGTCGTTCGCCGGGTTGGAGCCGAAGAACACGATGAGGTCCGTGCCATACCAGTCGCGGTAGGAACACGTCGATGCGGCATGGCCGATCGCGAACTTCATCGCGGTGGTGCTCGGCGCATGGCAGAGCCTCGCGGCGTTGTCGACATGCGGCGTGCCGAGGAAGCGGGCCGCCTTCTGGGCCATGTAGTAGACCTCGTTGGTCACGCCACGGGCGGTGACGAAGAACGCGATGCGGTCCGGAGCCGTCGCCCGGATGCGGCTTCCGGCCAGCGCCAGGGCCTCGTCCCAGGAAACGCGTCGGAAGCCGGGTTCGCCCGCGCGACGCAGCATGGGGTAGGGAAGCCGGCCCAGTTCGCGGAGCGCGGCGTTGTCGAGGGCAAGGAGTTTCTGGACGTCGCCGAGCAGGCCCGGATCCATCGCCGGCATGGTGTTCAACCGAAGCAGGTTCAGGCGGGTCATGCACAGATGCGTGCCCTCGATCGTCCAGTCGTGGAGACCGGCCACGCCCAGCGCGCAGCCGTCGCAGACGCCCTGGCTGAGAACCTTCCAGCCGTACGCGAGATTGTCGCGGTTTCGCCAGACGATCCCGGCCATGTCGCGGAAGTGCTTCGGCTTGGTGCTTCCGATGCCGAAGGGGATCGCCTGCAGCATCCGCTCGGACAGGGTGCGTTCGACGCGGTGGCTCTCTTGCATGGCTTCAGCGTTCCTCGGATTCGAACTCGCAGACGACCGGCCGGTGGTCGGAGGCGAGTCCCCAGTCGGCGACGACCGGCAGATAGGATCCCTCTCGGCGCCACTCCCGGACCATGCCGGGCGAAAGCAGCAGGTAGTCGAAACGGCTGTAGGTGTCCTCCTTGCCGTAGAAGTGGGTCCACGCGACATGGCGCGGGTCCCAGCGCGGATTCTCGGACGGCAGGTGGTCCCCGTTGCGTTCCACGGGCCGCGTGTCGGTGAGAGGCGTCCGCGTGTTGCCGCCGACCAGGGCGCGGATGGCGCGGGAATCCTTGGTGTCGTTGAAGTCCCCGCACACGACGATGTTGGCGTCGGGCTTCTCCTTGAGCCGCTCCTCGACGAGCCCGCGGAGCAGGCGCGCCTCCTGTTCGCGGAGTTGGGCCTCGTCCGCGGCGGCGGTGGTGCGCTTGGATTTGAGGTGGGCGGTGAACAGGGTGAACCGGTAGCTAGGGGACGGCTGGATGCCGACCTCAAGGAAGCCGCGGCTCACGCGGAAGCGGCGGCCGTCGAGGAGGAAGCTCCCGTTGGTGTGTGGGTTGCGGGACACGATGGGGAACCGGCTCAGGACGCCGACCTGGATGGCTTCGTCCGCGCCGTGGACCAGTTCCATGTGCGGCAGTTCGAGTCCCTTGGCGGCCAGGCGGGCCTTGATCTCCAGGAGCGCGTTGGTGCCCCCGATCTCCTGGAACGCGATCACGTCGGGCCGGATCGAGAGGATCATCTCGGCGACCTTGGCCCGTTGCGCCTCGGGCTTCGGGGTGCGTGTTCCGACCGGTTCCAGCAGGTAGTTCTCGACGTTGTATGTGGCCACCCGGAAGCGTTCGCCGAAGGCCTCGAAGGCGAGGAGGGCAGAGAGCAGCGGGAACAAGAGGGACGTCAGCGGGTTCTTCCGGCGCATGGCGCCTCAGGCTAGGGAGCAGGGCCTACGGACCAAACTCTTTTTGCGCGACCGCGACGCGGTGATACGGTCGACGGCGTTGAACGCCAGGCCGCCACTCCTGTCACCGGACGCCACCGTCGCCTTCGGTACCACCGCCCCATCCGTGAAGCCCCTTTCCGACAAGCAAAGCGAACCCGATCACCGGCAACTGCGCATCGACAAGGTCGGTGTGCGGAGCCTGAGGTTCCCCATCCAGATCCGAGATCGCACCCACGACCTCCAGAACACGGTGGCCACGATCGGCCTCTTCGTGGACCTGCCGAAGGAATTCAAGGGCACCCACATGAGCCGGTTCGTCGAGGTGCTCAACAGCCACGGCGGCGTGGTCCACGTGGAGAACATCCCCGACATCCTCCGCGCCATGCAGGAGCGCCTGAAGGCCCACAGCGCCCACCTGGAGATGGAATTCCCCTACTTCCTTGTGAAGCGCGCGCCGGTCTCCGGCAAGGAAGGCGTCATGGACTACCAGGTCCGCTTCGACGCGGCGATGCACGGGACAGAACTCGACTTCGTCCTCACCGTGAAGGCCAACGTCACGACGTTGTGCCCCTGCTCGAAGGCGATCAGCAAGTACGGCGCCCACAACCAGCGGGGCGAGGTGACCGTCCAGATCCGTTCGGAGAAGATCATCTGGATCGAGGAACTCATCGCCTGGATCGAGGCCAGCGGTTCCAGCGAGATGTATTCGCTGCTGAAGCGGGAGGACGAGAAGGCGGTGACGGAACGCGCCTATGAGAACCCGGTGTTCGTCGAGGACCTGGTCCGCAATGTGGCGCTGCGGTTGAACCAGCATCCGGGCATCTCGTGGTACAAGGTGGAGGCGGAGAACCAAGAGAGCATCCACAACCACAACGCTTACGCCTGCATCGAGAAGGGTTGAACCGGTCCGAACGCCCCGTCCCCAGGGTGCCCATTCCGCAATGGGCCAGGATCGGAGGATCCGGAGTCAGGTCTCCAAACGAAGAAGCGGCACCGGAACCGGTGCCGCTTTTCTGATTCCCGAAGTCTGTTCCGTCGTTGGGATCCCGTTGGGGAAGCTGCGGAGGAAGGACAGGGAGAACGTGCTTGGCGATCAGGCCTTGGCAGTCTTGGTGGCCTTGGGAGCCGCGGCCGCGCGGTTGAGGGCCAACTGGAGGCGGGAAGCCTTGCGCTGCGCGGTCTTCTTCTTGATCACGCCACCCTTGGCCGCCTTGGCGTAGGCGGAGATTGCGGCGGACAGGGCGCCCTTGGCGTCCTCCACCTTGCCGGCGGCGGCCTGGGTGACGAACTTCTTCTCGAAGGTCTTCACACGGGAGGTGATGGACTTGTTGCGGGCGGCCTTGCGGGCACTGCTGCGGACGCGCTTCTCGGCAGACTTCGTATTCGGCATATCTCAGTTCCTAGAAAAGGGGCGTTAAATACGGTTCCAGCACCGGGTTTGTCAACGTTCCGTTTCACAGAACGCGCTTCGTGCATCGGGATTCGCTTGCCCAGCTGACCCCTGAAAATCCAACGGCACTGCCCGCGTATTCATGGATGTCGGCACACCCAAACGCCGACCGAAGGCAACAAACCGACACCCAAACAAACACATGAAGTCCCCCATGCTCCGCATCCTTGCCATTACCACCGCCCTGCTGTTCGCGGGTTCCGCCGTCGCCGCCGAGAAGGCGGTCTCCAGCGTCTCCGGCGACACGGAAACGGCCGCCGCCAAGGCCTCAACCCGCTCCACCTATCCGTTCCGCGGCGAGGTGGAGTCGGTCGAGTCCGACCATCTGCTGCTCGCCCGCAAGGACGGCACCCGGAAGGTGGTCATCGCCTCGGAGAGCCAGTTCGAACGTGACGGCAAGTCCATCGCTGCGGCCGAGGTGAAGCCCGGCGACTACGTGAAGGGCCTGCTCCGCAAGGACGGTTCCGGAACCGAAGTGGTTGTGAAGGCGAGCGCCGGGGTCCGGCCGGAGAAGGGTTCCACCAAGAAGACCAAGAAGAACTCCTGATCCGATTCCGGTTCCCTGCACCTCAAGCCGCCGGCTCCTCAACGGGCCGGCGGCCTTTCACGTTGGCCCCATCGTCCCTACGGCTGTCGCGGTCAGCGGCCGGCTCCGGGCGAGACTCCTTGGATCGGCCATGGATCCACCCTGATCAGCCCGGAGGAGGACCGCCGTGGTGGACGGCGTAGGATTCATAGCTGGCCGCGTCGGAGAGCATCGCCTCAATGGTGGCCGCAAGCGGGGCATGAGCCACGAAACCGGAGAGGGTGGCCCGGTCCCCGATCCGGTTCTCAAGCACGAAGGCCGGCCTCTGCCGAAGGCCCAACGCATGGAACTCCGCGGTCGACCGACGGCAGCGCGCTTCGATCTCCGGGTTGCGCGCGAAACGCATCAACTCCTCCGGATCGAGGTCGCAGGCCTTCGCGGCCAGGTCGACGGAGACCTGCCAATCGGCGACCTTGAGCCCCCGGAGCACCGCACCCTCGGCGATGGCCAACCGTGCACGGTCGTCGTGGATGCCGAGTTCCCTGGCCGCTTCCGGAACCAGGTTGGGCGCGAGGTATTCGGAAAGGCCGGGCTCGAACCATTCGGAACTCAGCATGTATGGGGAACGCACCAAGGTTCCGCTGCGCCGGTAGAACCAATCGCACTGCGCCCGGCTTGCCGGAAGCCCGGACGGATCCATCAAGGCGACTTTCCAGTCGAACTCCACGCGGTCGCCGAACTCGGCGCGCAGGCGGGCCCAGGTGGGTTCGACCCAATGGCACCAGGACGAGACGACCTCGAGGAAGAGCGTGACCTTCATCGCGGCCAACCCTCGCGCTGCGAAGTTCGCCGGCAATCCGGAAATGTCGGATGCGATCGGGACCGTATTTTTTCCCATCCGACGGCTGTTTTCGTTTCCCAACCCGCTCGGGGTTTCTACCCTACGCCCTAAGGAAAAGACCCGAGGGAAACCCGGGACTTGGGAAGGGGAACTTGAACTGGGAAGAAATCGATCGACTGGACCGGTTGCGTTCGCTCGCCATGGAGACCGAGCGTCGCCTGCGTGACAACGAGGGGCTGCTGTCCGCCAACGGCATGGATGTTCCCGGCGAGATCCAGAAGCTGAGGGACGAGTTGGGGCGGATCGAGGCCCAGCACCGACGTTCCGACGAGGCGTTCGAGCGCATGCTCCAGAGCCTGGCCGATCTCGCCGATGCGCGACGCGATCTCTACAAGGCGCTCCAGCTGCTCGTCGCGGCTGCGGAGAAGGAGAATTCCCAGTCCCCGGAGATCAAGAGGGCTCGTGAGGTCCTCGCCGACCTCAGCCGCGAGATGCCCCTGAACTGAGCGCCGACTTCCTCCGGCTTCCACGAAAGCGGGACTTCCGGTTCAGCCGCGTCTCCGGAATTCCTGGCGTTCGCGCCGGTTGATGCGGGCGAGGTCGCGTCGGGTCTGGTCCATCTCGCCCTCGATCTGGGCGATGAAGGTGGCGCAGCTGGAGCAAAGTCCCCCTAAGCCGGTGACCAGATCCCGCTCCGCGAAGTCGTCGGTCACCACGAGCACGGGACCGTATTCGCGGAACCGGTAGGCCGCCCGTTCGATCAGGTCATCCGCCGTCTGTCCGGACTTCGAGAAGATGACCTCGATGGGTTCGCCGGCCTCCTTCGACACCGTGGGCTTCCGGCCTTGGCCGTCGAAGAACACGGTGATGGGTGTGCCGAGGCGGTTTTGGTACTCGGACAATACCCGGACGAGCGCGGTGCGTGCCTCCTCGGAATGACGGGCCTTCGCCGGCTCCAGCGCGGGCCAAGCATGCAGGAGGCTGTAGCCATCCACCAGGATCCGGATCAAGGGCATCGCACTCGAAGCTGGCTTGGAATCGTGGTGATGCCAACGCCGACCGGATCAACCCATGTCCGAGGTGAAGTAGAGGATCCGGCCGCAGTTGGGGCAGGGGACGATCTCGGCTTGTCCGCGGGCAGAGACCGTGGCCTGGGTGGTCAGCTTGACGTGGCATCCGCCGCACACGCCACCGCCGACCCCGACGATCACGTTGTCGCCCTTGGTCTTCACCAGGCGTTCGTAGCGGCTGAGGGTCGCGTCGTCGACGCGGGACGCGGCCTCGTCCCGTGCGTCCGCGGCCTCATCGATCTCCTCGTTCAACCGGGCCTCGCGGGTGGCGAGGTCGGCCAGGTGCCGATCGGTCTCCGCCTTGACCTCGGCGTTGATCCGCGACGCGGCGGCGACCTCCTTGGCCCCGGTCTCCGCGAGTTCCATCAGGGACAGCTGCTGGTCCTCCAACTGGGAGATCTCGCCTTCCGTGGTCTGGATCTGATGCTGGTACGCCTTGTATTGGTCGTTGCTTCTAGTGTCGTTCTGCTGGGAACGGACCTTCCCGATCCGGTCCTTCAGTGTGTCCACCTCCAGCTCCAGCTTCTTCCGGTCGCTTTCGATCTGCTGCACCCGCTTCTTCACCGTGTCGAACTCGGCGGCGGCCTTGGCGGCCTTCGTCTGCAGATGGAGACGCTGGGCGGGCACGGCATCGAGTTCGGCCTGGATCCGGCGGAGGCGGCGGTCGCGGTCCTGGAGCACGAGCAGGTTCTCAATGACGGGAAGCATCGAGGAGAACGCTATCGGTGGCCCGTCGCAAGAGTCAAACAATGCGGCTGAATCTGCCGCTGGCGAACCGGCGACCCCGCGCTAGGATTACCGTCATGATCCGTCCCCCCATGGTTCTCCGTCCCTTGGTCCTGGGTTTCCTCGTCCTGGGATGCCCCTCGCTGAAGGCGGCTTCCCCGGCCTTGGAGATGGCCCGGAAACTCAACGAGGCCTTCGTCGAGGTGGCCGAGTCCGCGTCGCGCTCGGTGGTGGTGATCCATGTGCAATCCCGCATGGACGGCATGGCCGGTTCCGCCCCCGAGGATTTCCTGGAACGGATTCCCGAGGAGCAGCGGGAGCGTTGGGAACAGTTCATGGAGTTCTTCCGGGGCCAAGGATCGGGGCGCGGTCGCCGCGGCAGCCCGGATTCAGGATCCGGATCCGAATCCGAATCCGGGGAGAAGCGGCCCTCGTCGAGGGTGCCGCTTCAGGCGGGGCAGGGTTCCGGGATGATCCTCACCGCCGACGGCTACATCCTGACCAACAACCACGTCGTCGAAGGCGCGGAGGAGATCACCGTGGCGTTCAAGGACGGCCGCGAGTTCAAGGCGGAGATCCGGGGCCGTGATCCGGAGTCGGACCTCGCTGTGATCCGACTCAAGGAGAAGGTCCCGGGATTGGTGCCGATCCGGTTCGCGGATTCCGAAAAGGTCCGTGTGGGTGAGTTCGCCATCGCCATCGGCGCGCCGTTCCACCTCGATTATAGCGTCACCTTCGGTCATGTGAGCGCCAAGGGCCGCGAGGTGCGTGAGATGGGCGCCTTGTTCGATCAGGACTTCATCCAGACCGACGCCAACATCAACATGGGCAACTCCGGCGGCCCGTTGGTGAACATCGAGGGCGAGGTCATCGGTGTGAACTCCATGATCCGGACCTCCATGGGCGCCCCGGTCGGGATCGGGTTCTCCATCCCGGCCAACCTGGCCCGGGAGGTCAGCGACCGGCTGATTGCGGACGGGAAGTTCGCCCGCTCGTGGTTGGGTGTCCGCATCCAGGACCTGAAGGAATCCCGGAACCAGCGGGACCTGGACACCAAGGCCACCAACGGCGTGCTCATCAGCACGATCGTGGAGGGCGGACCGGCAGACGGATCGTTGCTGAGCCCGGCCGACGTCATCGTGGCCGTCGACGGCAAGGCCACGCCGACCACCAAGGCCCTGCGCAGCACGATTTCTCTCAAGCGTCCAGGCACGGAACTCGTGCTGGAAGTCATCCGCGGCCATGAGTCGATGAAGGTCAAGGTCACCGCCGCGGAGATGCCGCCGCCGGAGAAGCGGATGGCCTCCACGCGTCCGCGTCCGCGCCAGAAGAAGGAGACGCCCACCATGGAACTCGGCATGACGGTCAAGGACCTCGACGAGGACCTGGCGGAGCGCTTCCAGGTCAAGCAGACCGAGGGTGTGATCATCACGGAAGTCGCCGACGGCTCCCTCGCGGCCCAGTTCGAGCTCAAGCCGGGGGATGTGGTCACCGATATCAACCATGTGCCTGTCACCACCGTGATGGAGTTTCGGGACGAGGTCCGAAAGGCCAAGGGCCGAGTCCTGGTCAGCTTCATCCGCGATGGGGACAAGCAGTTTGAGGTGCTGAAGGAGCGCTCTCGGTAGGGCGCCCGAAAAGGCCGAAAGGCCGACGCGCCGGGGTTTATGGGTTTTCCCCGGCGCGTTTTTTCATTCCCCGGAACCGGCGCCCGATGCGCGGGTGCCCCGTAGGATCGCCACCACCGCGCGGTCCGCCACCAGATAGCGGGCCGTCGCCTCGCGGATCTCCTCAAGGGTGACCGCGGCGACACGTTCCGCCTCGGTCTCGTGGTTCCGGTATCCGAGTCCGTAGAGTTCGTCCAGGGCGTGGGACATGGCGCATTGGCCGAGGTCCTGTCTGGAGATCTTGCGCTGCCCGATGATCTTCGCCTTGGCCCGCTCCAGCTCCT
>CAMASJ010000068.1 GCA_945860685.1 Akkermansia muciniphila
CGGTGGCGGTGGCGGTGGCGGTGGCGGTCGCCAGTTCGGTCGTGGCGGCGGGCACCAGCAGCACCGGCACAGCGGCCACAACCAAGGCCGGCACGGTGGCGGTGGTGGTGGTGGCGGCGGACGCCAGTTCAACAATGGCCCTCAGGGTGGCTATCAGGGCCAGGGCGGCGGAGGCGGTGTTCCTCCGCAACCGGTGGGAGAGCCGGTGATCATGGAAGGCTGGCTGGAGATCTCGGAGAAGGGCTTCGGGTTCCTCCGTTCGTCCAAGGGTAATTTCTCGCCGAAACCCATCGACGTCTTCCTGACGCCGGATTCGATCAAGCGCCTATCGCTGCGTGAGGGCTGCCAGGTGAAGTGTTCCGTGAACCCGCCGCACCGTGGGAGCAGCCCGCAGATGCGCGAGGTGATCGAGGTCAACGGGCGCTCGTATCAGGACTACCTGCATTCGATGCGGTTCGAGAACCTCACCACCATCGATCCGATCGACAAGTTCCAGCTCGAAACCGCGCCCGACCTGATCGAGACGCGCATCATCGACTTGGTGACCCCGATCGGAAAGGGAACCCGCGGCCTGATCGTCGCGCCGCCCCGCACCGGCAAGACCACGATCCTCAAGCAGATCTGCAACGCCATCACGACCAACCATCCCGAGGTCCATGTGATGGTTCTCCTGATCGACGAGCGTCCCGAGGAGGTCACCGACTTCCAGCGGAGCGTGAAGGCCGAGGTCGTCGCGTCGAGCAACGACCAGGACCTGGAGACCCACGTGCGACTGAGCCGCTTCATGATCGAGCGCTGCCGACGGATGGTGGAATCCGGCAAGGACGTGTTCGTCCTGCTCGACTCGATCACCCGCGTGGCGCGCGCCTACAATTCCGTCCACGGCGGTTCCGGACGCACCATGACCGGCGGTGTCGACGCACGGGCGCTTGAGATCCCGCGCAAGATGTTCGCCGCCGCGCGCAAGGTGGAGGAGGGCGGTTCCCTGACGATCCTCGCGACGGCGTTGGTGGACACTGGTAGCCGTATGGATGAGCTCATTTTCCAGGAGTTCAAGGGCACCGGAAACATGGAGTTGATCCTCGACCGCAAGCTGTCCGAGCGCCGGCTGTATCCGGCCATCGACATCCCGAAGTCGGGCACCCGCAAGGAGGAGAAGCTTTTCGCCGCGAACCAAATCGACGCGATCCGCAAGCTCCGCCGCATGATGACGGACCTCCAGCCGGTCGAGGCGATGGAGACGCTCATCGCCGCCTTGAAGAAGCACAAGACCAACGCCGAGTTGCTCGGCAAGCTGGGCTGACCCCAGGGGTTTCCCGGCCGTTGAGAGGGCGTCCGATCACTGGATCGGGCGCCCTTTTTCTTTCGTAGGCTATTCCTTCGTGGGAAGGGCGACTTGGGTCGGATGGCGCAGGTAGGTTACGAGGTCGCGTCGTTCCACCGGGGTCATTCCGTCGAGAAGTCCCTCCGGCATCATCGAACCGGATTGCGTCTCGATCCGGCCCACGTCTTCGCGGGTCAGCGTCAGCGGACCGGCAGCTGTCAGCAGTGTGATGGTTCCGGGATTCGGTGACCGCAGCAGGCCGTTGAGGATGCGGCCGTCCTTGGTTTCGACCACGGTCATCCGGTAGTCGGCGGCCACGACGGTGTTGGGAGCGACAACGTTCTCAAGCAGGTAGCCCAGGTCGGAACGCCCCGATCCGGTGAGATCCGGCCCCAATTCGCCGCCTTCGCCGTAGAGCTTGTGGCAGGATGCACAGACCCGTTGGAACAGGCGTCGGCCCGCGACAAGGTCCTCCTTCCCGGTGGCCGCCGAGAGTTCCATTCGAAGCCGTTCGATCGACTGGCGGAGATCCGGATCCGCGGCTCCCACCGTTCCCCAGGGTTCCCCGAGACGTCGCGAGAGCGATTCGTCGCCCAGACCGACGATTTGACGGGCCACCGCCGGGGAAATGTCTGAAGCGGCGATCCGTCGGTCGGCGACGGCTTCGAGGACGGCCTTGGAAGTGGGGACGCGGGAAGCAGCCGCGGCGATGACCCGTGCCCGATCCGGAGGCTGCATCCAACGCAGCTTGCCTCCGATCAACGCGGGTGCGGCGGAGTCGCCGATCCCAATCAAGCCCAAGAGCGATTCCGTCCAAAGATCTCGCTCCTCGGCCAGTTCCTTCAGCAGTTCACCGAGTCCCTCGGGACGCGCCTCCACGATGGCGGACAAGGCGGACCTGCGGGCTGTTGGATCCGCCTGTTTGTCCCGTGCAGTCGACTTCAGGGAGTCGATGGCTCGGCCGTCGCCGAACACGGAGCCCAGTTCGACGGCCAGTGCTCGGACCCGCGGATCCTGGCTGGTGGCGAACCTCTTCGAGGCTGCAGACCAGGCGCCCGGTGCGGCAACCTTTCTTGCACCCCGCAGGCCGGTGGCAAGTGCCTCGAGGACGTCCAATTGTTCGGTTGAAGGACGGTCCGTGACCTTCTTCAGCAGTTCTCCGAGTTGGAGATGGAAACGGGGCAGTTCTTCCGCCATCCGTCGGGTGAGGTTGTGTCTCAGCAGATGGATCCTTGAGTCGGCCGCGATGCCCAGCGCCTCGTTGGGATGCGTGTTCACCAACGGTTCCAGGGCGAACCACAACATTCGTCCCAGGTTGGCATCGGCGTCGTCTTCGGATCGGAGACTCAGCGCCGTCAGGATGGGGACGCGTTGCTCGTGGCGCATCCTTCCCAAGGTCGAGGCGATGTAGAGCCGGACCAGCGCGGATCGGTCGGTGCGGGAGAGAACCGTGAGTTCACCCACGGTCGGCGCGCCGGGTTCCGGGAGTTCGTCGGCGAGAAGACGTACGGCCCAGCTGCGGACATGCTCGTCCGGGTCCCTCAGAAGACGTCGGAGCAGCTCCGGGGAGGCTCCATCCGAAGCCACCAAGGCCCAAAGCGCGCGGAGGCGTCCCAGGCGGGATGGATCCGAGGCCAACCTTTCCTGGAGAGTCGAAATGGCGAGCTCACCCAGATTTCCGGCAGCGGCCCGATCACGGAGGAGAATCCTTCCCATGCGCCGCCGCCATTCCGATTTCCCCGACTGGCTTTCGATCAACTCCTCCAAAGTGGGGCTGGCCCCGAAGGCGGCAGAGGTGCCCGGCGCGTTGGTGTAGGCCAGGCGGTAGATGCGGCCGGAACTCCGGTGCACACCGTCGTGTTCATGGCACTCACCGGTGTCCGACCAGTCGGCAATGTAGGCGGCGCCGTCGGGTCCTTGGATGATGTCGGTCGGGCGGAACCATGGATCCGGGGAGAAGCCAAAGTCCGGGGAGTGCCTGCCGATGTAGCCCGAACCCTTGCGTTCGAGGCGCTCGCGGTTGATGCGCCGTCCATGGAGATTGAGCGTGAAGAGAGCACCCTCGTACTCGGCCGGCCAGTTGCCACCCTGGTAAATCAAGAGCCCGGTATGCGCATGACCTCCGCCCAGGGAGTCGCTGCTGATGGCCACGGAGCCGTCCTGTTGTCCCGCGCGGGAGCGGGTCCAACCGGCTCCGGTGTCGAAGTGGAAATGGTCGGCGTGCTGCTCGATCGGCGAATAGACGTAGGGGATGGGATCCTCGCCGTACATCCTGCGGTAGTGGGCACCGGGAATGGCATGCCACAGGTGTCCGATGACGGTGTTGATGAAGAAGGGTTCTCCCTCGGCATTCCAGTCGTTGCCCCATGGATTGGTTGTGCCGTGGGCCACTGACTCGACCCGGCGTGTCTTGGGATGGTAGCGCCAGATGCCGCCGCCCATGTTGATCCGCGCGGATTCCGGGTCGCCGGGACGCCCGACCCGGGTGGGACTGGAGATCCCGACACGGCCCCAGAGCCATCCGTCGGGTCCCCAGCGAAGGCCATTGGCGAGGGTGTGGTGGCTGCCGGTGGTGGTGTCGAAACCGTCCAGGATCGTTTCGGGTGGCCCATCCGGGATGTCGTCGCCATTGTTGTCGGGCACGAACAGCAGACGGGGAGGGCAGAGCAACCAGACTCCACCGAGCCCTGTCTCCACGCTGGTCAGAAGCTTGAGGCCGTCGAGAAACACCTTTCTGGATTCGGCCCGGCCATCCCCGTCGTTGTCCTCGAGGATCAGGACCCGGTCGTCGAGGTTGGTGGCGAAAAGCACCGGTGGTTCCGCATAGGTGAAGTTCTCTGCCACCCAGAGGCGTCCCCGCGGATCGAAGGCCAGGGCGATGGGCTGACGGACGTTGGGTTCCGCGGCCACCACCGAGACGGAGAATCCCTGTGGGAGCTTCCATCCGGCGGCGGCTTCCGATGGAGTCAGAGGTCGTGTGGCCGATCTCTCCGAGTCGGGTGGGAATGAAGGTTCGGCTCCCTTCAGCCCGAGGCATGCGATCAGCATGGCGCCAAAGCCGCGCAAGATGGGGAAGACCATGCCTCAGGCTGCCGCGCGGCGGAAACCAAGGCAACGTGGCAGAGCCCTTGGGACCCCTTCAGATCGGCCGGTGCCGCAGACGGTTTCCCCCGATTTCAGCGCGATGCGGGATCCCGTGCAGGCCAATCCCCATTCCAGATCGTGGAAACGAAAACTGCGGAAGGACATGCCAGGTACCGGCCTTTGGATGCGTTGCATCGACCAGCAAGGAAGGGAGGGAGGCCGGAATGAATGAAGCCGGGCGCAGTTGGTTGAAGGGACAATCATGCGCCCGGCTCCGGACCATCACCCGATGACCCGCGGAGAAGGACGGAATGCTTGAAGTAAGGTTTACGTTTGTTCCCCAAGACGGCATGCGCCGACAAGCTGCTGATTCCAAGGCATTAAAAGCAACGGTCCCATCTCGGTTTCCCGTTTGGGCGATGGTTGCCCAGCAGGATGGAAATTGAAGAGAAACCCAGGTTGGAGACCCAAGCGACGAAGGAAGCCGGTATGGCGCCGACCCGGTCGATTTGGTCGAAGCAGAAGTGCCACTGACAACCGGAAACACAGGGCCGTCGAAGCCTGAACTACGAGGTGGCCGTCCCCGAAACCACGGTTCCTGGATTGAGGTGGCCCGTGGTGGTGGGTTCCCCATCGGTCAGCCCGACCAAGATGAATGCCAGCACCGTGCATAAACCCACCACCCAGGTCCGGTGTTCGGTACGGAATCGGGCGATGGCACGCACCCGGTGCAGCAGGGACTCCGGGGCTTCCGCACCGCCATCGAATCGGAGCAGGGCCTTGCCAATCCGAGACGGACTGGGCGACATGAGTTCCAGAACCCGCAGCAGGACCCTTCCATAGGTCTGGTTGCAACCTGGGGTGGACGACAATGCGTCGGCGTCACACGCCTCTTCGCGATCCTCACGCAATTTGCGGTAGACGGTCCAGACGACCGGATTGAACCAATGGACCGCGCGGACGATCTCGAGAAGCCAGTTCCAGAGGAGGTCGCCCCTTCGCAGATGGCCAAGTTCGTGGAGGAAGACCAGTCGCATTTCTTCTTGGGAAAACGTCGTTGAAAAACCGACCGGAACGAGGAGCCGCGGATGGATGGAACCGATCAGGCAGGGGCTTTGAACCCGACCGTTTTCCATGAGGCGGACCGGTGCGGAAATGCCGGACTCGATACGGCAACTCTCCCACAACCACCAAACCTCCCAAGAGTCGATCGGCTTGGAATCACGAACCATCCACCACGCCTTCGCATGCCCGAAGAGTGTGCGGATCAACAAGATGGACGCACCGAAAAGCCAGACCAGTGCGATGCCATTCCATTGCTCGGCCGGGATTTCCGCAGCGGAAATGCGGGGAAGGAGGGGGCCGGTGAGGTTGAACAGGCTGACCGGACTTGGGAGCTGGATGGGCCAGGCCAACCGGACGATCACCACCAGCCAGAGGAGACAACGCCATTCCGGTCCCAGATGGCGTCCAAGCAGACTACGGACGCCGAGTATGGCCATTCCAAGGATGGCGGCGTGGGACGATGCCCCAAGGAGGGCGAGGCCGAGATCGCGCACGGTTTCCGGGTTCATACCGAGAGGGGTTACGCCGACCCTCCAAGCAGTTCACTTGCCGGCGTCTTCTTCCAGCGCCTGCTTCAGTTCGCGGATCTGCTTTTGGGACAACTGCCGTCCGTCGACGAAGTGGGCCAGCATGGTGGCCACGGAGCCGCCGAAAACCCGGTCCAGGAATGAACTGGAAACCGAAGCCACACAGTCCTTCTCGTTGACCGTGGCGCTGTAGAGATAGGCCCGCCCTTGCGGGCTGTAGCTCAAGGCGCCCTTCTTTACGAGGCGGTTGAGCAGGGTCTTCGCGGTGACCGGGTGCCAGGAAGGATCTTCGGACTGGAGATCCGAGATGATGTCGGCCGCCGTGATGGGTTGCCGACGCCAGACAATCCGCATGATTTCCCACTCCGTTTCCGAGATGCGAGGCAAAGACATGGAACTCCTGGATTTGAGGTGACGAACTGGCGACACGAAACGAGTACGCCGAGGATTCACCTCTGTCAACGATGGCTCCCGATCTCTGCCGGGCGCACCGCAGGAGACCTCAAACCGTGAGGATTTCCTTCTCCTTCACCGCCAGATGCTGGTCGATCTTGGCGATGAATCCGTCGGTGAGCTTCTGGACCTCGGTCTCCGCGTTCTTGATGTCGTCCTCGGAGACGCCGCCGTCGTTCTTGAGCTTCTTGAGCGATTCGATCGCCTGACGGCGTTCGTTGCGGACGGCGACCCGGCCTTCTTCGGACATCCGCTTGCAGATCTTCACGTATTCCTGGCGCCGCTCGGTGCTCAATTCAGGAAGCACCAGTCGGATGAAGCGACCTTGGACGGCGGGATTGAGGCCCAGTCCTGCCGACTGGATGCCCTTCTCGATCGCCTTCATGTTGGCCGTGTCAAAGGGCTGTACCATGAGCATCCGCGATTCCGGGGCGGCGATCGTGGCGAGCTCCTTGAGGCGCATCATCGAGCCGTAGGCCTCGATCATCACGTTTTCGATCAGCGAGGGGGTGGCCTTGCCGGTGCGGACGCCGCTGAACTGGTGGACCACGTGGTCCTCGGTCTTCAGCATCCTTTCCTCGGTCTCGAAAAGCACTTCATCGATGGTCATGGGATGTGGGGTGATGGGGTTTCGGGCGGGACGCCGATCAGGTGGTGACGAGGGTGCCGACCTTTTTCCCGAGGACCACGTTGCGCAGGTTGTGGGCTTTGAAGAAGTCGAACACGATGATCGGCATCTTGTTGTCCATGCAGAGGGCGAACGCAGCGGCATCCATCACCTTCAACTGCTTCTCCAGCGCGGTGGAATAGGCGACCTGTTCGTACCGCTTGGCGTCCTTGTGCTTCACCGGATCCTTGTCGTAGATGCCGTCGACCTTGGTCGCCTTGAGCACGACTTCCGCGCCGATTTCGTTCGCCCGAAGCGCGGCGGCGGTGTCGGTGGAGAAGTAGGGGTTGCCAGTTCCGGCGGCGAAGATCACCACGCGCCCCTTCTGCAGGTGGCGCACTGCGCGGCGGCGGATGAACGGTTCTGCGATCTGGGTCATGTTGATGGCGCTCTGGACCCGTGTCTGGACCCCCTGCTTCTCGAGAGCGTCCTGCAAGGCCAAGGCGTTGATCACCGTGGCGAGCATGCCCATGTAGTCGCCGGTCGCGCGTTCGATGCCCTTCTCGGAGCCCTGAAGGCCGCGGAAAATGTTGCCTCCGCCGACGACGACCACGACCTCGACTCCGAGGCGCTGAACCTCCGCCACCTGAGCCGCCATGTCGTGGACACATTCCGGGTCGATCCCGGAACCGCCGACTCCTCCCAACGCCTCACCGCTCAGCTTCAACAGAATGCGCCGGAAACGTGGGGAGGGGGATGCGGGTGCCTTCTTCATCAGAACGCGCCGGTGATAGCAGCCGAAGCTTGCCGACGTCAACGGACCTGACCCGAATGTCCGATCCGTGAGAACCGTCGTCCTGGTGCCTGACGTACCAGTCGCTTCATCTCGAGCGAGAACAGGGCGACGTTCGCGGCGCTGGTCGAGAGGCCGCTCACCCGGATGAGTTCGTCGGCATCCATCTCACCTTGGCCAAGGACGGAGTAGAGCGCCTGCTCTGCGGCCCCGAGCGGGACGGTGGCGCCCGGCTCGGTGTCAGAGTCGGGTCTGTTCGAAGGGGGAAAGAGGTATTCGAAATCGCCGAGGATGTCCTCGATGCCCTCACAGAGCTTTGCCCCCTTCTTGATCAGTTCGTGGCAACCGCGGCTGCGCGGGGAGTCGATCCGACCCGGGACTGCGAACACCTGTCTTCCGTACTCGACTGCGAAATCGGCGGTGATCAGTGCGCCACTGCTCAGGTTGGCCTCGATCACGGCGGTGCCGAGGGTCATGCCGGCGACGATCCGGTTGCGGATGGGGAAGGTCTGCTTGTCCGCGGGCCGGTCGAATGGGAACTGGGTGATCACCGCCCCTCTCTCCGCGATCTGGTGGAACAGGTCCGCGTTCTCGGGTGGGAAGACGCGGTTGATGCCGGTCCCGAGCACGGCGATCGTGCGGCCTTTGGCGCTGAGGGCCCCTTGATGGGCCGCGGTGTCAATCCCGCGCGCCCCGCCGCTCACCACGGCGACCCCGGCATAGGCGAGCTGGTATCCGAAGCGCCGCGCGGTTTCGATGCCGTAGGCGGTCGTCAGGCGGGAGCCGACCAAGGCCACTGCATTCCGGTCCGATGCGAGCAGCGTGCCACGGACGTACAGCACGATCGGTGGATCGTAGATTTCCCGGAGCAATGGTGGGTATTCGGGATCGCGGTCGCAGAGGACCCGGACACCTGACTGCTGGATGCGTCGGAGTTCCCCTTCGAGATCCGCGAGTTCCCGCCAGCGCGAGATCGAATCGGCGGTCTCGGCGCCGACGCCATGGACCGACCGGAGTACCTCCGCCGGGGAGTGGAGTACAGCCACCGGGTCGTCATCGAAGTGCCGGAGGAGTTGTCGCAGCCGAATGGGGCCGACATGTTCGAGACGGTTGAGGGCGATCAGGGCTTCGAGGCGTTCCATTCCGCCCATCCGAAACGCACCCCCAAGTAGCGGGCAACGGGCAGCTGGTGGGCGCGTTCAGTCGGTCCGGATTCCCGGGGGACGAATGCCCCGGCCAACCCGTGGCGGGGACGAATCGCCGAGGTCGTCGCGCATGGCCTCCGCGAGCGAACTCAGGTGGGACACGACCTCCGGATGGAGTCCGGCGACGTTTCGCGATTCTGTTGGATCGGTTGAAAGATCGTACAACGAGAGGCCGATCTGACCGTTCCGGAGCACGCCCGGCCATCCGCCCGAGCCAGGCTTCTCGAGGACCAGATGTGGGTGCGGAAAATGGAGTTTCCAACGGCCAGCGCGTACGGCGTCAAGGTGGGTTCCCCAGTACATGAACTGCGCCCGACGCGGCGACCGCGCGGTCCTTTCCTGGAAGAGCAGGGGAGACAGGTCGCCACCGTCGATCACCGGCGTGGCCAGGATCGCGGCACCCGCCACGCGGGCGAGCGTCGGCAGGATGTCGATGGTGCCCGCCACCTCCCGGCAGACCGTTCCGGACGGGATCTTCCCCGGCCAACGGAAGATCGCGGGTACCCGCATGCCTCCTTCGAAGCTCGTGCCTTTCGTTCCCCGCAGGCCGCCGGTGGAACCCGCGTGGTCGCCGTACACCGACCAGGGACCGTTGTCCGACGTGAAGATGACCAGGGTCTCACGGTCCAGCCGCTCCTCTTTCAGGGTCTGCATCACGGTCCCGACCGAAGCGTCGATCTCATGGATCACGTCCGCATAGCTCCCGAGGCCAGTGCGGCCGGCGAATTCAGGAGAGGGGAAGATGGGGACGTGCGGCATGCTGTGGGCGAGGTACAGGAAGAACGGGCGGTCTCGGTTGCGTCGGATGAAGTCCACGGACCGCTGTGTGTAGCGTCGCGTCAGCCGCGCCTGTTCCGGCATCATCTCGGCTACCCGTTCGCCGTCGTAGAGCGGCAGGTCCGGAAACTGGCGTGCCGTCGGGTGATGCGGCCACATGTCGTTCGAGTACGGCAAGCCCAGCCATTCGTCGAACCCGTGCCGCGTGGGCAGGAACGCAGGGGAGTCGCCGAGATGCCATTTGCCGACGATCGCGGTCGAATAGGCGCGTGTCTTGAGGAGCTCCGCGATGGTGTTCTCGGCTGCCGAGAGGCCGGTCTTCGAACCCGGGCCAAGCGCGCCTTGGATCCCGACCCGTCCCGGGTAGCAGCCGGTGAGCAACGCGGCCCGGGAGGCGGAACACACGGCCTGGCCCACGTAGAAGTCCGTGAACCGCATGCCCTGCCCGGCGAGGCGGTCGATGTTTGGGGTCGGGATGCGCGAGCCGTAGCAACCGAGGTCGCCGTAGCCGAGGTCGTCGCAGAAGATGAGGACCACGTTCGGCGGCCGGCGGGAGGCCTCCGCGGCCTTCAGGCGGAATCCGGCGGCGAGCAGGAGGAGGATCAGGAATCGGAGTGCGACTTGGGACCAAGGCATGGTGCTGGGCCCATCGGGCGCCTTCGATGGGTCCGGCGGCAAGTCCGGAGAGGCTGGCGGTGCATTTTGCTCCCGATCCGAGAAATCCCGCCACATGCTTCGCCCGATGACCTCCCCCTCGATGCTCCGGTTCCTCGGAGGGTTCCGACGCTTCCTGCTTTTGCTGACCGCGCTCCTGTCGGCCGCTGGATCGAGGACGGATGCCGCACCCAGCAAACCCAACATCCTGTTCATCCTCAGCGACGACCATGCGGCACAGGCCATCAGCGCCTACGGGAGCCCGTGGAACAAGACGCCCGGATTGGATCGGTTGGCGCGGGAAGGCATGCGGCTGGACCGCTGCTACGCGGTGAATTCCATTTGCACACCCAGCCGCGCCTCGATCCTCACCGGCCAGTACAGCCATCGGAACGGCGTTCCGGTCTTCAACAATCTCGATCCTTCCGCGACGACCGTCGCCCATCGGTTGCGGCAGGCCGGGTACCACACGGCCATGTTGGGCAAGTGGCACCTGGGGTCCGAACCTCAGGGCTTCGACGAATGGAACATCCTCCCGGGGCAGGGCCGCTACCAGGACCCGGTGTTCTATGACCGCGACGGCCACCGCATCTATCGCGGACACGTCTCGGACGTCACGACGGACCTCGCGATCCGGATGCTGGAGAAGCGCCCGAAGGACAAGCCGTTCTTCCTGATGTGCCATCACAAGGCTCCCCATCGCAATTGGTCTCCGGCGGAGCGGCACCGACTCCAGTTCGCCGGCGAGGAGATCGCCGAGCCCGCCACGTTGCGGGACGACTACCGTGGTCGGTCGGACGCCTTGAGGCAGCAGCGTCAGAGCGTCTTCCGCGACCTGACCCGCAGGGACCTCAAGCTGGTCCCGCCGACGGATCTTCCAGCCAAGGGTGTGGGAGCCTGGCTGGATGAGGTGCCCGATGAGGTTGTGGTTCCCTCGGCGACGGGGCCGTTGACCCTCCGTGGCGAGGCGCTCGACCGGTGGAAGTACCAGCGCTACATGCAGGACTACCTCGCCTGCGTGCAGGGAGTGGACGATGGCGTCGGCCGGTTGCTCGACTGGCTGGACAGCCAAGGGCTGCGTGAGAACACGGTCGTGATCTACACCAGCGACCAGGGCTTCTTCCTCGGCGAGCATGGGCTTTATGACAAACGGTTCATGTACGAGCCCTCCATCCGGATGCCGTTCCTGATCCGTTGGCCGGGCGTGATCGTCGCCGGTTCCACGAGCGAGGCGTTGTCCATCAACTGCGATTTCGCCCCGACCTTCCTCGAGATGGCGGGTGCCCCGGCGGCTCCGGAAATGCAGGGACGGAGCCTGGTCCCCATCCTAAAGGGCCGCCGTCCCGCCGACTGGCGATCCGGCTTCTACTACCGCTACTACCACGATCCCGGCCACCACGACACGCGGGCGCACTACGGGATCCGGACCGACACCCACAAGCTGATCCACTACTGGAAGCTGGACCAGTGGGAGATGTACGACCTCGTCGCGGACCCGCAGGAGATGACCAACCGGGTGACCGATCCCTCCATGGCTGCAGTGTTGACCGACCTCAAGTCGAGGCTAGTGGCGGAACGGCAGCGGCTCGGCGACACCAACCAGTTCGCCAACCTGCTTCCCCGAGACACGGTGGACCAGCGGCCGAAGCAGATGGACCGGAAGCATCCGGATTCGGAACTCTGAGACGGACGCAGGCGGAAGGGACCTTCGCGCCAGGCGTCATCGCCGCGATAGAGCGGCTGGTGATCCGCGGATCTTTTGGCGGCGAAAATGGACACCAACCGGCGGTCTCCATCTGAGCTCCTGCGTTGAGTCTCCGTTGGCGGCTTCGAGTTCTCTCATGAGGTCACGCCTCTTTCCCTTTGACGGGATTCAGCTGAGCCGGCTCACGGAGTTGGGTTGGGGACCGAACTCGGAGCCGAGACGCGGACGCAGCGGAAACCGACATGGTTGGAGCCCGTGTCGACGGCGCCCTTGCCGCGGGTGCCGATGAGGAACCTCGAGCAGTATTGCGCCGAACAGAGGAAGGAACCTCCGCGGTGCACCCGCTTCCGTACGCCCGGTTCGTCGGGGTCGAAGCTGGTGGGAGGGCCTTGGGGATTGAACTCAGGCGCGACGGCGGCGAGCCGGTAGGTGTCGGGCCGATACCAGTCGGAACACCACTCCCAGACATTGCCGGACATGTCCCGAAGGCCGTAGCCGTTCGGCAAGAAACTCCCGACCGGAGCCGCTCCCCGAAAGCCGTCCTCGCCGTTGTCTCCGCCCGGGAAAGGACCCTGAAATGCGTTGCATTGCCAACGTCCGTCGACGAGCAGCGTGTTCCCCCATGGGTAGGGCTGGCCTTCGAGCCCTCCGCGTGCGGCGCGTTCCCATTCCGCCTCGGTCGGCAAACGCTTCCCAGCCCACCGCGCGTAGGCTTCGGCATCCTCGAAGGCCACCTGGACCACCGGATGTCGCATCCGGCCCTCGAGGGTGGATCCGGGTCCTTCGGGATGACGCCAGTTGGCGCCGGGCACATAGCGCCACCAAGCGAGTGGATTCTCGTGGGTGACGGGTTCGGTCGGGGGATGGAAAACGACCGAGCCTGGCACCAAGAGGGCGGGGTCGGCATCCGGGAACTCGGCCGGATCCGGCCTCCGTTCGGCCACGGTGACATAGCCGGTGGCGTCGGCGAATCGCTGGAAGTCCTCGTTGGTGACCTCCGTGCGGTCCATCCAGAAGCCGTCCACACGCACACGATGGGCGGGGCCTGAGTCCCGGAATCCGTCGACCAGACCGCTGCAGACGGGTTCGCCGGGCTGCAGCCGTGAACGGACCGCCGAGATCGAGGCATCGTCGGGGCCTCCCATCCAGAATTCTCCACCCGGGATCCACACCATGCCGTCGTCGGCCACGGACCCTGTTGCCGCCGCATTTGTGGCGATCGTCGGCACCTGGGACGGCTGGACAGGGGAAGCCGGTTCTGAAGGCCCGCATCCCGCCAGCAGGGCGGCAAACAGTGTTGCGATCCGATGCGGCTGTGCGTTTTGGCCGGGGCGGCGGTTCATGGGGTCGGCCACGTTCAAGGCCTTTGGAATCCGCGTTCGGCAAAGCGGGCGAGCGTCCACTCGTATTCGCCGACCAGCTGGTCGACGACGTTGCGGTGCTTCAGGTCCGCGGGCATGACCTCCCAGGTGTAGGTCTCCATCTCGAAATGCCGGCAGAGGGAAGGCTGTTGACGGAGGACGTCCAGCACGCCGGTGAGGTGGTCGGCCGTGGTGCCGAACAGGGGCGTCGGGGCAGCGTGGAGCGGGATGTGGAAATGGATGCGCCACTCGCGTTCAAACTGCGGGCCGTCCGCGGGCAGGGTCGCCAAGGCCTCGTCTAGATCACCGTAGCGCACCAGTTCGCCGTCCGGGCGGCGCTCGATCACCTGGTGGAAGTAGATGTCGTCAGCGAAGCGGGTCAACGCCTCGCGCGCCTCCGGGGTGGGGCGTACGGAGAGGGCGTTGCTGAGGTGGATCTTGCTGATGCGGATGCCGGCGCGGGTCAGGCGCGCGAGCGCCTCCTGGGGGCGTTCGTACTCGATCGCGAGGTGGCAGCAGTCGTAGTTGACGCCGAGGTGGGCATCGAGGCGGAGATCCCCGGGACGGTCCGCGCGCATGAGATGGAAGAACTCAACGCATTCCGGGGTGGACTCGAGTTGGCAGAGCGGTTCCGGTTCGAGGCCGAGATGGAGGTCCTTGCCGGTCTCGCGGGAGAGCCGTTCGAGGAATTCGACGCAGTGCCACAGTTGGTCGCGCGCTGTCTGCAGTTCGCGTTGGCTCCTCCGGAAGCCTTTGAACGAAACCGGCACCGTGCTCACCGAGCCTGACACACCGTCAGGCACCAGTTCGGCGAGGATCCGGAACAGCCGTTCGGTGTAGGCGAGCCGTTCCGGTTGGCACCAGTCGGGGGCGTAGACCTGTTCCTTGACCCGGCCGCCATGGAATCGGCCGTAGGGGAATCCGTTGATCGTGAACACGTAGGCGTCGTGCCGGGCGAGCCAACGCCGGAAGGCTTCCAACGTGCCCGGGTTGGAAAGCTCCGTGGCGGCGACATCCCCGAGGCGGAGGCCGATCGCATAGGGGCGTTCGCCTCCGATTCTCCGTCGTACCGCGAGGGTGTGCTTCTCCAGCCCCGCGAAGGTCTCGGCCCACGTCTCGCCCCGATGGATGTTCGTGCAGTAGGCGAGATGGACGCCGTGGGTGAGTTGCATGGGGGGAGATTGCACCGCGGTGACGTCGCGGGAAAAAGGAAAAGCCTGCCTTTGCCGGGCATGGATATGGCTTAGACTCCTCCCGTGATTCGAAGCGGCACCTTGGCGGTCCTGTCGTTCTTGGGGGCCATGTTGGACGTGAGCCTGGCCCAGTCGGTGGTGATCAGTGAAATCCTCTACCAGCCGCCCGGGGGATCGGACTTTGCCGAGGCGGAATTCGTCGAACTGCTGAACGCGGGCTCCACCCCGACCCAACTCGGCGGCGCCTCATTCACCGCTGGAATCACCTACACGTTTCCGGCCGGTACGGTCCTGGCGCCGGGCGCCCGCATCGTGGTGGGAAGGAACGTCACCCTGTTGCGTTCACGCTATGGCACCATACCGGGGCTGATGCCGTCCGCCTTTTCGGGGGCCCTGAACAACTCAGGCGAGAACCTGACCCTGAGCTCGGGAGCCGGCGCTGTGCTGGCTACCGTACGGTTTGCCGCCAGTGGTGACTGGCCCGTCCGTCCTGCTGGAAACGGAGGCTCCGTTGAACTTGTGGATCCGCGCGGCTCGCAGTCCGACGCAGCCAACTGGCGCGCGTCATCGGAATACCTCGGAAGCCCAGGCACCGCCGGGGCCGGACCGATGAACCGCGTGGTCGTCAACGAACTGCTCGCCCACACCGATCCGCCGCTCGAGGACGCCGTCGAACTCCACAACCGGACCGACTCCCCAATCAACGTCGGCGGCTGGTATCTCTCCAACTCGATGGAGGAGCCCATGAGGTTTCGAATTCCCGCGGGGATCGTCGTGCCCGCACGCGGCTTCCGCGTGGTCTACGAGTAC
>CAMASJ010000069.1 GCA_945860685.1 Akkermansia muciniphila
TTCCGAAGCTTCGACCCGGACGAACCCTCGATCCGCCTCAGGGTCGGGACCGAGAACCTTTCGGTTCTCCTTCCCCGCGGGATGCTGCTGCCTCCCGGAACGGTCTCCGGCTCCAAGGTTCGAGTGCTTGGAGCCTATGGCGCCCGATTCAACACCCGCCGTCAGATGGTCGGGGCCCGTATCATCATCTCCGGTCCCGGCGACATCCGACTGATCGAGGCCGGACCGACGTCGCCCTTCTCGTTGCCGGTGACGCGCATCGACGAGATCGGCGCCTACGGCAGCCCCTCGGATCTCGGCCGGTTCAAGGTGCGCGGCGTGGTCGTCCTCCGACGACCGGGTCGCGGGTACTTCGTCCAGGATGACTCCGGCACCGTGTGGATCGCGGACGGAGAGAACAAGGCACCCGAGAAGGGCCTCCACGTCGAGGTGGTCGGCTTTGCCGAGTACCGACGCTTCACTCCGTCGCTCGACGGGCCGGTGGTTCGCGTGCTGGGGGACCGTCCCGCCTTGTCGCCCAAGGAATACGGCCGCCGGTTCCCGCGCCTCGCCGTCAATGCGAACAGCTCCTACGAGTCCCCAGACGGCGAGTACGTCCGCATCGAGGCTCGCGTCGCCGAGGTCGCCAGCAGTTTCTCGCACCTGAAGGTGGCCCTCCAATCGCCCGACAACGCCGAGGACCGGATCACCGCGGAGCTGCCCCTCGCAGCAGGCTCACGTCTTCCCACCAATCTCGAGCCCGGCTCCGTCCTCCGGCTGACCGGAGTCATCGAAGTCGGCGTGGACGAGAACCGGAAGCCGGAGGAGTTGAGGTTGCTGCTGGAGTCGCCGGACGACATCGAGCTGTTGGCCCGGCCCGACTGGATGTCGGGCCGGCGGCTCATGCTTGTCGCCCTGATCGCCATCCTGATGTCCCTCGGCGGCCTGCTTTGGGTCTGGCGTCTCCAGCGGAACAGGAACCGGCTCACACGCCTGCTTGAGGAGAAGCGGAAGGCCGAGGCCGACCTGAATCGCAACCGCGAGGAACTGGAGCAGCGGGTCGCAGTCCGCACGGCCGAACTCCAGCACCAGCAGGAGTTCCTCCGCGAGGTGATCGACCTCATCCCGGGATTCGTGTTCGCCAAGGATCACGATGGGCGGTTCCTGCTGGTGAACAAGGTGCTGGCGGAGCATCACGGCCATCCGGTCGAGCACCTGCTCGGCAAGACGGACCGCGAGATCATGGTGCGCCCGGAGGAAGCGGACCCGATCATGGCCGACGACCGCGAGGTCATCGAAAACGGGAGACAGAAGTACATCTCGGCGGAGCTGATCACCGACCGCGCTGGCAACCGGCTGTGGATGCAGACCATGAAGCGCCCGCTCCGCTGCCTGGACGGCCGCATCGGCGTGGTGGGCCTGGCCATGGACATCACCGAGCGGAAGCTCGCCGAGGAGCAGTTGGCGGGCGCCCGCGACGACGCCGAGGCCGCGAGCCGGGCGAAGTCGATGTTCCTCGCCAACATGAGCCACGAAATCCGGACCCCGATGAACGGGGTCATCGGCATGATCAACCTCCTGTTGGACACGCCGCTGAACCCGGAACAGAAGGAGTTCGCCTCCACCGTCCGCGCCTGCGCCGACTCGTTGCTCATCATCATCAACGACATCCTCGACTTCTCCAAGATCGAGGCGGGCAAGCTCCACTTCGACGAGGTCGACTTTGATCTCGCCGAGACCGTGGAAGGCGCGATCGAGATCCTCGCGGAGCCCGCGCATGCCCGGGGCCTCGAGCTGGCCTCGCTCATCCGACGCGAGGTTCCTCGCAAGCTCCGCGGCGATCCCGGCCGCATCCGGCAGATCCTCCTCAACCTGATCAACAACGGCATCAAGTTCACGGAGAAGGGCGAGGTGGTGGTGGACGTCAGCCTTCGCGGTCGCAAGGGCGACCGCTCCGAGATCCTTGTGTCCATCCGGGACACTGGAATCGGCATGGACGCCGAGACCGTTTCCCGTCTCTTCGAGGCCTTCACCCAGGCCGATGCCTCGACCACCCGACGGTTCGGCGGCACCGGCCTCGGCCTCGCCATCTGTCGACGCCTCGTCGAGATGATGGGAGGCGAGATCGGGGTTGAGAGCGAGCCCGGCAAGGGATCCCGCTTCTGGTTCACCGTCTGCCTCCAGGGCGCCCATGCGGACCCCGAGCCCGCCACGCTGCATCCGCTCAACGGCGTGAATTTGCTCGTCGTCGACGACAACGAGACCAACCGGCGCATCCTCCAGTATCAGATCGCAGGCTGGCACTTGAACGACGGAGGGAGCGTCGCCTCGGGTGCCGAGGCCTTGGCCGAGCTGCGTCGGGCGGTGGAGATCGGACACCCCGTGGACATCGCCATCCTCGACTACCACATGCCGGTCATGGACGGCGTGGAGTTGGCCCGCAGGATCAAGGCGGATCCGGTCATCGCTGGAACCCAGTTGGTGGTGCTGACCTCGATGTGCCAGCGGCTGCATCCCGACGAGCTTCGTGCGGCGGGCATTTCCTCATGGCTGGTCAAGCCTGTCCGGCCATCGCAGCTGCACGAGGCCTTGGCGAAGCTCGCCGCCGGCCTGGTGCCGAGGATCCAACCGCCGGGCCTGCCCCGCCGATCCGGACCCAGGACGGAGGTCCACTCCGGCGCGGTGGCCGGTTCCGGGATGGCGACGTCCAGGCTCGCGAGGGTCCTGGTGGCCGAGGACAACGCCGTGAACCAGAAGGTCGCGCAGCGGCACCTCCAGAAGCTTGGGCTTGACGCCGACATCGTCTCCAATGGCCTCGAGGCGCTGGTGGCGCTCCGCGGCGGCCAGTACGACCTCGTCTTGATGGATTGCCAGATGCCGGAGATGGACGGCTACGCGGCCACGCTCCAGATCCGGCGTGGCGCGGCGGGCAATCCGCAGGTTCCGATCATCGCCATGACCGCGAACGCCATGCAGGGCGACAAGGAGCGCTGTCTCGAGGCCGGGATGGACGACTACATCGCGAAACCGGTCCGACAGAAGGAATTGGTCGAGGTGATCAGCCGCTGGCTGCCGGTCGAGGTTCCCACGGTGGCCGCCGGGGTGCCTGGAAACTGAGCCCGGGAACGTCCTCCCGCGGCGACGGGTTGCGGGGATGTCGAGGTTGTCCGCTCCTTCCTACGACACCGGCTTCAGGCACGGCGGCGGCGACGTTCGTCCGCCTGCTTCATTGCGCGGACCAGATCCTCCGTACTGAAGGGCTTCGAGAGGAGGCCGTCCGCATCCGGGAATTCCGTACCTGCCGATCCTCCGGAGGCGTAGCCGCTCATCATCACCACGCGGACATCCCGAGCCTCGCGTCGGATCCGGGAAAGGACCTCGTTTCCACCCATGCGAGGCATGGTGACGTCCAGCAGGACAATTGGATCCCGCGACCTATGAAGGAGGACCGCCTCCAGTCCTTCGACGCCGTCTGTGGCCTCGACCACATCGTAACCGAATCTCTGGAGCAGTTGTCGGGTGACCCTCCGCAACGGCGCCTCGTCGTCGATCAACACGACCAGGCCCGGAGGGGCTGGAACCTCCTTCGCGGGGGCGTCGGGAACTGGCGTTGGAGCGGATGGAGCGATTACCTCCGGGGCCGGGATCCAGACCCGGAAGACGGATCCGGCACCGGGAACGCTGTGTACGCCGATATGCCCGTCGTGTCCCCTCACGACGCCCCACACCGCCGCCAGTCCGAGTCCGCGTCCGGCGAACTTGGTGGTGAAGAAGGGATCGAAGATGCGGGAGACCACAGATTCCTCGATGCCGCATCCGGTGTCGGAGACCTCGATCAGGATGTGGCGTCCGAAGGGGATGTCGGCGCTTGGCGGTGAGGCGTCTCTCGGGACGTGGATGGCGGTCCGGATGCCGATGACACCGGGACCGTCGCCGAGGGCTTCGGAGGCGTTGGCGACGAGGTTCATGACCACCTGTCGGACCTGGGCGGAGTCAAGGGGAGCCGAGGGCAGGGATTCCGCAAGATCCAGCCGTACTTCCGCCAGCTTCGAGATGCCATGCCGGAGCAATCGGAGCGTGTCCAGGACGATCTCGTTGAGGTTGGAAGACTGCTTGCCGATGCCGGCCTGTCCGGCGTAGGCCAGCATCAGCCGGCACAGCTCCCCGGCACGTTGGGCTCCCCGTTCGATCTCGTGGACGTGGTCGAGCAGATCGTCCATCCCCGCTGCGGCGGCCGCGGCGAGGTTGGCGTTGCCCAAGATGGATCCGAGGATGTTGTTGAAATCGTGGGCGATCCCGCCGGCCATGACACCGAGGCTTTCGAGTCGCTGGGCGTCGCGCAGCTTCCGCTGGATTCTTTCGGATTCCGCTTCGATGCGGCGTTGTTCCGTGAGGTCGACGAGGACGCAGACGGTCTCTGAGGCCGGCCTGCCCGAGTTGGACGCCGAGGCCGCGAACAGGCTGCAGGGCGTCTTGGAACCATCGCCGTGCGACAGTGCGATCTCGAGTCCCGAGACCGGGCCTGCACCACGGCCGACCTGCTGAAGTCGGCGCTCCGTGGCGTCGTCGCAACCGGAGAGGATGCGAAACGCGAGTCCCCGCGCCTGTCGTTCAGTGTGGCGGAAGAGCGTCTCTGCCGCTGGGTTGATGTCGATGACGTGGCCTTCGGGATCCAGTTCGACGATGGCCACCGGTGTCGAGTCGAGCAGGGCCCTGAGCTTGGAATTGGAGCGGTTGAGCTGGGCCACCGCCTGCACCCGGAGCAGTCCACTTGCGAGGGTTGAGGTGACGACCGCGAGGTTTCCGGCGACCAAGGCTGGAAGCGGGCCGCGTGTATAGACCTCCAGGACACCGTTCCCGAGATCGCCCGCGGCGAACGGGTGGAGGCCGCAGGTCGTGAGGCCATGCAGCGTGGCCGTCGCCATTCCCGGTTCGGCGGCGAGGTGGAGGATCTGCCGGGCATCGCCCGAGCCCCGCAGCACTTCTAGGCAACAGGCCGCTGGGGAGCCAAGAGCCGCCGGGGCACCCGGAAAGTCCTGGTCGGCGGCGGCGGCCACCAGTCGAGGCTCGGAATCACGGCCTCCCCGGATCCAGACCCGCACTACCGCGGCTCCGGCCAAGGAGACGAGGATATCCGCACATCTCCGCAGCAGCGTCTCCGAATCGTCGGCCAGTCCGACCACCCGGGAAACCGCCGACTCCACACGGGCCATCATCGCCTGGTTGCGGAGGGTTTTCTCAGCTGCGATCCGGGTCGAAGCGTCCCTGAAGCTCACCAGGCAGGAGCGGGAATCCGAGCGGCGGACGACCCCGATCGACACGTCCGCCAGCAGTTCCGCTCCCTCGATCCGTGCGAGGATGAGGGTCTGGAGGTCCCCGGACTGGACCATGGTTGCCCCGTGGTCCGTGGACTGGAGGAGATCGAGGGCCCAGGTTTCGAGGATTGCGTTGCGGAGGATGCCCACCGGGCGCCCCACCAACCCGTCCGCCGGGTACCCCAGCAGCGTGCCGGCCCTGCGGTTCTGGAACCGGATCACCGCACATTCGTCGAGGAGGACCACTCCATCCGGCAGGAACTCGATGATGCGCCTCAGGTTCTGCTCGCTTTGGCGAAGGGCGAGTTCGGCCTGCTTGCGGTCGGTGACGTCGCGTCCGACCGCGCCGAGCAGAGGTTGGCTGCCTTGGGTCCCGAACGACTGGAGGCGGAGTTCAAGCCAACGCTCCGCCGGGCCGCCGGTGGAGACGGCGAACTGCACCCGCTCGACGGCACCTCGGGCGGCCGCCTCCAACGCCTCGAGGATCCTCGGGCGATCCTCGACCTGCGCCAGGGAAGGCAGTGGGACGTCGACCAAGACGGGCATGGGACGGTTGAAGAGGCGTCCGGCCGCCGGGTTCGCCGAACGTATGCGTCCGCTCGGCTCGAGTTCGAGGATGACTTCGCCCGCCTGCTCGACGAGTTCCGCGTTGCGGCGCTCCAGCTCCGCCTGGAGACGGTAACGTGCGTCGATCTCCGCCGCCTGCTGCCGGACCTTGGACCGCAGGCTCTTCATCCAGGCGAAAGCCGCAAAGGCGGCCACTCCTGCCGATCCGAGCGTCGCGACGATGTTGCCGAAGGTCAGCAATGGCGCCCGCTCCAGGATCCGGAGGTCAGTCGGGAGTCCGAGCAGGAGTTCCTGGCCATCCACGTTTCCCTTCGAATCGAACCGGTTGAGCCGGGCGCCCTCGGCGCGGATGCGCATACCGGGAGCGAGGTCCGCCTGGTATAGCCGGTTGGTGAAGCGGGGGACGATCACCTGGACCGGCGTGTCTTCCATGAGCAGAATGCGCATCCGCCCTTCCTCACGGTTCACGCTCAGAACCTTGCCCTCGACCTGCGCCCGCATCCCGTCGAACTCGGCCCGCGGACGGCGTGCCCTGAACGGTTCGGCCGGAGGCATCTCGGCGGGGCCGAGAGCCCGGATCTGCGCCCGCCTCAGTTCGAGTCGCGCTCCGCTCCAGCCGATCAGGCCCGCCACGTCCACTTCCGTGCCGGGGGCTTCCTTCACAGGGGACACGGCCTGAACCAGGATGGCGTCGAAGCCGGACTGGACGATGGCGCGGCCGTCCGGAGCCACGGCGGTCAGGACGCCCCGGACGCGCGCCCGGGCCGGGCCACTTGACATCTGATTGAAGTTTCGGAGCCAGGCGATCGGCTTCGCCGGGGCTTCGAACGGACTGCCGCCCGCCGTCTCCTTGGAATGGATGAACGTCTCCGACGGACACCACAGGAACGCGCCCACTGCCTGGCGCCTCGCATTGTATTCGGTTGCCGCCACGCCCTTGAGTTGGACCAGCGTCTCAAGCAGGTGCGCCGGTGGTTCCTTGCTCCCTATCCGCACCTCGATCGATTCCACCCCGTCCGTCAGCTCGAGTCGCGACGTCCCTTCCTTGAACCAAACGCGGGTGACCACGCCGGCGATCTCCACCCATTGGCTGTCGAAGAGCCCGCTCTTGAGGACCCCGATCTCGGCGGGCGCACTGCGGATGGCGCGTCGGGTGCCCAACGGCCGGATTTCCCCGGCCAATATCTCCGGCACGAAGAGCCCGGCGCCGGTTGTGCCTAAGACCAGGACCTCCTCGCCGATGGCGAGGTTGGCGACGTTGGTCCCCGGATAGGAGTAGATCCCCCCGGTCTCATCCTGAAGGAAGAGAACCCTTTCTCCGAAACGCGTGTAGTCCCCGGTCACCGCGGCGACGACGGCCACGGGAAGCTTCCGGCCGGCCATCTCCGGCGTGAGCCGGCGGACTTCCTCGATGGAATGGATCACCGGCACCAAGGTTTCGGCCGTCCCGCCGGCGGCATTCCCCATTTCCCGGAACAGGGTCCGGGCAAGGCGCCAGGTTCCATTGCCGGCGCCGGGCGGGTGCAGTTCGCCCAACATTTCGACCAGCGTGCCAACACGGGGTTGACGAGGCAGGGAATGTTCGACTGCTACCCGGCGTCCCGGCAATTCCACCTCAAACCGATCCGAGCCAGCCACCGCGGTGACCGTGCCGCGCAGTTGCACGCCTTCACTCACCGCCGCCGGTTCGAAATCCACGGGCCGGTTGAAAGGACCCGGAAATGCCGGTGAGAGGTCCGGCGAGAGTTCGCGGACGCTGTCCATGGAATCGACGAGAAGCCGGAACGGCCGCGACACGGTTCCACCTTCGACTCGCGGGGGGACGGCCACGCCTGTGGCTCGGAGGACCGAGAGGGCCCGTGGAGTGACGACCGGCCCCGGTCCCTGGATCTCGAGCAGTCCCGGGTCGCCGTTGGCGAGGATGTCGAGGACGCCGCGGCCACCCACGCTGCGGGTGGCCAACACCACCACGTCCAGTGTCGCCCAAGTCTCGCCCCGAAGGGCTTGGCGGAAATGGAAGGGGAGCTGAGGTGCCGGCGGAATCCGGAGGTCCGGAAGCGCATGGAACTTCAACCCGCCCGGCAGTGGCACCACCTGCATGGCGCCTTCCGGCACATCGACGCTGACATGGCTGCCGGGACGGATCGGAAAGGAGCCGCCCGGATGCGGGATCGCCTGGAGTCGCGATCCGTTGAGAACCCAGGTGAGCCCCGCCTCGGGCTCGTGGAGCACGACCCGGACTTCGATCCGTTCCGCCCAAAGAGTTCCACCTGCGGGTACCCCGCACAGGTAGGACAGCAGGAGGAGCCGACCCACGGTGCGGCAGGCAGTGAAGCCTTTCCCAACGGGGACGGATCGTGACCAAGCCTGGTTGCAGATACGGAGGTGGAACACCTTCCTCAGGATGGCCTCGTTGGGGTGCTGAGGCCAGTCCTTACATCGGCCCGGGGCGGTGACGGCGCGGATCGGATCCGACGTCGGTCGCATCCGTGACAGGTCCGACTGGTCCCCGCAGGGGTCTGGGGATTAGCCTCACGGGATGAAACTGCATGCGGTAGTGACCGGAGGGGGGTCCGGGGTTGGTCGGGCCACGGCGCTCGCACTCGTCGAGGCCGGTTGGACGGTCACGGTCTTGGGGCGCCGAAAGGAGGCCTTGGACGAAACCCGGTCGTTGGCTGGGACAGGATCCGACCAGGTCGAGGCGCTTGCCTGCGACATCTCCGACTGGACCCAGGTCCAGTCCGTCGCAGGCACGATCCTTGGGGCCCACCCCGCCGTAGAACTGCTCGTCAACGCGGCGGGTACCAATGTTCCCAACCGGTCGTTGGAGGTGCTTTCGATGGAGGACTATCGTTCGATGGTCGGGGCCAACCTCGACGGCGCCTACCATTGCGTGCAGGCGTTCCTACCTGGGATGCGGTCACGCCGTTCCGGGACGATCGTCAACATCATCTCCGATGCCGGGAAGCAGGCTTCGCCCAAGGCCGGACCCGGCTATGTCATCTCGAAGTTCGGCCTCGCCGGCCTTACTCAGGCCATCAATGCAGAGGAACGCCCCAATGGCGTGCGCGCGATCGGGATCTTCCCCGGCGACATCGACACCCCGTTGCTGGCGAAGCGACCGGTTGTTCCCGACGCGACCGCCCGGGCCCGCATGATGATGCCCGAGGACATCGCCGCCTGCGTCCTGTTTTCGGCGACCTTGCCCAAGCGCGCCGTCATCGAGGAACTGCTGATCCGTCCGGCTTGATCAGTTTTCCAGCCCTCCGGCGCGGAGTCTTCCTTCGTTTCACGTGACGAATGTCACGTCCTGCTTGCATGGCGGCTGAGGAATACCCTAGGGGTTCAAAGTGGCCCGTTTTGAACGGAAAAAGGCGGTCGCAATCACTCGACTGCGACCGCCTTGGAGGGACCGGCGGCTGTTTTTGATCCCGCACGCACGGAGGTTGGTTGAGTAGCGCAATTTTCTACTCCGTGCGCACAAGCCAGACCATCCACAACCGCCGATCTGGGTGGTAGCGAGAGGCGTGCCAGTCGCATTTCCGTGAGACCTCCAGCATCCGTGCGGGTGTGCATGGACGGTTTTTCGTCTTCCGCGATGGGGTTCCGCACCTAGGCTCCCGCCATGTCGATTCAGGAAGAGATGCGGGACCTGGCACTCCGCTCGAAGGCGGCTTCGCGAGGATTGGCCCGCCTTTCCACGGCGGAGAAGGATCGTGCCTTGTCAGCGATGGCGGAGGCGATCCTCGCCTCCGCACCAGCCCTCAAGGCCGCCAACGTGGCTGATCTCGAAGTCGGCCGCTCGCTGGGGCTCACCGACGCCATGATGGACCGTCTGGCCCTGGATGACCGCCGGATCGCCGCCATGGCCCAGGGATTGCGCGAAGTCGCCGCGCTTCCCGACCCGGTCGGACGTGTCCTCGATGAACGAACCCGCCCGAACGGCCTCCGCCTCCGGAAGATCGCGGTCCCCATCGGTGTGGTGGTGATCATCTACGAGTCGCGTCCCAACGTCACCGCGGACGCCGCCTCGCTCTGCCTGAAGACCGGGAACGCCACCATTCTACGCGGAGGCAAGGAGGCGTTGAATTCCAACCGCCTGATCGCCTCGACCCTGGTCGCCGCCGCGCGCGCCGCGGTTCCCGGTTTCCCCGAGGACGCCATTCTCGTCGTCCCCACCAGCGACCGGGAAGCCATCCCCGCGCTCCTTTCCCAGACCGATTGCGTCGACCTCTGCATGCCGCGCGGGGGCGAGGGCTTGATCCGCGCCGTCACCGCCTGCAGCAAGGTGCCGGTGATCAAGCACTACAAGGGCGTCTGCCACGTCTACGTCCACGCCGCCGCGGACCTCGACATGGCGGAGGAGATCGTCTTCAACGCCAAGTGCCAGCGTCCCTCCACCTGCAACGCCGCGGAGACGCTGCTCGTGGACCGCGCGGTGGCCGTCCGGTTCCTGCCTTGCGTCACCTCGAGGCTGCTGGGCAAGGGGGTCGCCTTCCACGCGGATCCGGAGTCGCTTTCGGGTATCCGCTTCGGCGCCGGCAACCGTCCCGTTGAAGCCCGCGAGGCCACGGAGGAGGACTGGTCGACGGAGTACAACGACTACGTCCTCAACGTGCGCGTGGTTGCCGACGTGGACGAGGCGATCGCACACATCCACCGGCATGGCTCGGCGCACAGCGACACCATCGTGACCGCGGACACGGTGGTGGCCGGACGGTTCCTCCACGAGGTCGACTCGGCGGCGGTGTACTGGAACGCATCGACGCGGTTCACCGACGGAGCCGAGTACGGCATGGGCGCCGAGATCGGCATCAGCACCGACAAGATCGGCGCGCGGGGACCGATGGGCCTGGAGGAACTCTGCACCTACAAGTGGCAGGGGTTTGGTACGGGCCAGGTCCGCGTCTGAAATCCGGTTTCCCGGCCGGAGTGGATTCGGTCCCGGATTCAGGATCCGGACGCCGCCGTCAGGCACGCGAAGCGAGGAAGGCGAGCACCGCCATTCCCGCGAGCAGCAGGAGGAGTCCCGCCGCGAGGAACAGCTTCAGGGCGAGCCGGGTGACCCTCCAGAGCAGCCAAGCTGCCACCGCCACCGCCATCACGCCCACCACCGCGGCGAACAGCAGGGCTGGTGTCGGTGCGTGCACGGAGTGGGCGGATTCAGGCCACGGTCGCCGGGACGGCGGTCCGGGAGCGACGCAGCACGTCCGCTCCATGCCGCAACATCCTCTCGGTGACTTCCCAGCCGAGGCAGGCGTCCGTGATGCTCACGCCGTACTGGAGGGATCCCGGATCCTTGAGCGGCTGTGCGCCCTCGTGGAGGTTGCTCTCGATCATCACGCCGATCAGCGGTTCGCAGCCCTCGGCGCGTTGGGCGATCAGATTCATCCATACGTCCTCCTGCCGGGCATGCTGCTTTCCGGAGTTGGCGTGGCTGCAGTCCACCATGAGGCCGTGCGGGAGCTTGGCGGCACGGAGGCTGGCGGCGGCTTCCGCGATGGACGCGGCGTCGAAGTTCGTACGCGCACGGCCGCCGCGGAGGACCACATGGCCGTCGGCGTTGCCGGTCGTCTGGACCACGCAGGTCGCCCCCTCCTGGTCGATGCCCAGGAAATGGTGCGGATGCCGCGCGGAGAGCATCGCGTCGACCGCGATCTGCAGCGATCCGTCGGTCCCGTTCTTGAACCCGACCGGCATCGACAGCCCGCTGGCCATCTCGCGGTGGGTCTGGCTCTCGGTCGTCCGCGCCCCGATCGCGGCCCAGCTCACCAGGTCCGCCAGGTACTGGGGCACCACAGGATCCAGGAACTCCGTCGCCGCCGGGAGGCCGAGCTGGTTCACGGCCAGCAGCAGGCGACGCCCGGTGCGGAGGCCGGTGTCCACGTCGTAGGAGCCGTCCAGGTGCGGGTCGTTGATCAGGCCCTTCCAGCCGATCGTGGTCCGCGGCTTCTCGAAGTACACCCGCATGACCAGGAAGAGCTGGTCGGACACCTCCGCCGCGAGGGCCGAAAGCCGCCGCGCGTACTCCATGGCCGCGGCGGGATCGTGGATCGAACACGGGCCGACCACGACCAGCAGGCGCGGGTCCTCGCCGTGGAGGATCCGCTGCACGGTCTGCCTCCCGGTCACGACGGTTTCGTTGGCGCGCACATCCATCGGAAGCGCGTGCTTGAGTTCGCTTGGCGCCAGGAGGCGACGGGCGGAGACGACACGCAGGTCGTTCGTCTTTTGCATGGTTTTCAGGATCAGTCTAGGTCGGGAAGGACGTGTCGGGCAATGCGGACCTCCGGGCCCGTCAGTAGGCCATCGGACGGGGCGCCGAGGCGGAGATGCGGATGCCGGCCGTCGTCTTGAGGCGGTCGCCGTACTCGGGGATCCTCACCTCCATCTCGCGTTGGACGAGCATCTCGCGGATCTGGCCCTCGACCTCCTCGTAGGGGATCACCCGCGCGGGCACCGGTTCGATCACCTTGAAGATGTGGAAGCCGAACTGGGTCGGCACCACGTCGCTGATCTCCCCGGGTTTCAGGGACCAGGCCGCCTTGTCGAACTCCTCGAACATCTGCTTCCGCTGGATGACATATTCGCCTCCGCGTTCCTTCGATGCCGGGTCTTCGCTCACTTCCCGGGCGATCGCGGTGAAGTCGCCGCCCGCCTTCAGCCGGGCCAGCGTCTCATCCGCCTTCTTCCGCTTGGCCGCCACCGCGTCGGCGGGCAGGGGCAGGTGGGTGTCCGGGGTGATCGTGGCGAAGAAGATCTGAGCCGCCTTCACCTGCTCGGGCTTCTTCCAGCGGTTCGGCTCCTCCTCGTAGTAGCGCCGGACGTCCGTGTCGGGGATCTTCACCTTCGACTTCACTTCCCGGTCGAGGATGGTCACCACCAAGGCCTCCTCGAACTTCTCGGCGAGGAACGCCTCGCGCGAATAGCCCGCCGCGTTCACGGCCTTCCAGAACTCCTCCTCGGACGGCGCGTTCTTGATGATGCCTTCGATGCGGCCCTTGGTCTCGAACTGAGCGCGGTTCGTGTCCGCCGCGTTGGCCTGGGACAACACAAGCTGGACGAAGACCATCGTGTTCAGTGTGCGCGCCCGGAAGTCATGGATCTCGCGCTCGGTCAGGATCTTCCCGTTCACCGCCGCCTCCGCGATGCCCCGCGAGACCTTGGCGTTCACCGCCGAGGCCGCGACCCGCACGCCCTCGCCTGACGCCCAGATGTTGTCGGTCTCCATCTCGGGCGTGCCTTTTCCGGGCGGCGGGACAGTCCCGGATGGAACGATGGGGATCCCAGTGGTGGGTGCGAGGGACGGGAAATTGGTCTGGGACGCCGCCGACGCATTGGTCGACTTTCGGCCCGCTGTCGGGACTCCCGCCCCGGTGATCGCATCCATCGAGTTGGTCAGGACGAGCTTCGGCACGGGACGCCCTCCGGCTCCGGGCGTGGACTGCGCCAGGACCGTCGGGACAAGCAGGATGAACAGGACCGTCGACAACCTCATGGGGCGCGCAGCCTATGGAAGCGCCGCCGCCTAAGCAATGTCCCGCCGGTGTCCCCTTCGTCGACTTGGCGTTTTGGACAAGTCCTTGCTCCTTTCCCTTGGAATGGAGCCGGCCTAGCTCGGTCGGACGACCTCCACCGAGACATGACGGGCCTCCGGCAGGATGAACTTCTTCACCTCCACCCGGACCTTTCGTGGGTGGAATTCCGTCAGGACCATCGAAGCCAGATCGCCGGCCAGCCTCTCGATCAGCTTCCACGAGCGGCCATCGCCAAAGGCCAGTATGCGTCGGCTCACCGCGTAGTAGTCGATCGTCCGGGACAGGTCGTCGCCTTCCGCCGCGGGGCCGAAGTCGTGCCACAGGTCCACCGAGATCAGGAGGCGCTGGGCGTTGGCACGTTCGGAGTCGGGCACGCCGACGTGGTAGGTGACCTCGAGGTCAACGATGCGGATGATGTCCATTCTGGTGGTCGATGGCGGCGAGCAGCAGCCGGGTGGGTGTGTTGAGGGGCAACGCGTCGGCCTCGCTCCGGGTGAGCCAACGGAATTCCTGCGCCTCGGAGTTCAGCCGGACCTGCTGTCCGGGAAGTGCGACGCAGGTGTAGTTGAGCAGCAGGAAATGGGCTTCACGGTAGAACTCCGGAGGTCGCACGGCGTCCTGCACCATCACGAAACGGATGTCGCGGACCTCCAGCGCGGTCTCTTCGAGCAATTCCCGTCGCAACGCGGCCTCCGAGGGTTCACCCCATTCGATCTTGCCGCCCGGGATCCCCCAAAGCCCGGACCACTTCGCGGTCCGCACCATCAGCATCCGTCCCTCCTCGTCGAGGACGAGGGCTCCCACGGTGGGTATCGGATGACGCGGCCGTGCCGCGACCGCCCCCAGTCGGAGCCCGGACTCGTCGAGTTGGCGCCGGAGTTCCCCGAGGTTTTCCACGATCAGGTCGGGACGGCTTTCCCGAAGCTGTCCGAGGCTGTTGTAGCCGGTGAGCACCGCCACCGACCGAACGCCTCCGTGGCGCGCGGTCTCGATGTCGTGCTGCATGTCGCCGATGAACACCGTCTCGGCCGGGTCGAGTCCGTTTTCCTCCAGAACGACGCGGATCCGTTCCATCTTGTCGTGGACGCCGAGGTAGGAACGGTCGAGAAATCTTCCGAATCCCATGGCCCGGTCTTGGACCTCGAAATGTTCGGGATGGACCGCGCTCAGCAGGTAGGTCCGGAACCCCTTTTCCCGGCAATACTTCAGGAAGTCCTCGGCATGGGGCAGGGGAACCACCGACTCCTGGACCTGACGGAAGCGTTCGTGGAACCACGTCTCCAACTGGGGCAGCGGCACATGGGGCACGTGCTCCTCGTAGAATCCACGGAACGGAAGCCGGAACCCCGTCCGGAAGGCGTCCAGGGTCATGGGCTCGACACCGGAACGCTCGAAGGCGTGGTTCGAGGCGTGCCAGACTGCCGGCAGGTCGTCCACCAGGGTGCCGGACCAGTCGAAGATCACGTTGCGGATCACGGGTGGATCCTATGGCTGAATTTCGTCCGGACCAAACCCGCAAGTCGCCGCAATCCGGCGCGGGGACTCAACGTGCCGCGTCCTGTCCCATCATCAGCCTCCAAGCGGCCTGCATCGAGGGGAACGCCAGATCCTCGGCCCCGACTTCGACGGGATCGTACCAGTCCGCCGCGCCCACCTCCTCTGGATCGATCCGGAGCGTCCGGTCGGTGGTGGTCGCCGTGAAGAACAGGTCGAGCACCGGATAGGTGACTTCGCGGAACCGGTATTGGTTGGGCTGCGAACAGAGGAAACGTACCTGTTCCAGCCGGATTCCCAGCTCCTCGGCGATCTCCCGTCCGACGGCGTCCTCGGCCCGTTCGCCGATGTCGATGAACCCTCCGGCCGGGGCGAGCCGACCCTTCGCCGGATCCTTCCCGCGCCGGATCAGCAACGTACGGCCGTCTTCCCGACGGATGAACACGGCGACGGCGACCGCGGGATTGAAGTAGTAGCGGAAACCGCAACCCGGGCAGTCGAAGGGTTGACCCGGCGACGTCGTCGTGGACGTCCTGGGCCGGGCGCAGCGCGGACAATGGAGGAAGAATTCCGAGGGATGCATCGGCTGGCTTCGTGGCGACTTCGGGATTCTCTCACGCCCGTTCCC
>CAMASJ010000070.1 GCA_945860685.1 Akkermansia muciniphila
TGTCGAGCTGCGCCTCGGTGCGGAGGAGCCGCAGGCGGAGAGCCCGCGAGGCGTCGTCCGCACCCTGCCCACCCGAGGTGCCGTCTTCCTCCAGGTGCATCCGCGGCGGGAGCGTGGACTCGAGGTGGACGAAGATCGCGTCGGCGGAGCGGGCGGTGTTGACCCGGACCCATCCGGGACGGGGCGGGTTCTCGCCCGGGAGCAGGACGGTGGCGAAGGGGCCGCCTTCGCGCAGCCAGGTGGCCAGGATCTCGGACCAGAGCGGGACGCGGGCACCGAGGACCTCGGCCAACGGCCGGCCGGAAAGGGCCTCCGCGGGTTGGCCGAGCCAGAGGCCGAAGGCGTCGTTGGAGCAGCGGATCCGTCCTTCCGGGTCCAGCACCGCCATTCCCGCGGTCAACCATGCCGGACGGTCCGGGTGCACCGGGACGGTGACGGGGTGGTCGTGGGCGGTTTCCATGGGTTCGATACGGACCGGCTCCCGCAGGAGCGCTGAGGGAGACTTGTCGAGGGACCGATGGATGGCGAGACGGGAGATGCCGGGACCCGGTTCCCTACGAAACTTTCCCAAGACGCCGGTTATCTTCCAAAGACGGCAGGCATGAACTCCCCGATGAACCAGAACTGGTTGGATGAGGCGGCCCGTCGGCGACCGACCCCGGAGGAGGCCGCCGAATGGAGGCGGTCCATGGCGTCTCGTCCCCTGGAGGCCCGGCGTCTGGAGGAGGAATTGGCGCTCAACGCCCTGCTCGACGGACTTCCCCGTCCGGAGGCGTCGCCGCGTTTCGCCGAGGGAGTGCTGGCCGCGATCGACCGCGAGGAGGCGCGCCCGGGGCTGCTCGAACGGCTCAAGGATCTGGTCTATCCCGCCTTCCTCCCGGCCCGCATTGCGGTGCTGACGACGGCGTGCCTCGCGATGGCCTTCGGATGGAGCCAATTCGGGGCAATGCGGCATGCGCGGGCTCGGTTCCAGGCGAACCTCGCCCAGGAAGCCGCCGAGGTCTCGTTCGCGGCGGCGGTTCCGGGCGTCTCGGTCTTCGCCGACTACGACGCAGTGCGTCTGTTGAGCACCCCGGTGGCGGCCGACGACATGGACCTGATGGAGGCGCTGCGGAGCGATGCGCCATGAGGACCGTGTCCGCAGCCGTCGCGGCGTGGCTCGTCGCATCTGGGCCGATGGCCTTGCTGACGGCCCAGGAACGCTCGGTCCCGACGGCCGCGACCGGCATCCAAAAGACCCTGCCGCCACTCCCGGTTGTGGTCTCGCCCACGGCCCGGTTCCGGGAACTGCTGGCGGCGAGCCCGGCTGAACGGGAAGCCCTGCTGGCCCGGAAGTCGCCGACCGCGAGGGCGCTGATCGAGTCCAAGCTGCGCGAGTTCTCGGCCCTGCGCCCCGACGAACGGGAGATCCGCCTGCGACTGGCCCAGTTGCAGGATTCGTTGCGACCCCTTCTGGCTGCGGGAACCGAAGGCCGGGCCGCGCTGCTTACGCAGGTTGCCGAGGAGGACCGGACGTGGATCGAGGAACGACTGGTCGCCTGGGACGCGCTGCCCGAGGCCGAACGCCGGGACCTGCTTGAGAGCGAACGCCAGCTGTCACTCTTCGTCCGGCAGACCGAGACCGATCCCCGCCGACTGGAGACGCTGGTGCATTCGTTGCCCCCGGAGGGCCGGGCGGCCGCGGAGAAGCAGCTTCGGACCTGGCTGGCGCTCACACCCGCCGAGCGTTCGCGGAAATCCGCGGCGTTCTCCCGGTTCTTCGACCTCAGTCCGAGGGAACGCGAGGCGGCGCTGCGGCAGCTTTCGGGGACGGAACTGCGCCAGATGGAGAGGACTCTGGTCGATTTCGTGTCGCTCGACGCGGAGACGCGGGAGCGCTGCCTGCGGGGATTCCGGCAGTTCGAGGCGCTTCCCCCGGCGGAACGGGAGCAGTTCCTGCGCAACGCGGAGCAATGGAAGGCGCTTTCCCCGAACGACCGCGCGGCTTGGCGACGTCTGGTCGGTCGGGCCCTCACGCCACCGACGGTCCCGCCGCTGCCCTACCGCGAGACTTCGCTCGTGTCCACGAACCGCGTGCCGTGACGGGACCGTCCGTCCTGCGGTAGACCCGCGGTCCCTTCGGGCTGCGAACGGCTTTCCGGAATCGGCGGCGAGGAATTCCAGTGGCGGAACGGGAAACGGGACACTTGGATATCGCGGCGGATCCGGATCATGAACCCCAACCCATTTCCCGCGCGCCCCGGAGCCGGAGCGGCCCTCGAACAGGCGTGGCGCCACACCGGTCGGCTGCTGTTCCAACCCTTCGACGCCGCCCGGTGGTTCGCCATCGGGTTCTGCGCCTGGCTCGCCCAACTCGGCAGCGGCGGCTTCGGCGGCAACTTCAACCTCCCAGACCCGGGAGGTGGCGGCGGACGAAATCCGGGGATGAACGATCCGATGCCTTTCATCCTGGCCAACCTCTGGTGGCTCATCCCGGTGGTGTTGCTGGTGGTGGTGGTTTCGGTCGCCGTCGGAATGGTCCTGCTCTGGCTGCAGGCGCGTGGCCAGATGATGTTCGTCGACGCGGTCGCGAAGGGGCGCGCCGAGATTGGCCGTTCGTGGACCGGCTACGCAGCGGAGGCCTGGAGCCTGTTCCGGTTCCGGTTGGTCCTCGGGATCGGGTCGCTGATCTCGATCCTGCCGATCGTCGGATTCATCCTGGTGCTGGTTTTGCCGGCGATCGGCCGTCCGGAGAAGTTCCAGCAAGGCCTCTTCGTCCCGGTGATCGCCCTCGCGTTGCTGGTGATCCCGATCGCCCTCTTCTGGGCATTGGTGGGCTTCCTGAACGGCGAGTTCGTGGTCCCGATCCTGTATCGTCAACGGCGTGGCGTGCTTGCCGCCTGGGGAACGTTCCTGCGCCTCGCCTCGGCCCACTTCGGTGAGTTCCTGCTCTTCCTCCTGCTGCGGCTGGTGGTCGGATTCGCCTGCGGCCTGGCGGTCATCCTCCTCGTGCTGCTCACCTGCTGCCTCGCCGGTTGCCTGCTGATCCTCCCCTACATCGGAACGGTGCTGATGCTGCCGATCCTCGTGCTCGAGCGTTCGATGTCCCTGCGCTTCCTGGCGCAGTTCGGCCGGGAGCACGACGTGTTCGCGCAGGCTCCCTGAGCGCAGGCCAGACACGCCTCCCCTGGGACACCGCGTCAGATTGAACATCCCATTCACTTTGCGGTTCAAAGCATCATGAGAATCCTGATGGTGAACCCGCCGCATCCGTCGATCGGCAGCCGGATTCCGAGGGAGCAGTTGCCCCCGTTGGGGTTGCTGCAGGTGGGTGGGGCGCTGCTCGACGCCGGGCACGACGTGCAACTGTTCGACGCCGAGCTCGGGCCCCTGGAACTCGAGGAGGTGGTCCGAGGGGTTGTGGCGCGCGGTCCCGAGATCGTGCTCGTGGGCCATTCCGGATCGACCTCGGCGCACCCGATCGTGGCCGACCTGACGCGACGGATCCGGGCCGAGCTCGCCGGGGTGCCGATCGTCTATGGCGGCGTTTTCCCCACCTACCACTTCCGGGACATCCTCGAACAGGAGCCGCAGATCGACGTGGTGGTCCGCGGGGAGGGAGAGGCGACCGCACCCCGGTTGCTGGAGGCGATCTCACTGGGAAGGGATCTCTCGACGGTGGAAGGCATCGCGTTCCGGCACTTGGGCAAGGTCGTGGAGACGCCTCCAGCGGCGATGATCGAGGACCTCGACTCGCTCCGCACCGGCTGGGAACTCATCGATATCCGCCGGTACGGATACTACGGGGGAAAACGTGCGGTGATGATGCAGTTCTCACGGGGCTGTCCGCACCACTGCAACTACTGCGGTCAACGCGGCTTCTGGGCGCGCTGGCGCCACAGGGACCCGCGCCGATTCGCCCGGGAGATCGGCTGGCTTCACCGGGTCCATGGCGTCCAGCTGGTGAACCTCGCCGACGAGAACCCCACGGTGAACCGGGCGGCCTGGAAGGAGCTCTGCGAGGCGCTCATCGAGGAGAACGTGCCGGTGTCCATCATCGGTTCGACGCGGGCCGACGACATCGTCCGGGATGGCGACCTGCTCCACTTGTACCGGAAGGCGGGCATCGAGAGGTTCCTTTTGGGGATCGAGAACACGGACGAAGCCACCCTGGAGAAGGTGCGGAAGGGAGGAGCGACCCGGACGGACCGCGAGGCGATCCGCCTCATGCGCCGGCATGGGATCATCTCGCTCGCGACCTGGGTGGCGGACTTCGAGGATGTCACCGACGCGGATCTCCGCAGGTCGCTGCGGCAGCTTCTCTCGTACGATCCCGACCAGATCACCGCGCTCTATGTCACGCCGCACCGCTGGACCGCGTACTTCCGTCTGGCTGCGGAAAGGAAGGTGATCCAGACCGACGTCCGACGCTGGGACTACAAGCACCAGGTGCTGGAGACCCGGCGGATGGCGCCATGGAGGGTCATCCTTTGGGTGAAGTGCATTGAGATACTGCTGCAGGCCCGGCCGAAGGCCCTGTGGAGGACCTTCTTCCATCCGGATCCGGCGTTCCGACACGGCATGCGCTGGTATGCCAGGATGGGGCGGCGGGTTTGGTTCCACGAGTGGTGGAACTTCCTCTTCAGGGATCGCCGCGTGACGACGGGGCCGACCCTGGGGCGCTTCTGGGGCGCCCCGCAGGACCATCAGGAGATCCCGCTGCGGGTGGGTGCCGGTCGCGTCGTCCGGGACGCGGCCCCGGCCGCGGTGCGGTTCGGCCGAGGACCGCAGGCCGGGAGGCGTCCGGTCACTCGCCTTCCTCGGCCAGCTTGCGATAAAGCGTCGCGAGGCTGACCTCAAGCCGGCGCGCGGCCTCCTCCTTGTCCTGTCCGCAGAGGGCGAGGACGTGCTGGATGTAGGCCATCTCCTGGTCGCGCGAGAACCGCTTCAGGCTGACCACCGACTGGGGGAGCGACGGGCCGGATTTGTTGCCCGGCGCGGCGCCCGGGGTGGCCGGGAGCGGGGCGGTTCCGGGGGCGACCGGAGAGTTGCCGACGGGCTCGGCCATCTCGGCGAGCTGGCGCTGCTCGTCCTGTTCCGAACCCGAAGCCAGCCGCGCCACGACCGGCGGCAGGTCGCGGACCCGGATCAGGGCGTCGTCGCTCAACACGCAGCCGCGCTCGATGGCGTTCTGGAACTCGCGGACGTTGCCCGGCCACTGGTGCGCGACCAGGGTGTCGACCGCGCGTTGGCTGATCCGGTAGGGACGCCCGCTGCGGGGATGCGTGCGGTCCTTGAGGAAATGCGACACCAGCATCGGGATGTCCTCCTTGCGGTCGCGCAGGGGCGGCAGGTTGATGGCCACCACGTTGAGCCGGTAGTAGAGGTCCTCGCGGAACTTCCCCTCCTTCACCAGCGCCTCCAGGTGCTCGTTGGTCGCGGCGAGCACGCGGACGTCGACGGTGGTGGGGAGGTTGTCGCCGACGCGCCGGACCTCCTTCTCCTGGAGCACGCGGAGCAGGCGGCTCTGCAGCTGCGCCGGCATGGTGCCGATCTCGTCGAGGAAGATCGTGCCGCCGTCGGCGTCGTGGAAGAGGCCGTTCTTGTCGTTCACCGCGCCGGTGAACGCGCCCTTGCGGTGGCCGAAGAGCTCCGATTCGAGCAGGTTTTCCGGGAGTGCGGAACAGTTGACCGGGACGAACGGACCGCCCTGGCGCCGGGAGTTGAAGTGGAGCGCCCGGGCCACCAGCTCCTTGCCCGTGCCGCTCTCGCCGAGCACCAGCACCGTGGCCTCGGTGTCCGCGACCCGCTCGATCATGCGGAAGACCTCGTGCATCCGCGGGCTGCTGCCGATGAGCTGGCTGAAGCCGTACTTCTTCTTCACCTCCTTGCGCAGGTAGGTGTTCTCCGCGACCACGGCCGCGGTGTTCAACGCCCGGTTCACACGGAACTTGAGGTCCTCCAGCTTGAACGGCTTCTGAAGGTAGTCGAAGGCCCCCAGGCGCATCGCCTCCACCGCGCTGTCCACCGTCCCGAATCCGGTGATCATGATCACCGTCGGCGGCGGGTTCATCGCCCTCGCCTTCTGGATGATCTCGAAGCCGTGCGGCTTGGTGCGGTCGAGGTACAGGTCCGTGATCACCAGGTCGGGCTGCTTGGACGCGAGCGCCTCGACCACCCCGTTCATGTTGGTGAAGGGGAACACCTCGTGGCCTTCCTGACGGAGCACTTCCGCCACCATCTGGACCATGGTGAGTTCGTCGTCGACGAGGAGGATCTTGGCCATGGGATCCAGCCTAGCCGGCGGCCGCGCGCAGCGGAACCACGAAGCTCGTCCCCGTCGGAGGACCGGCCGCACCCGCTCAGGCCGCCCGGATGTCGACCCACATGGAGGAGCGGAGAACCCCGCCCGGCGCGAGCACGCGGATCTCCCGGTCGTCGGGGCGGCCGAAGGCGTTGGGCAACGCGGTCCACGGCTCGATGCAGTAGAAGTCCTCGGAGGTCGTCCGCGACCACAGGGCGCAGAACCGGTGTTCCGGGGCCGCCTCCCAGTTCAGCACCACTTCGAGGCCGGCCGCGCGGTCCACCAGCCCGAACTCGCGCTCCGCTAGGTCGCCCAATTGGATCGTGCCCGCGACATCCCGGGACACGGGCACCTCCTGCGCCGGGAAGGGTTCCGTGAAATAGGCTTCCGAGAGCCCGACCGGATTGTAGCGGATGCCGCGTGGACAACGCACATGGCAGTCCTCGCGCCGCGAGTTCGCGCCGAGGGGCAGTCGGAAGTAGGGATGGAATCCCGAGCCGAAGGGCATTGGCGGTTCCGAGCGGTTCTCGATCGACTGTTCCCAGTGGAGGCGTCCTCCCGCGAGCCGGTAGGTCAGGGAGTAGCGGAACCGGAAGGGATAGACCTCGAGGGTTTCCGCGGTGTCGGCCAGTTCCATCGTCACCGAGTCCGCGGCGCAGGCCGCGACCGTCCACCTCGAGCGCCGGGCGAACCCGTGCTGGGGCATCGGGAAGCGTCGTCCTTCCCATTCGTAGTGGTTCTGGGCCCCGGGAAGATGGCTGTAGCTGACCATCGGGAACAGGACCGGGTTGCCGGCCCACATCTCCTTCGGGTAGCGCTCCACCACGGCCTCGTCGTCACGGAGGGCCTCGACGAGGCCATGGCTGCCCACGGGACGGGCGTAACGGAGCAGCCAGCCGCCGAGTTCCGGGATGACGGTGGCCACGGCGCCGGCGTCGTCCCGGAGCTGGATGCGTTCGATCATTTCGGGTGCGAGCGTGGGGATGGGGATGGGTTTTGAACAGCCGCCGGTTGCGGACCCACGGGACGCGACATCCCGCGGGAACCGCGCTAGCGTGTACGGAAGTGGCCGGGCTGAACTCCAATCCGCTCGAACGCTGGCTTTCATCGCCGGCGGCGCTCGCCCTTTCCGAGAGGCTGCCCACGGCCGGCGCGCTTTCGCTCGGAGGCGTCGCCCCGGCCGGCTGGTCCTTTGTCGCGGCCCTGCTCCACCGCCTGCGTCCGGACCGGACGCTCCTGGTGGTGGTGGACACCCTCCGCACCCAGGAGGTGCTCCACGCGGACCTGACCACCTGGCTCCCCGGCGGACGGCTCCGCTTCTTCCCCGCCTGGGAGATCCTCCCGCACGAGTCGAAGCTCCCGCACGCGGACATCATCAGCGAGCGCCTGGAGACGTTGGTGGCGCTGCGCGACGCGAACGCCGGGACCGCCGTGCCATCCCCGGTGGTGGTGGCGACGGTGACCTCGCTGCAGCAGCGCACCTTCACCGCGTCCGACCTCGCAGGACGGACGCGCACGCTGCGGAAGGGGGACACCCTGAACCCGCTCGACCTGATCGAGTGGCTCGAGGCCCAGGGCTACGAGCCCGAGGCGCAGGTCAGCCACAAGGGGGAACTGTCCTGGCGCGGCGGCATCGTCGACTTCTGGCCGCTCAGCTCGCCGTGGCCGCTGCGGCTGGAGTTCTTCGGCAACGAACTCGAGTCGCTCCGGGAGTTCGATCCCCACGCCCAGACCTCGAGGGACGCGGTCGATTCCTGCGTGGTGCCTCCTGCCGGCGAGCTCGGACTGCTCCGGCCCCGGGCCAAGGATGCGGATCCGGCCCCGGCCCTGGCCCTCGCCTCGCTGGCGGCCCACCTGCCGCCCGGCTCCCTCGTGCTGGTCGCGTCGCCCGCTTCCCTCGCCGAACAGGCGCTTCGCCAGGAGGAGCAGGTGAAGGAGGGCGATCCCTTCCACGAGCGGTGGGAAGACTTCCAGCGGGCCGTCCAAGACGCCGGCCACACGCTGGTCCGCCTGAAAGACGCCGATCCCGCCGCCGACGCCGGAGACCCGCTGCGTCTCGACGGCCTGGACGCCTTCCGCCCCATCGGCGCGACGCTGCCGGCGGCCCAGGTCGCCGAGACGCAGAGACGCGGGTTCTTCTCGCAGATGCACCGCTGGCTGAGGCAGGGGCTGGAAGTCCACGTCTTCTGCAACAACGACGGCGAACGGCAGCGGTTCTCCGAGCTCTGGAGCGAACTCGTTCCCGAGGGCGGGAACGGGGAATCCGGCGAAGGCCCGAGGATCCACACCGGGATGCTTTCCCGTGGATTCATCGCCGAGGCCTCCCGGCTTGTGGTCGTCTCGGACGCGGAGGTCTACGGACGCTACAAAGTGAGCCGGCCGCGGCGCATGAAGTCCCCGCACGCGCAGGCGGTGCGGAACGTCTTCGAGGTGGACTTCACGGACTTCGAGGAGGGGGATTTCGTGGTCCACCTGCAGTACGGCATCGGGATCTTCCGCGGATTGAAGACCCTGGCGCCTCAACGTCGGGCGCGTGGAGACGACGGGGCGTCGGCGCAGAACGGGCAGGAATGCCTGGTGCTCGAGTACGCGGCGGCGGACGGCGCCGGCGAGCCGCCCCGGCTGTACGTACCGGTCACCGAGGCGCATCTCGTCAGCAAGTACGTGGGAGCGGGCAAGGCGCGTCCCCAGCTCAACACGCTGACGGGCACGCGCTGGACGAAGGCGCGGGAGCAGGCGCAACGGGCGGTGCGCGACCTGGCGGCGGAGCTGCTCGCGGTTCAGGCGGCGCGGACCACCCGGAGCGGACATGCCTTCGGGTCCGACAACGCCTGGCAGCGGGAGTTCGAGGCCAGCTTCGAGTTCGAGGAGACGCCGGACCAGGTGAAGGCGATCGCCGCGGCGAAGGCGGACATGGAGGACGCCAAGCCGATGGACCGGCTGGTTTGCGGCGACGTGGGGTTCGGCAAGACCGAGGTGGCGATCCGTGCGGCGTTCAAGGCCGTTATGGGCGGGAAGCAGGTGGCGCTCCTCGTGCCGACGACCGTGCTGGCGCAGCAGCACTACAACAGCTTCCGAGAACGCATGGCGGAATACCCGGTGCGCGTCGAGCTGCTCAACCGTTTCCGCACGCCGAAGCAGCAGCGCGCGGTGCTCGAGGCTGCCGCGGCCGGCGGCGTGGACATCGTCATCGGCACCCACCGCATCGTCTCGCCGGACGTCGAGTTCAAGGACCTCGGGCTGGTGATCGTGGACGAGGAGCAGAAGTTCGGCGTGAAGCACAAGGAGCAGTTCAAGCTTCTCCGCCGGACAGTGGACGTGCTGACGCTGAGCGCGACGCCGATCCCGCGGACGCTCTACCTGGCGCTGACCGGGGCGCGCGACCTGAGCACGCTCGAGACGCCGCCGCAGGACCGCCTGCCGGTGGAGACGATCGTGGGCAACTACGACGAGCGGGTGATCCGCGACGCGATCCGGCGGGAGCTGAACCGTGGCGGCCAGGTCTACTTCCTGCACAACCGGGTCTCCACCATCGACGCCATGGCGTTGAAGCTCCGGGCGTTGGTTCCAGACGCCCGGATCGTGGTGGGACACGGCCAGATGGGGGACGACGCGCTGGAGAAGGTCATGACCGCCTTCGTCAACGGGGAGGCCGACGTGCTGGTGAGCACGACGATCATCGAAAGCGGCCTCGATATCCCGAACGCCAACACCATGATCATCGACCGTGCCGACCGGTTCGGCCTGAGCGAGCTGTACCAGCTGCGCGGGCGGGTGGGCCGGTACAAGCACCAGGCCTACTGCCACCTGCTGCTGCCGCGCCACGCGCAGCTGCTCACCGAGGCGCGGAAGCGCATGAGCGCGATCAAGCAGTACAGCGCATTGGGCAGCGGCTTCAAGATCGCCATGCGCGACCTCGAGATCCGCGGCGCGGGCAACCTCCTCGGCGCGCAGCAGAGCGGCCACATCACCGCGGTCGGCTTCGACCTCTATTGCCAGCTCCTCGGACAGAGCATCGCCGCGTTGAAGGGCGAGAAGGTCCGTTCCCGGCTCGAGGTCCGCGTCTCGCTCGACTTCATCGCCACCAACCCCGGTGAGGAGGGCGGCGAGAATCAGGAGAACCGACGCCGCAAGTCCACTTCCGCGCCGCGCCTGGAGATCTCCATCCCACGCGACGACCTGGTTGCGACCTGGCACCGGAACTCCGGCGGCGAAGGACGGAAGGAGGAAACGGACCAGCCAAGCCGCCGCTTTCCCGCCTATCTGCCGCTCGACTACGTGCGGGAACCCGCCCAGCGCGTCGAACTCTACCGGAAGCTCGCGCAGGGCCAGGAGAAGACGGCCGTGGAGGCCCTGCGCGCCGAACTGCGCGACCGGTTCGGTCCGCTGCCCGGCCCGGTCGACCTCCTGGTCCAGGTGCACGAGCTGAGGCTGTTCGCCGCGGAGAAGCAGGTCACCTCCGTCGAGGTCGTCGAAGGCAAGGTGAAGCTCACGCGGCGGGGCGAGCTGATCACCGTCGGGGGTCAGTTCCCACGCCTGACGAAGTCCGACGCCAAGGGCCGGCTCGGCGAGATCCGCAGGCTGCTGATGTCCCTCGCCTGAACCGACTGCCATGGCACTGCTTCCACCGATCCTGCCGTTGCTGCTGCTCGCCCTCCTAGCCGCCTCCGCCGCGGGAGACGTCGTCCCGAAACCCGCGCCGGCACTTCCGCCCCTGCTGGTGGTCTCGACCGATGGGCTCTCGCCTGCCGAGCAGGTCCTCCTCGCCGGCATCCAGGGCCTGTTGAACCGCACGAACGCCGCGGTCTGGCTCCGCTCCGGCGGCATGAACGCGCGGATCCTGAAGGAACTTCAGGACGAGGGCCTCGCCGTCGAGACGGTGTCCGGACCGTGGCCGTTGGTGGATCGCTTCCGGGACCGCTTCGAGGGGATGGTGCTCGGATCGGTCGGCGACGAGTCGATCAACCGCGCCACCTCGGTCGCTGCGGTCACCCGTGCGCTGATCGTCGACGCCTCCCTCGCTGCGCGACCCGAGTTCGCTGGGCTGCCGGTCGTGGCGGATGCCCGGGTCCTTTCCGATGTGGAACTCTGGGAGCGGTTTGGTCCGCGGTTCCTGCGGGGACACGCCGTCCATCAGGCGACGCGCAAGACGCTCCACCTCCGCGACCTCGCGGTGTCGATTGGAATGGCCTCGTTCTACGACGTGACGCCGGAGGAACGGACGCGGCGGGTGCGGGGACTCGGCCCGGGAACCCGCGTCTTCGGATGGGGCGAGGACGAGCTGCGGTTCGTCCGCGAGGTGAGCCGGGGCGGCGGCGCGGTCCTTCCGGCCGACTGGTCGCTCAACCTCTCCGCGCTCCGGCACCTTCCGGCGGCAACACCGTCGTCCGGGAAGCCGGATCGCGGGTCCGCGGACGCGGAGGAACCGTCGCCCCTGAAGCCCGGCGAACGGGTGGTCGCCTTCGTGGTGACCGACGGCGACAACCTGCAGTGGATCGGCGGGGGATTCGTGGACAACCCGGGGTTCTGGGCCAGCCCCCACCGGGGAGGCTTCGCGGTGACCTGGGAGATGGCGCCGTCGCTGACGGAGTTCGCTCCGCGGGTGCTGGGGCATCTGCGCCGGACCGCCACGCCGCTGGATGACTTCGTCTGCGGCCCAAGCGGCTTCGGGTACCAGTTCCCGCGGCACGTGCCGGACCGGCGGGACGCGGCGCGACGGACGGGGCTGGCGGCGGACGCGGCGGGCATGCGGTGGGTCACGGTGCTGGACGACGGCGGGGGGCCGGACCGGGTGGACGAGTGGCTGGAGCGACCGGAGATCGCCGGCTTGCTGCACAAGGACTACGCGCCCTACAACGGACACCGCGGAGCCGTGGCCTGGCATGCTGGGAAGCCCGCGGTGGCGTACCGCTTTCTGCTGTGGGAATCCAAGCGTGGTGACGGGACGCTGCGTCCGGACTGGCTTCCGGAAGGCGTCGCCGCCGGGGTCGCTGGACTTCCCGGAGACAACGCCTCGAAAGTTTCCGACCGCTTCGCCCTCGTGAACGTCCACGCCTGGTCCTTCCGGGATTCCGGGGGCCCGATGGGGGCGATCGCGAAGACGATCCCGCTCCTGCCGCCAGGGACCCGGGTCGTGACCGCCAGCGGATTCTTCCGGCTTCTCACGACGAACCGGTGAAGCTGAGCCGTGGAACGCGGTCGCGGCGATGGTCCGGCGCGGCAATTGGTTTGAGCGGCCCGGGTGTTTGCAGGATCGTCCAAAAAGACGGGGCACCTCCCCGCAAGTCCGATGACCCAGAAACCAGAAGAGTTCCAGCGCCCACGACTGGATCGGCAATCCTTCCCATGGGACCGGTTCGATCGCGCCTGCCGCGAAGGCCTATCCGCGGTCCGACCTCTCCGGACCCGCGACTTGGAGGACGCCTACGGATGGAACTTCGGCACCGCCGTCCCGCCGTCCTACTGGGCCTACGGCCGCATGCGGGCCTTGCTGGCCATCGAGGAGACCCTTGCGCTCCCGGGTAAGACCCTGGTCGAACTGGCGGCGGGCGATGCAGCGCTCTGTGCAGTGGCTGCCGAGGCTGGCCGGAAGGTCGTCGCCAACGACCTGCGCGCGGAGCTTCTCGCCCAGCAGGTCCGGAACTACAGGAACCACGAAGATATCCGCGTGGTCGGCGGCAACCTCTTCGACCTCGACCCGAAGGTCGTCGGAAGGTTCGACATCCTGGTGGCCTGCGAGGTCGTCGAGCACGTCGCCCATACGGTGGACTTCCTCGCCCAGTGCCGGCGCTTCCTCAAGCCGGGTGGCCATGCGCTGATCACCACGCCCAACGGCGAGTTCTTCCGGAACCAACTGCCGACCTGGGCGGACATCGACGACTTCAAGGCCCTCGAGGCGAACCAGTTCAAGCCCGACGCCGACGGTCACCTCTTCCTGCTCACCCCGGCCGAGATGGCCGCCCTCGGACGTCGTGCCGGGTTCGAGCTCCATCGCCTGACCGTCTGGGGTTCCCCCTTCCTCACCGGCAACGCCGGATTTGGCCGGTTCTCCAGCCGCGCTTTCGCGCCCCTCTGGAACCTCGGGGAACGTTGCGTGCAGCGGCTTCCCTCCGCGCTCCGGTCCCGCCTCTGCACCGCCATCTCCGTGGTCTATCGCAACCCATGACGGTCCTTGGGATCCGCGTTTCCCCCACGGCCCGGTGATGGACCATGGCGGATCCTGTCGCGTGAAACCGGACTCCGGGGCTTCGCCTACCGGACCCAGCGCACGGTGAACGCGTGGCCGCGGGGCTTGCGGTTCTCGTCGAGGCGAGAGGCTCCGTCCTAGGCGGGCTTCCGATCAGACCGCCTGCTCGCCGCGTTCCTCGGTCCGGATGCGGATGACTTCGGTGACCTCGGAGATGAAGATCTTCCCGTCTCCGATCTTGCCGGTCTTCGCGCCCCGGATGATGGCGTCCACGGCCTCGTTCAGCTGCACCTCGGCCACCACGAGTTCGATCTTCAGCTTCGGATGGAAATCGATCGTGTACTCCGCGCCGCGGTAGACCTCGGTGTGGCCCTTCTGGCGGCCGAAGCCCTTCGCCTCGGTCACCGTCATGCCCTGGATACCCAGGGTCTGTAGCTGCTCTTTCACTTCCTCGAGGCGGAACGGCTTGATGATGGCTTCGATCTTCTTCATGGGCGGCAATCTGGCTGCGGACCTCCGGCAACTCGTCCAGTCTCCCCACCCCGACCCATTCCGCCAGAAGGAATGACGGATCGAGCCGAATCGGGGGAGGACTCGTCCGGAAGGGCGCCTCACGGCGAGGCGCCAGGCCGCAAAGGAGTGGGAAGAAAACCGTGGGGTTGCCGCGGTGGCTGACGGTCTCCTTGGTTTCGTTTCGCCGTGCAGGTCCTTCCGAGCCGAAATGGGGCTGCTCAGCGGGAGAGGGCGGGTGCGATTTCCTCGACGTGGTCGAAGACGAAGTCGGGTGTCGCGGACCGGAGGACGGCGGCGTGGTGCTGTCCCCAGGTGACGGCGGCGAACCGAAGGCCCGCGTCGCGGGCGGCCTCGGCGTCGCGGAGTTCGTCGCCAAGGTAGACCGCCTCCCCGCCCGTGACCTCGAGTCGACGCAGGACGGCCCGGAGCTTCGAGGCCTTGCCGAACATCGAGGCCCCGCAGTCGAACAGGTCGAAGAGGGGAACGAGGTCCGGTCCGAGGATGCGTTCGACGTTCCGCCGCGAATTGGAGCTGACCACGGCGAGTCGGAGTCCGGTGGCCCGGAGGTCCCGCAACATCGCGGGCACGCCCGGGAACGGCAGGAGCGGTCCCTCGTGGGCGGCCATGCGTCGTCGGATGTCGCGCACGAGCAGCGGAAGCTTCCAGAGCGGCACGCCCGCGGCGTCGAGCAGGGAGCTGCCATGGAGGCCGCGGTGGTGCTCGAACTCCTCCGGGGAGAAGGTTCGGAGCCCGTGCTCGCGGGCCACGTCGTTGTACACGGAACGCATCCACGGGAGCGTGTCGGCGAGCGTGCCGTCCGAGTCGAAGACGGCGAGCCGCAGCCGGCCTACCGGCGTTGGATGGGGATGCGGATGCGCCACGGAGGCTCAGAGGACACGGAGAAGGCTGCTGATGGTCTTTCGTTTGTTGACCGTTGTCGGTTGTCCGTGGCCACGGCCGCTAGGTTGCGGAACATCTCGGTCCCGTCCGCGCAGAAAACTGGAAACTGGAAACTTGGAACTTCCAGTTCACTTCTTCTTCAGGCCGATGCTGCTGGCGCGCTTGGCGACCTTCCGGCTGGTCAGGACCTTCGAGACCGTGCCGGTCTTGAGGTACTTGGACTTCACGGTGTCCAGGATCGCGTCGCGGTGGTCGTACAGGCGCTTGAGCTTGCGCGGCTTCACCCGGGCGGTGACGTAGGCCGTGAGCAGCGGCAACGCGATGGTGGTGTCGGTGTAGCAGACCACGGAGTCGGGGAGCTTGTCGGGATCGACCTTGCCCCAGCTGACGGCCTCGGCCGGCGTGGCGCCGCTCAGGCCGCCGGTGTCCGGACGGGCGTCGGTGCACTGCAGGAAGTAGTCGTGGCCCTTCTCCTGGATGCCCATGACCTCCTGGATCTGGGGCTCGGTCTGGAGCATGAAGTTCTTCGGGCTGCCGCCGCCGAGGATGAACACGCTGCTGGTGTGGCCGGTGCTCTTGGCGTGGTAGACGAT
>CAMASJ010000071.1 GCA_945860685.1 Akkermansia muciniphila
GGTGTGCGCGCCCTCCATGACGTCGTCAGCGAGTTCCGCGTCACCGCCACCAACGCGAACGCCGCCCTGCCTTCGTCCGAGATCCGGCTCTTCGCCCAGTTCGACGAGGCCTCGAACCACAACGGCGGCGACCTCCATTTCGGGCCGGACGGATTGCTCTACGTCTCGCTCGGCGACGAAGGCGGCGGCAACGACAACTACGCCAACGGACAACGCATCGACAAAGAGCTGTTCGCCGGGCTGCTGCGCCTCGACGTGGACCGGCGCCCCGGCTCCCTGCCGCCGAACCGGGACACCAACAACCCGGCCAACGCGTGGATGATCACCACGAACTACTCGATCCCGTCCGACAACCCCTACGTCGGCGCCTCGCGTTTCAACGGCGCGGTGGTGACGCCTTCCCGGGTGCGCACCGAGTTCTGGGCCGTCGGCCTGCGCAATCCGTGGCGGTTCTCCTTCGACACCGCCACCGGTGAGCTTTGGATCGGCGACGTCGGACAGGACCGCTGGGAGATGGTCTACGTCTCGCGGATCGGCGCGAACCACGGCTGGCCCTTCCGCGAGGGCAACGTCGCCGGCCCACGCAGCGGCATGCCCTCGGGCTTCCTCACCAACCCGTCCTTCAACCACGTCCCGCCGGTGTACGCCTACGCCCACGGCAGCGGCACGTTCCAGGGCAATTCCATCACCGGCGGCCGCGTCTACCGGGGTCACCGCATCTCCGCCCTCCATGGCGACTACATCTTCGGCGACTACGTTTCCGGCAACATCTGGTCGCTGCGGCGCAACGCCGGCGCGGCCCCGACGGTGAACCGGATCGCCGGACTGGCCAGCGTGGCCGCCTTCGGCGCCGACCCGTCGAACGGCGACCTGCTCGCGGCCCAGCTCCCGAACGGCCGGATCTCCCGGCTGGTCGCCGGCGGCGTGACCAACGGACGCGCCTTCCCGGCCACGCTCGCCGCCACCGGCGCGCTGGTCGACACGGCCTCGATGCAGGTCTCCCCGGCGTTCACGGCCTACGACGTCAATCTGCCCTTCTGGTCCGATCACGCGGTCAAGTCCCGCTGGTTCCACCTCCCTCCCGGCACCCAGGCGCGCTTCGCCGCCAAGGGCGCCTGGACCACGCCGCCGGGCACGGTCTGGCTGAAGCACTTCGAGCTGGAGACGACCAACGGCGTCCCGGAATCGCGTCGCCGCGTCGAGACGCGCTTCCTCGTCCGCACCACCAACGGCATGTACGGCGTCACCTACCGCTGGAACTCGCCGACCAACGCCGTCCTCGTCCCCGACGAGGGTGCCGAGGAGACGTTCCGGGTCCTCGACGGCGGACGCCTGCGCGAGCAGGTCTGGCGCTATCCCTCGCGGACCGAATGCATGGCCTGCCACAACTCCGCCGCGGGCGGCTCGCTCAGCTTCAACACCCGCCAACTGAACCTCGTCCGCGGCCATCCCGGCGGGTTCCGCACCAACCAGCTCGCCGCGTTGGCGTCCGCCGGATTCCTCGCGGACCTGCCCGAAGCCCTTGGGCCGCTGCCGACCTTCGCCGAGCCCGAGGACGCCACCATGGGCCCGGTGCATCCCGTCAGCCTCGAATGGCGCGTGCGCCGCTACCTCGAGGTGAACTGCGCCTTCTGCCACATGCCCGGGGGTACGGGTGGCGGATCCTGGGACGGCCGGTCCACCACCCCGACCGACCTCGCCGGGCTCATCCGCGGCGCGGTCGCGGTCGACTTCGGCGATCCCGCGACCCGCGTGCTGGCCCCCGGCGACCGCGAGCACTCGCTGCTGCTGGACCGCATGTCGCGCCGCGATTCCCGCAGGATGCCGCCCATCGGTTCGAACGTTCCCGACGAATCCGGCGTGGCCCTGGTCGGCGCCTGGATCGACGCGCTTCCCTCGCGGCACACCTTCACCACCTGGCTCGGCGCGCGGCTGGGGACCAACTTCGTCGCCGAACCCAACCGCCAGGCCGACACCGACCGCGACGGCGACCCCGACTACCTCGAGTTCCTCGCCGACAACGATCCCGCCGATGCCCGGGCCGTGTGGCGGCCACGGATCGACGTCCGCGACGGTCGTCCGGTCCTGCGTGTGGCGCTGCCCGCGGACACCGCCCTGCAGGTCGAGGTGCTCGACTCGCTGGGCGGCGCCGGATGGAAGCCGCTCGACGTCCCGGCCAACACGCCGGGCTTCCGCAGCCGTGCGACGGAACAGGAGATCACGCTTCCGTTGACGCTCGAGGCGTCGTTCTACCGCGTCAGCCTCTCCCGTCCTTGAAGCGCACACTCGCGCCTTGGCCGCGACCGGGCGGCTGGGGCAGGATCCGGTCATGAAACGCCTCCTCCTCCTCGCCTCCGCGCTGATGCTCGGAAGCGGCGTCCAGGCCGCCGACCGGAAGCTGGTGCTGATCGCGGGACGCCCGAGCCATCCGCCCGGCATGCACGAGTTCCGCGCAGGATGCCTGCTCTTCCAGAAGTGCCTCGTCGGCGTGCCCGGGCTCCAAGTCCAGGTCCATTCGAACGGCTGGCCGACGCGGCTGGAGGGCGGCAAGAGCGTTGACGACAACAAATCCATCGAGACGGCCGACGCCGTGGTGGTGTACGCCGACGGCGGCGGCGGGCATCCGGCGATCAAGCCGGACCGCCTGAAGCTGCTGGATGCGGTCGCGGCCCGCGGTGCGGGGCTCGGCTTCGCTCACTTCGGCGTCGAGGTGCCCAAGGGCGATCCCGGCGAGGCCATGCACCGCTGGATCGGCGGGTTCTACGAGGACCGGTTCAGCGTGAACCCGATGTGGTCCCCGAAGTTCTCCACCTTCCCCGACCATCCCGTGAGCCGCGGCGTGAAGCCCTTCTCCACCCGCGACGAATGGTACTTCAACATGCGTTGGCCCGAAGGCGCGAAGCCGGCCACGTGGCTGCTCTCCGACACGCCGTCCGACGACGTGCGCAAGGGACCGTACGTCTGGCCCGCCGGTCCCTACGCGCATGTGGTCGCGGCGACGGGACGCCGTGAGGCGATGATGTGGGCGGTCGAGCGGCCCGATGGGGGACGCGGGTTCGGCTTCACCGGCGGACACACCCACGCCAACTGGGGCGACGCGAATCAGCGGAAGATCTTCCTCAACGCGCTGCTCTGGATCGCCAAGCTCGAGATCCCCGCCGGCGGCGTGGAGTCGGCGGTGACCGCCGAGGACCTCCAGGCGAACCAGGATCCGAAGAAGTAGCCGCGGCGACGGAATCCGGCGCGGAAGGAAGGCCGGAGGAAAACCGAAACGGCCCCCGGAGCCGGAAACCGGACACCGCTGGGGCGAGGTGCGGAATTTCGCGGGGAAGTCCGCGCCAACGGCCTCGCAATCACCGTATTCCGGCGGATACCCGCTTGTCCCGAAATCGTCACGCCATACACTTCGCTGACGGATCCATGGAGAATTCCCCACGCAAGTCCTTGAAGATGGTGAGCTGTCCCGCCTGCCAGGCGAAGCAGTTCATCCCGGGAGACCTTGCCCCGCTCGAGCGGGTGGCCTGCACGAAGTGCGGGAAGTGGGTCATGATGCCGATGATGCTCCGGCAGTACGAACTTCGCTCGGAGATCGCCTCCGGCGGCATGGGCACGGTGTACCGGGCCTGGGACACCGCGCTGCACCGGGAGGTGGCGGTGAAGCTGATGAAGAAGGAGTTCGCCGAGGACGAGGCCGCGGTGAACAACTTCGCGGTGGAAGCCCGCGCCTGCGCGCAGGTCAACCACACGAACATCATCCACATCTACACCTTCGACTACCACGAGGGGTACCGCTTCCTGGCGATGGAGATCGCGGACGACGGGACCTTGGACTCGCGCATCGAGAAGGGCGGCACGGTGCCGGAGCTCGACGTGTTGGACACCGGCATCAAGGTCGCCGGCGCGCTGCAGGCGGCCCTGAAGCGCGGGTTGCTCCACCTCGACATCAAGCCGGGCAACATCCTGTTCAGCGACGACGGCGAGCCCAAGGTCGTGGACTTCGGTCTGGCCAAGAAGGCGGACGCGGAGACCGACACCTACGCACCGATCTTCGGGACGCCGTACTACATCGCGCCCGAACGGGTCCGACAGGAGGGCGACACCTTCCTCTGCGACATCTACAGCCTCGCGGGCACGCTCTACCACGCGCTGACCGGGCACGTGCCGTTCGAGGCGCCCAGCGTCGAGGACGTGGTGGCCGCGCACCTGGCGATCCCGCTGAAGCCGGCCTGCGACGTGAACGCCGCGGTGAGCCGACCGACCTCGGACGCCTTGAGCAAGGCGATGGCGAAGGATCCGCGTGAGCGCTTCCAGAGCTACGACGAGTTCATCATGGCCCTCACCGCGGCGCGCAGCCAGGTGCTGATCCGGCAGTTGACCGGCCGCGAGCCCGATCCCGGCGTCGTGGCCACGCCGGGCGCCGCCCCGGCATCCCCGACCCGCAGTTGGTGGCGCCGCTGATCCGGCGATCGCCGACCGAGAGTTTTCCCACGCGGAGACACGGGTTCGCGGAGGAGGAACCCACAGATTGGACAGTGGGCCGCAGATGGCGGTCTTGGAGATACGGCTCTTTCGGAGTGCTCACCTGCAGATTCCTGCGAATCGTCTCCTCAAGGGAGGCTACAGCTGAGGCCAACCTGATCCGTTGTCCCAAAGCGATACCCGACTTCGCCCACCCCAAGGTAACCCTGCGGGCGCCTCGTGTGACTCGAAGGCGATTGGCCCTTCCCCATTGGGCCCGGCGTTTCTGGTTGGGCGGGGATTCTCGGCGATGGGCAATCTGGGCTTCAGAAAAATGGATCAGGTGACAGGACCGGGCGCGGTGAACAATTCGATATAGGGTTGGTAGCGGAAGCGCCGATTGCGGGCGAATCCCGTGGACTCGGCGAGGATACCGAGCGCGTTCAGTCGGCCGACCGGACCATTGGCGGCCGGGTAGGTGGTGCCGATGATTTCCTGGACGTCGGTGACGGCCAGGATCGGTCGCTTGAAGAGCTGTTCCAGGACGCGATGACCATTCCCTGCGGCCCGGCCGAGGTGTTCGGTGATCTGCGAGCGGTGATGCTCCCGGAGCGCGATGATGCGACGGGCCGTTTCGGTGACATCGGCACTCACTTCCGCAACGCCCCGAAGGAAGAACGCGATCCAGCCCTCCCAGTCCCCGGTGTCGCGGACGGCCTGAAGGCGCTCGTAGTATTCCGCCCGATGGCCCTTGAAGTAGAGGGAGAGGTAGAGGACGGGCTTGTTCAGGATGCCCCGTTGACAGAGCAGGAAGGTGATCAACAGCCGGCCGACGCGGCCATTGCCATCCAGGAACGGGTGGATGCTCTCGAACTGGACATGGGCGAGGCCTATTTGGACCAACTGCGGGAGGTCGGAGGGGGAATGGAGGAACTTCTCGAGGTCGCTGAGGAGTTCCGGGACGTCCTCGGGTGGCGGGGGGACGAAGGTGGCCTCGTTCAGAGTGCAACCGCCCGGGCCGATCCAGTTCTGGGAAGGTCGCAGTTCACCGGGAGTGAGGCGTCCACCGCGTACGCCTTGGAGGAGCTTCTCGTGGATCTCCCGGATCAGTCGGACCGACAACGGAATCTCCGTGAGGCGATCCAAGCCATGGTTCATCGCCGTGACGTAGTTGACCACCTCATCGACATCACGGGGCGCTTCCGGAGGGAGGATCCGGGCTTCGGCGGCGAGGAGATCTTGAAGGGAACTCTGGGTACCTTCGATCTGGCTGGAGAGCACCGCCTCCTTGCGAATGTACATGAAGACGAAGAGGTCCGGATTGGGAAGCGTTTGGATGGAGCCATCCAAACGGCCCAAGGCCCGGTCCGCCTCAGAGAGGAGCCGCGACAGACCTCCCGCTAACGATACTGAAGGAATCGGCGGCAGCGGAGCCGGGAGAAACGCGGTATACCCTGTCACCTGACGACGCCGAACACCGGCGCGAGTGGATGAAGGAACCGCGGCCATACGATTGATTGCCTTTAACAAGAGCAGGCGCCCACACCATGGTAAAAGCTCCGGATAACAAGGAGAGGGTCCCCCTTCATGAGTGCCGCTCGCTTTGGCATGGAGCGGTGGTGCTGGTTCACGTCACGGCGATCGCCACCTGCAGCCACCCTTCCCATGAGGCTCCCAGCTCCCTTGCCCGGCGAGGTGGTTTCATCACAACATCCAGCACTCCCATGGTAAGGAACCACCTTCCCCCCGATCACAGGGCCTTCACCCTGATTGAGCTGCTGGTGGTGGTCGCCATCATCGCCATCCTCGCCGGGATGCTGCTGCCGGCGTTGGGACGGGCGAAGGAGAAGGCCACCTCCGTCCAGTGCCTCAACGGACTGCGCCAGATCTCCATGGGACACGCGATGTACGCCGACGACCACCGCGGGCTTTTCCCGCAGAGGCGCGATTCGCAGCGCTGGCCCCACCAGCTCAAGCCCTACTATCAGAACCTGGCCCTGTTGAAATGCCCTGCGGACCGTCGGCGGGTGACCATCAATCCCGCGACCCGGAATCCGGATCCGGACGGCGCGCTACGCAGCTACATCATCAACGGCTGGAACGACTACTTCCTGCTCCGGGCCGGGATCCGCGACATCAACCAGATGACCGGACGTTCGGTGCCGGAGTCCGCCCTGACCGAGCCAAGCCTGACCATCGTCCTCGGCGAGAAGCGGACGAACTCGAACCACTTCTACATGGACATGCTGGAGGGCACGGGCAACGACGTGGACCAGATCATGCGCGACCGTCACGGAACCAACGGAGAGCGTTCCAAGGGCGGCGGCGCGAACTACGCCTTCGCCGACGGCAGCGCCCGCTACATGCGGTACCGCGGTGCGCTGTATCCCCTCAACCTCTGGGCCGTCACCGACACCTACCGCACCAACCGCGCGATGAGCAACTGACGGATTCCCGAGGGGTCTTACTCCTACTCTTACTCCTACTCTTAATCTCAATCTCACTCTTACTCTTAATCCCTAAAGGCTTCTGAACTCCTGATTGAGATTAAGATTGAGATTAAGATTAAGATTACGAGTGAGATTGAGATCACGATTCTGACCCGATCCGGCTGACCCCAGCGACCGCCTTCCCATGAAACGATCCATCCCGATCCTCGCCCTCACGACCGCCTTTGCGGCATGGGGCCTTGCCGATGTTCCGCTGGTGACCGTCCCGGACTGGCAGCCGTTTGCGGCACAGGTGCGGCGCGTGGTCGAGGCGTTGGACACCGTCGGCGCGCCGCTGCCTTCGTCCGAGAAGGCCGGTTTGGAAGCGGCGTTGAAGGAACCGTCGCCCGGAGCCGCGTCGAGGAAGGTGCAGGAGATCCTCGACGCCCACGTGTTGCAGTTCGTTCATGTGACCCCGGAGATGCGGGTGAAGGCGCAGGCGGGCGACGCCAAGCCGAGGTTGGTCGAGGGCGGTTGGACGACCTTCCTGGTCAAGGTTCACAACGAGGCCGGGACCACCTCGACGCTGCGGGTGCGGAGTCCACAGGCAGCCCAACTGCACGGATCCCCGGAGCCGATGGTCGCGGACCGCTGGCTCGACCTGAACGTGGTCCAGGGCCAGCCCCTGACGCCGAACCTCGGTGGGCTCCCGGTCGAGTACCGGCTGCTCCAGCTCTACTCCCGCGATGCGGGACGCCGTGAGGCGAAGCTGGTCTTCGACGTGGGCCAAGGCACGCAGGACCTCGGGTTCCGCAGCGAGGTGGACACCCTGTTCACCTGCGAACCGGCCTTCCCGGTGGAACTCGGTCTGCGCGACGAGAACGGCAACCCGACGACTGCGGCGCTGCTGGTCACGGATCGTCACGGCCATGTTTTTCCGTCACAGGCGAAACGGCTGGCGCCGGACTTCTTCTTCCACCCGCAGGTGTACCGCAACGACGGCGAGTCGCTGCGCCTCGCAGCCGGACGCTACAACGTCGAGTTCTCGCGCGGGCCGGAGTCGATCACCGAGCGCCGCGAAGTCGAGGTGAAGGCCGGGACCAACCGGTGGGACTTCCAAGTCCGGCGATGGATCGATCCCTCGCTCCGTGGATGGATCTCCGGAGACCACCACATCCACGCCGCCGGCTGCGCCCACTACGAGAAGCCGACCGAGGGCGTGCACGCGCCGGACATGATGCGCCACGTCCTGGGTGAGGACCTCAAGATCGGTGCAAACCTCACCTGGGGACCGTGCTTCGACTACCAGAAGCAGTTCTTCACCGGCGTCGACGACAAGGTCAGCCGCTGGCCCTACCTGCTGCGGTATGACGTCGAGGTGAGCGGCTTCGGTTCGCACGAGTCGGGGCACCTCTGCCTGCTGCGGTTGCGGGAGCAGATGTATCCGGGCGGCACCTCGAAGCACCATTGGCCCAAGCTCGGCCTCGACACGCTGCGTTGGGCGAAGGCGCAGGGGGCCTTGGCGGGCCCCGCGCACAGCGGCTGGGGACTCGAGCTCGACACCCCGGAATTGCCGACCTACCGCATCCCGCCGTTCAACGGCATCGGCGCCAACGAGTACATCGTCGACGTCACCCACCAGGTCCCCGGCCCCGACGGCAAACCGGTGCCGGCGGTGGACTTCATGAGCACGGTGGACACGCCCTACGCCTGGGAGCTGAACATCTGGTACCACACGCTCAACGCCGGCTACCGGACGCGCATCAGCGGCGAGACCGACTTCCCCTGCATCTACGGCGAACGCGTCGGCCTTGGACGCAGCTATGTGAAGCTGCCGGCGAAGTGGAGCTACGAGGACTGGTGCGAGGGAATCCGGGCCGGACGCAACTACGTGGGCGACGGCCGGAGCCACCTGATGGACTTCCGCGCCGACGGCGTGGTGATGGGCGAGAACGGATCCGAGCTGAGGCTGGCCGGTGCCGGCCCGTTGACGTTCTGGGTCGACGCCGCGGCCCGGCTAGACGAGACGCCTTCGGAGGACCTGCGGAACCGGCGCTTCAGCGACAAGCCCTTCTGGCACATCGAACGGGCGCGCCTGACGGGGTCGCGCAAGGTGGAGGTGGAGCTGCTGGAGAACGGCGTCGCCGTGGCCCGCTCGGTCCTCGCCGCCGATGGAACGATGCGCCCGGTGGAATTCCGCCACACGGTACGACGGAGCGGCTGGTACGCGGTCCGCATCCTGCCGAGCTCCCACACCAACCCGATCTTCGTCGAGGTCGGCGGCAAGCCGGTCCGGGAACGACGTTCAATCCAATGGTGCCTGGATTCGGTGGAGCAGTGCTGGAGCCAGAAGCAGCGGATCTTCCGCGGCGAGGAGCGGGAGCGCGCGGTCGCGGCCTACGACCACGCCCGGGCCGAGTACCGTCGCCGACTCACGGACTCGGCCGAGTAGGCGGGCAGGCTCCCGACTGTGGGTCCCGAAGTCGAACGCGCCGCCGCGGATCCGAACTCGCCGCCCTCAACGCCGCACCGGGGCGTTCGACGCGCCAGTCGACGCGCCGGTTGGGGCGCGGGGCGCGGGACCGAGCCGTCGCGGTGCGTTGGTGGACGGCAGGGAGTTCGTCTTGCCACCAGGCCCGGTCGGCGTACGCAGCTTCAGGTCGAGCGGCGCGACCGAGTCTTCGCTGGGCGTCACCGCCACGTCGCGGCCGATCCAATACGGCAGCAACAGGTCGACCCCAGGGTGCATCACCGGTTCGTCCTTCCCTCCCTGCAACAGGGTGCCGGACTCGGCCCATTGGAACGGGAACACCGGCCGTTTCCCCAGCGGTTGGGCGTAGCGGGCGTGGGTGCGTCCATCCGCCTCGATCCGCTCCACCGTCGTGTCCCCGCTCAGATCGCGCGCGGCCGACCACCTCGGAGGATCGGGATACTCGTAGAGGACACCCTGGATGACCGACCGCGCAGTGGAATCCACGGGAATACGCTCGAAGGCGCTGAGGAAGGCAACCGCCGGCCAGGGATTCAGACCCGAACTCGTCCGCTGCCACATCTTGGTGATCCGGTCCTGGATGGCGATGCGCCGGGACTGGTTGGTCTCGTTGCGGTTCAACGCGAGGATGTTCACCAGGCGCGAGAAGGCCGGCCGGATGTCGCCATAGCGGGGAAAGCCGGTCTCGGGCACCTCCGCATCCTCCCGGAGCCGGATGAGTTCGGCGACCTGGTGGTCGTATTTCTCGGCGTAGGCCCTCGGATGGACCGTCGCCGCGGTCCGCAGCCAGGCCGTCACCAGCATCGGATCGGCGAAGGTCACGTTGCCCTTGCCGTCGTCGAGGCGCCACCCATCCGTCTCCATTCGGCCCACCACCTCGACGACGAGGTTGCTGATCTGCCCCCGCATCTTGGCGTCGCGGAGGTAGAACCAGGCGGTGGCGAGTCCGAGGTTCACCGCCGCATAGTCGTCGCGGTTCGGTCCGCCCAGCCATACCAGGTTGGCCTGGTCCCCTTCGCCCCGGAAGGCGAGACGGCCATAGCCCGGCCGCTTCGGATCCTCCCCTCCGAACCGGCTGTAGACCGGCTTGTAGAGGTCGTCCGCGGCGCGCCCCGCAAACCGGGGAATCACACCGGGACGTCCAGTGGACCGTGCCGCCCGCGTGAGCCCCTCCAACACGAGGCGCACGTCGCCGAGGCTCCGGGATTCATGGAGGACGGCCCAACGGTAGGAACAGGCCGTGAGATAGAGTCCGGTCCAGGCGGCGCTGTTCTCCAATGCCTCATAGGCGACGGGCTCCGGGGAATTGGTGGATGAGAAACGAAGGCTCACCACCATCCCGCCAGGCAGGTGCCTCTCGCGGAGACGTTCGTCGTAGGCTTCCGCCTTCTTCCGCAGCTCCAGGAGCTGGTTCGTGGTCAGGTCGGTCCAACGTCCGGAAAAACGCTCGCGGGCGATCCCGGTGAGCACCCGCTCCTGGGACGTCGTGAGCTGGCCCGCCCACGCCGTGGCCGAGAGCCCGAGCAGGATCCAGAGGAATCGGCGAAGCATCGGTCGCAGGATCGGAACGCGCCCGGCACAGGGCAAGGGTTTTGCCGGTCCGGGACGCTCGCCGCTCATCGTGCCGCCGCCCCTTCCGACCGGACCCAGACGGCATGGCGGGTCGGCTTGCCCTCGGCGTTGAACTCGGTCTCGAAGTCCGTCTTCACCTCCAGCAGGTCGGCGGGCTCCTCGCCCCGGACGAACCCCGAGGCGGCGTCCAGCACCGTGGTCATCTGCTCGAAATAGTCCGCGTCATCGGTCCTGCAGAACAGGCTGCCGCCCGGAGCCAAGGCACGGGCCGCGAGGACGGCGAACGCGTCGTTCACCAGGCGCCGGCGCAGGTGCCGCTTCTTGGGCCAGGGATCCGGGAAGTAGACATGGATCGCCGAAAGCGAGCCGGGCGGGATCATCCATTCGAGCAGGTAGGTCGCCTCCAGCCTCAGGCCGCGGATGTTCCGCAGGCCGAGCCTCGGGGCCTTGCGCTCGATCTTCCGGAGCCGCCCCAGGAGCCGCTCCACTGCCAGGAAATTCACCTCGGGCCGACGTCCCGCGTACTGCAGCAGGAACGATCCGTCGCCGGATCCCAGCTCCAGTTCCACCGGACGGTCGTTGCCGAAGAGGGACGGGAAATCGAACCGGCGGAGGATGTCCGGACGGATCAGCAGGGACTCGGATGGGACGACGGAGGCCATGAACGTCGGGAACAGTAGGTCCGAGCAGGACGGAAGGGAACCCGCGAGACGGCCACGGGTCGACGGCGCAGAGGAAGGAACCGGCGCGCCTCCGGTTGCCAAGGGCCCCGGCACACGGGATGTTCCCCGCACCATGCTGCGAACCGTCCTCCGGATCCTGGCCTTGATCCCGTTTCTCGCCTGCCTGCCGCACGCGGCCGCGGCGACCTCGTCGGAGTGGCCGATGTTCCGCGGCGATCCCGCGCTGACCGGCCGCACCGAGGCCAAGGTGCCGTCCACGCCGAACCTCGCCTGGAAATTCCAGACCGGCGGACCCGTCGCCTCCTCCGCGGCGATCCTCGGCGACCGCGTGTTCATCGGCTCGGCCGACTCCAATGTCGTCTGCCTGTCCCTCGTCGACGGCCGGAAGCTGTGGTCGTTCCGCGCCTCGGGCCCGATCGAGGCCTCGCCGCTGGTCCTCGACGGACGCGTGTTCATCGGAGACGTGAACACCAACTTCTACTGCCTCGACGCCACGACGGGAACCGCGGTCTGGAGCCGCGGCTTCGACGACAAGATCAAGAGCAGCGCCACCTGGATCGCGGCCCCGGACGGCAAGTCGCGCAACGTGCTGGTCGGCGGCTACGACTTCCGGCTCTACAGCTTCGACGCGGCCACCGGGCGTTCGAACTGGGTCTACGAGACCGGCAACTACATCAACGGCTCCGCGGCGGTGTCGGCCGGCCTGACCGCGTTCGGCGGCTGCGACGCCCTGATCCACGTGGTCGACGTGGTCAACGGCAAGAAGCTCCGCGAGGTCGAGGCCGGCGCCTACATCGCCGCTTCGGGCGCCATGTCCGGCGGACGCCTCTACGTCGGCCACTATGAGAACGAGTTGCTCTGCGTCGACGTGGAGAAGGGCGCGGTCGTGTGGCGCTACCGCGACCGGGCTTTCCCGTTCATGTCCTCGCCGGCGCTGACCGCGGACCGGGTTCTGGTCGGCAGCCGCGACAAACGGCTGCACTGCGTGAACCGCGAGGACGGCAAGGCGGTGTGGACCTTCCAGACCCGCGGCAAGGTCGAGAGCTCGCCGGTGGTCGCCGGTGAACACGTCGTGGTGGGCAGCGACGACGGACGCCTCTACGTGGTGTCGCTGAGGGACGGCAAGGAACTGTGGAACCACGAAATCGGCCAACCGATCCAGAGTTCCCCCGCCGTGGTCGACGGGCACATCGTCGTGGGTTGCGACGACGGCTTCGTATACTGCTTCGCGGCGAAGCGGTGAGGAGCCCTTCCACGGAGACTCGGAGGCCAAGGCGGGCCGGTCGAGGATCCCCTCGGCTACGGCCCTGACCTCCGTGCCTTCGTGGCCATCCGGCCTTACGGCTCCCGGCGGCGCAGGCGGAAGAAGCGCTGGGCCGCGTCGGCGGGCACTTCGAGCGACAGCACGTTGGTCCCCACGGGCTGCCACGCCCGGAAGTCGTCCGAGGATTCCAAGAAGTCCGGGGACTCCTGGAATCCCAGCCCGGCTTCCATCCGCAAGGATCCCGGCGCGGAACCGCGGGCCAGCCTCAGGTGGGGTTCCGGAACCTGCGCCCGCAGGTGGACCAGCCGATAGATGGCTGGGCTGCCGGCGAGGAGGTCGCCGCGTCGATTGACGGCGGCAACCCGGACGAACGCGCCGAATTGCCGCGAATCGCCGGAGAGGCCCCGGAGCGGATCGACCAACTCGCCGGCGACCCACAGGGCCGGAGTGCTCCCGAGCTGGCCGCCGATGACGCCGTCCGCGCTGATCGCGAACGCGCCACCACCCGCTTCGCCACCGGAGAGCGTCTCCTGCACGCCATTCCGCCAGACCATCGGCTTTTCATCGGCCTCTCCCACGATCACCCCGGAAGGATCCACCGCATGGGCGGCGCCGCCGACCGCCTCGGTGGTCAGCCATTCGAGAACCCCTTGGCGCCAGGCCACCGCCTGGGGCCGTCCCAAACGGTCGACCACAGAGCCCACGACCAGTCCCGCGTCGTTGACGCCCCGGGCGTTTCCTTCGAGTCCTTCACCGATCGGCAGCAGTGTCATCGTTCCATTGGCCCACAGGAAGGGGCGGGCTACTCCCTCGGGAAGGAGCACGGTGCCGACCACCTGTTCCGAGGCGTTGATGGCCAGCGCGGCACCCTGGATGTTGGTCAGCCGGACCGGACCGGAGTCGCGGAACAGGGTTGGGATCCCACGCAGGCTGCCGACGGCGGTTCCAGAGGCGTTCAATGCAAACGCTTCACCCGGCCCGTCGTTCTCCGCGACCAGGGCGATCACCCGGCCCTGCTCGATCCGGATGGGAATCCGCCCGACGGAATCCTCCCGGCGGGAACCGGCGACGACGCCCGCCTCGTTGAGGGCGCGGAGCACGATGTCCGGCCCGAAGTTCGAGGTCCAACGCGAGGGCGACTCGACACGGAAGATCACGTTGGTCTCGGCGGACTGGCCGACGCGGTCCTGGACCCGGAGCCGGAAGGTGTGGGTCCCGGCCTGGAGGAATTCCATCGGCCCGGTGGTGGCGGAACCCAAAGCGGTTCCCGAACGCACGAGACCCCCGTCGGAATCCGTCCAGCGCCAAGAGCCCAGGATGCCGCCGCTGTCGGAAATCGAGGCGACCACCGAAATGGTGACCGGGGCGACGAGGACGCCGCCGCGCGCCGACACCGTGATGGCGCCGATGACGGGAGGGGTGTCCCCGGCGGGCACCGGCACCCGGACGTTCACCGGAGCCGAGTCGGCCGGCTGGAAACCGTCCACCCAGACCCGGACCATGAGGTCGTGGTTGCCGACGAGCGGGGCGGTCCAGCGGATGACGCGGGAGCCGGCAACGGTGTTGGTCGCCACGGGAACGCCATCCACATGGAGGACCGAACGGACCGCGGTGCGGTTGGTGTTGTCGATCGAGTAGAAAACGTCGGTGGCGCGCAGGGCCACGATGGAAGAGCCGGCGGAGGGGATGTCGATGGCGACGGCGAAGTCGGCCGGTGGCGGCGGGATCGTGGCGGAGGTGGCGATGCCTTTGTGGCCGGACATCGATTGCACCGGCTCCGGAAGTCCGCGGCGGTTTCCCTGCAGGCCTTCGGAAGCCGAAGCGTGGAGCGTGGGGGTTTCAGCCGCGGACCAGGATCGGCCATCCCCAGCCGGAACGGCCGGTAGGACGTGGAGGAGGGCGCCTAATGCCGAAGTGGTGGCGCACGAAAGGGCGACGAGAAGGACAAGTTGCCTGGAATTTATGGTACGGAGGGGTGTGGAGAACTTGTAGTTTACATCTGCGATCATTGTCAACCCCGGACGGATTTCCGGATCCGTCGGACGTTCCCGCTTGCGGCTTCGGGGCGCGGGCGGGTTCCGTGGGGACATGTCATCCACCGCGGAGTCCAAGCCGATCCGGGCCGTGCTGTCGCCGGCCGAGGAGCGCTTCGAGGAACTGCGGAAACGGGCCGGACTCATCGCCGCGCCGGTGGCCTTGGCGACCTTGTGGTTTGCCCCGCTTCCCGGGTTGGCGGAGACGCCCCGACATCTCTTCGCGATCGTCTGCTTCGCGCTGTTGCTCTGGATGACCGAGGCCATCCCGCTGGCGGCCACCGCGCTCCTGGCGCCGTCGCTCTGCGTCGTGGCCGGATTGGGCAGTGCCCGCGAGGTGTTCAAGCCGTTCGCCGATCCGGTGATCTTCCTCTTCATCGGCAGCTTCATGATCGGCGAGGCGATGCTGAAGCACGGCCTCAACCGCCGGTTCGCCTTCGGGATCCTGACCCTGCCCTGGGTCGGCACGAACCCGCTCCGCCTCTACGCCGCCTTCGCCGGCATCACCGCCCTCATCTCCATGTGGG
>CAMASJ010000072.1 GCA_945860685.1 Akkermansia muciniphila
AGCGTGACGGCCGACAACGGCTCGGAGGTGACGGAGCCCCGGCTGGAGACGCCGGAGCAGATCTACGGGAAGAAGTGAATCCGGGACCGGCCAGGCCGCGCCTCGCCGCATGACCTTGCTCCCGGAAGAAGCCCTGCCATTCGGATCCCCGATGTGGTTCCTCTTCACGGGACTGGCGTTGTCCGGCCGTGTTGCGGACCTGCTTTCCACCTGGATCGCGACACCCCGGCTGACGCTGGAAGGGAATCCCATCGCCCGAAGACTGGGTTGGAAGTGGGGCATCCCCTTGAACCTGGTGGTGCCGCTTTTCCTGGGATGCCAGCCCACGCTGGCCGTGGCCGTGGCGACGACGAGCTTCCTCGTGGCGGCCCGCAATCTCCAGAACGCCTGGCTGATGCGGTCGATGGGCGAGTGGCAGTATCGGCTATGGATCTCGGAGCGGCTCTCCGAGACGCCGAAGGGCCTGGCCTTGGCGTGCTTCCTGGGAGAGTCCTTTCTGATGCTGTTGCCCGGGGCCGCGTTGCTGCTGTTCGCCGGGGATCGGCTGGTGCCGATGGGAGTGGGAATGGGAATGGTGGCCTACGCGGCGGCCGTGGCCTTCTTCACGAGCTGGGCCCTGCTCCGGCATTGATCCGCGGCCAGGTGTGGAATCCAGCCAGGTAGGACTTCGCGAAAGCGGCGACCCGGCGGATTCCCTCTGGTGGCCTTGCGGTTTTACGCGCCGGCAACTTCCCAAAGAATTCGGATCAGGCGGTGTCCTGACCCAGCTCCACGTTCCAGTAGGCCAGATCGAGGAAGTGTTTCCAGCTGTCGTGCATCGCCACGCCGAAGCTGACCTGGACGAAGGGCCTCCACTTGGGGCGCTTGGGTTTGCGTACCAGGCGCATGTGGGCCTCGGCCGGGGTGCGGTTGGCCTTGCGGGTGTTACAGGGGATGCACGAGCAGACGATGTTCTCCCACGTGGTCGGGCCGCCGCGGTCGCGGGGAACGACGTGGTCGAGATTCAGGTCCTTCCGCTCGAAGATCTTGCCGCAGAACTGGCAGGTGTTGCTGTCGCGCTCGAAGATGTTGTGCCGGGTGAACTTGACCTCCTTCTTGGGAAGCCGGTCGAAGCCCAGCAGCAGGATGACCCGCGGGATGCGGATCTTGAACGAGACCGTGCGGACGGCGGTGTCGGCGTCGGGAGCCTTGGCGGAGAAGCTGCGCCACTGGTTGAAGTCGAAGGTGCGGAAGTCGCCGTCGGCCGCGCCGAAGACGACCTGCGCGTGACCTTCGAAGAGAAGGGTGAGCGCGCGCCGGACACTGCAGACGTTGACCGCCTGCCAGAGCCGGTTCAACACGAGCACTTGTTCTCCTAGTGCGTTGCTCATCGTGAACCCGATTTCCGAACAGTTCCCCGAAGCGACCGTGTGGAGGTATCGGAGAGGACAGACCCTGTCAACCGGCCCCGGTGAAGAAACGGTGAACAACCTCCGAAAGGCTTGGAAAGCAGGCATCGGACGCGTTGGGAGGAACCGTTGGGAAGTTGGCGGGCGGATGTCGATTGGGGTGACACCGTCGGAATCCCGTTGGATTTCCCAATTTTCCCGAAACTTCCTCGGTTGGCCGCGGGTGGTTGGGGCACGCTGCCTCCCGGAAGCCAGCCCGGGCGACACGATGAGCGACTCCGACCAGTTCGAGGCTTTCATGGCCGCATACCAGGACATGGTGTACAGCACCGCGTTCCGCCTACTCGGCAATGAAGCCGAGGCGCAGGATGTTGCCCAGGAGACGTTTGTGCGTGCGTGGAAGCACTGGGACGAGATCAAGGACGGCCAGGGCTCGGGTGGCTGGCTGAAGACAGTGGCCCGCAACCTCTGCCTCAACCACCTCGAGCGGTATCGGGCGCGTTGGAAGTTCTTCACCGACCTGCGTCGGGATGACGACGAAGACGAGGGACGTGAGGTCGAGTTCGCTGCGCCGGAGACCTTGGAGTCCACGCTGCTGAACGCGGACCAGAAGCAGATGTTGGAGGAGGCGATTGCGAAGCTGCCGAAGGACCAGCGGGTCGCTCTGGTGCTGTACCACTACGAGGACCTGGACTATGCGGACATCGCGGTCCGTCTGAAGGTTTCGCTGGGCAAGGTGAAGACTGACATCTTCCGGGCCCGCCAGGCGCTGTTTAAAAAGCTGCAACCCCAAGCCGAGGCGCTGGGTGTATGAATCAGGAGGAAAAATGAAGCCGAAACAGAACGATCCATTGGAATCGTGGGCGAGTGAGACCCTCCGGCAGATCCCAGATCGCCGGGCCCCCGCCACGTTGAGCCGTCGGGTGATGGCCGAGATCCAGCGGCGTGCGGCCACGCCTTGGTATGCGCGGCCGTGGCTGGAATGGAATCCGGCCGCCAAAGCGGGATCCCTGGTGGCGCTCCCGGCGCTGGGTTACGGGCTTTGGGGCGTGGCCTTGCCGGCCCTTCGCGAAGCGATTGGCGCCGCGTCGATCACCCGCGAGGCGGCCAGCACGCTGGGAGCCGCCAGCGTGATGGGCGAAGCCGCCCTGTCTGTGGGACGCGCCGGTTGGCTGACCCTTTCGCAGGTCCAGCCCCTGTACCTCGCCTGTCTGGCCGGGATGTTCGCAGTGGCTTGGATCTCCACCCTGACCCTAGGCACCGCCGCGTGGCGATTGGCCCGCCGCAACGACTGATTCCCTTTCCCCCTTTGATGAAACCGAACCGAATGCTCTCCGCGTGGCTCTCCGCGCTGGTTCTTGCCGCCGGGTTCTCGCTGGCGCCTTTGGCCGCACAGGAAACCCCGCCGGCGCCTCCGGCCCCAGCGGCGGTCAAGGAGGTCCATGAGTCCTCCGAGGACTCCGACGAGGCAATGAGTGCCTCCGTGGGCGACAACGAAGTGGTCTCCGTGGGCCGCGACGAGATGGTCGCAAAGGGCAAGACCGCCTCGACTCTGGTGGTGGTGTTGGGCGACGGCACCGTGGATGGCGAAGTCACCGAGGATGTCGTGGTGGTCGGCGGTACGGCTACCATCCGCGGGAAGGTGGCCGGCAATGTGGTCAACGTCGGCTTTGGAGTGAAGTTGGAACCCGGTGCGGAGGTGGGTGGCGACGTGGTCGGCATCGGCGGCGGCGTGTTCCGTGCGGCTGGAGCGGTCGTCAAGGGCGAGATCTTTCCGCTCGGGCTCAGTGCGCTTCCGGGTTTCAGGGAAGGTGTGCCCGAGTGGATCCGGACGTATCTCAACGACGGAATTGCGCAGCTGCGGCCGTTGACCTTCACGGTCTTCGCGCCCTGGAAGCTGATGGGGATCCTGTTCTTCCTCCATTTCCTCGTGGCCGCGCTGCTGCCGGGAGCCTCGACGGGAGTGGAGCGGACGATCGTGGAGCGCCCGGGGGCGACGGCGCTGATGGCCGCACTGAGCATCCCGCTGGGACTCTTCATGTTCGTCCTGCTTGGCCTCACGGTCGTGGGTCCGTTGCTGTTCATCGCCGCGATCCTGGTCGCCGAGCTGGTGGGCAAGGTGGCGGTGCTCCAGTTCCTGGGTGGCCGTCTCACCGGGGCGTTTGGGGCCAAGACTTCTGCGCCGATCTTGCGCTTCATCGTTGGCGCGCTCCTCGCCGCGCTCCTTTACGCCACCCCGTTCATCGGGTTCTTCGTCTGGTTTGCGCTGTCGCTCTGGGGAACCGGCGCCGTGGTGCTGGCCCTTTTCGGACGGGACGAATCGCGGAAGGCCCCGTCCCCGTCGCCGACTGATCCGGGCCGTCCGGTCGCGGAGCCGACGGGTGTCCGTTTGGCGACCGAGGTTCCCATCGATCCCGGGCTGGTTCCCGCCGGCGGACCGCCGGTGACCGCGATCCCGTTGATGCCGGAACCGCCGGCGCAACCCCTGCATAGCGCCTCTTCCTCGGCGGGATTCGCCCCGCAGGAAGCCCCGCCGTCCTTCGGCTTCTCGCAGACCCAGTTCCAATCCCAGTCCCAGAGTTCCTCAACGGCCGGCCCCGGCACCTCGTCCGGCTTCTCGTCCGGAGCGGACCGCACCGGCCGGGCGGCCACGGACTGGATGCGGGAGACGTCGCAGCCCGGTATGGACGCGACGGAGATCGAGTCCCTCCCACGTCCGGGTTTCCTGCCACGGTTCGGGGCGTTGTTCCTCGACTGGATCCTCGTGGGTTTGGCCTCGGCCATGGTCCCCGACTTCGTCGGACCGGCACGTCTCCTGGTAGCCATCGGCTATTTCGCCGGCTTCATCGCCTGGCGTGGGACGACTCTGGGTGGACTGCTGTTCCGGCTCCAGGTGGTGCGGTTGGACGGACGTCCACTGGACCGCGCCACGGCGATCGTGCGTGCGGTGGGAGCGGTGCTCAGCGGCATGATCTGCGGCCTCGGCTGGTTCTGGGCCCTCTGGGATCCGGAACGCCAGGCCTGGCATGACAAGTTCGCCGGTACCGTGGTCCTGCAGGTCGGGAAATCGAAGCCGCTGGTCTGAATCCCTGCCGGGCCATCCGCGGAATCCGACTTGGCAGTCCCCGGGCCAAGGTCCAAAAGGGGCTGCATCATGAAGCCCGTGATCGTCATCGCCCTGCTCGCCTCCGCCATCGGTGTCGGACACCTCTGGGTCATCGCCCTCAATTTCGAGTTTCCAGTGGTCTTCCCCATCGCCGCAGGCGTCGTCACCGTGGGTCTGGGACTTCTCGCCGGCCTTGTGGCTGATCACGAGGAGGCCTGAGCCTTCCCGTTGGGTCGAAGACCGCAGGTCATTCGTGATTCCGGATCTGGGATTCCCGATTTCCCGCGGGCAGCCTCTTCTGCCAAGCCGTGTTCACCGCGGCCTTGCGTGCCGGTCCCTTTTGCAAGGACTGAGCCGGCCTCCGTCGCCGTCGGGCAAGGCCTGCGGCCTTCCGGCCAAATTGTGCGCGGCATCGGGGCGCGTCCGTCCTAGGCTGCATCCATGAGCACGAGCTCGACGTCGGAATTCGGCACCCAGCCTTTCACCAATCCCCACGCCGCCGCGTATGTCCGCGCGATGGCGGATCTCACGACGCCAGACGCCATCTTCTGGTGCGACGGCTCCGAGGGCGAGAGGGACTTCCTCTATGCGGAAGCGGTCCGGCAGGGAGTCCTCCTGCCGTTGAACCAGGAGAAGCTGCCTGGCTGCCACTACCACCGTTCCAACCCCAACGACGTCGCCCGCGTCGAGCAGAGCACCTTCATCTGCACCGAGATGGCGGAGGACGCCGGACCCACCAACAACTGGGCGGATCCGAAGGCGATGCGGGCAAGGCTCCATGCGCTCGCCCGGGGCGGGATGAAGGGGCGTACGCTGTATGCGATCCCGTACCTGATGGGGCCTCCCGGATCGCCGTTGGCGAAGGTCGGCGTCGAGGTCACGGACTCGATCTACGTGGTGCTCAACATGCGCATCATGACGCGGATGGGCCGGGTGGCCCTGGAGCACCTGGGCGAGGCCGACGACTTCAACCGCGGACTGCACTGCCTGTTGGACTGCCATCCGGACCGCCGTCTGATCTGCCACTTCCCGCAGGACAACGAGATCGTCTCCGTGGGTTCCGGCTACGGCGGTAACGTGCTGCTCGGGAAGAAGTGCCTGGCGCTGCGGATCGGTTCGTACCTCGGTCGGCGTCAGGGCTGGCTGGCGGAGCACATGCTGATCCTGGGCGTGGAGTCGCCGGACGGCCGGAAGTCCTACGTGGCGGCGGCGTTCCCGAGCGCCTGTGGGAAGACCAACTTCGCGATGCTGATCCCGCCGGCGCGCTTCGCCGGATGGAAGATCTGGACCGTGGGCGACGACATCGCGTGGATGCAGCCGGGGCCGGACGGGAGGCTGTGGGCGATCAATCCGGAGGCCGGGTATTTCGGCGTCGCGCCCGGGACCAACGCGAAGACCAATCCCAACGCGATGGCCACCATCGCGCGGGACACGATCTACACGAACGTGGCGTTGAAGCCGGACGGAACGGTCTGGTGGGAAGGCCATGACGATCCGGCGCCCGCGGAGTGCCTCGATTGGCAGGGACGTCCCTGGACGCCGGCGTCGAAGGAGAAGGCGGCGCATCCGAACTCGCGCTTCACCGCGCCGGCCACGAACAACCCGGCCTTCGCACCGGAGGCGCTCGACCCGCAGGGCGTTCCCATCGACGCGATCATCTTCGGCGGACGCCGCGCCGGCACGGTGCCGCTGGTGTTCGAGGCGTTCAACTGGAGCCACGGCGTGTTCCTCGGTGCGACCATGGGCAGCGAGATGACGGCGGCCGCGGCGGGCACGGTCGGACAGGTCCGACGCGACCCGATGGCGATGCTGCCGTTCTGCGGGTACAACATGGGCCGGTACTTCCGTCACTGGCTGGACATGCGGAAGCGGCTCGCGGAGCCGCCGCGGATCTTCCACGTGAACTGGTTCCGGAAGGACTCGGACGGACGTTTCCTCTGGCCCGGCTTCGGCGAGAACATGCGGGTGTTGAAATGGGTGCTCGACCGTTGCGACGGCCGGGTCGGCGCAGTGGAGTCGTCGCTGGGATGGGTTCCGCGTTTCGAGGACTTCGACACCGAGGGCCTGGAAGGCTTCGACCGGGAGACCTTCGAGAAGCTCCAGCGAATGGATCCGGACGAATGGCGACGCGACCTGCTCTCCACCGACGAGCTGTTCATGAAGCTCTACACCCACCTGCCGAAGGAGTTGGTGTTCCAGCAGCAGCTGCTTGTGGCGCGTCTCTGACATCGGGCTGAAACCTGCCATGAAGGGAACCTCCCCACTCCTCGGCCTCCTGGCCGGACTCGCCGTCGGTGTCCTGTCGGGCGCCGTCACCATGGAGGCCGCCTCGTCGGTGCCGCAGCCGCTGCTGGACCGCCTGTCGCGCGGAGCCAACGTCTGCCTGTGGTTCCGGTTCCCGAGGTCCGAATCGGCCGGGCACTTCGCCGACTACATCCCGGATTCCGAGATGGTCCGCATGCGGTCGGTCGGCCTGAGGCACGTCCGGCTGTGCATTGCGCCGAAGCAGGTGATGGATCCCTCGACGGGGGAGTTCCGCGAGGATCGGATGGCGGCGGTGGACTCCGCGGTGGAACGGTTCCTCCGGGCGGACCTCGGCGTGGTGATCGACCTGCACAACGAGGACCATGACGCCCTGGAGAACTCGCCGGCGTGGCGGGATGCGTTCGACCGTTTCTGGGCTTCGGCGTCGCGTCGCTGGTCGCGGTTCGATCCGGAACGGGTGGCGCTGGAGATCGTGAACGAACCGGTCTTCAAGGACAGGGAGGCCGAGTGGCCGCCGCTGCTCGACCGCTTCTTCCGCACCGTCCGGGCCGGTGCCCCGCGCCACACGATCATCGTTTCCGGTCCCAACTGGGGCGGCATCGACGGCCTGCGGAAGCTCAGGCCGCTGGACGATCCGAACGTGGTGTATTCGTTCCACACCTACGATCCGTTCCCGTTCACCCATCAGGGGGCCACGTGGACCGGCGGCCCGCACCGGATCCTCCGCGACGTCCCCTATCCCTCGAGTCCGGAGGCCGTGGCGCCGTTGTTGGAAGACCTGGGCAGGCAGGATCCGAAGGCGCGCGACGAGGTGCGCTGGTACGGGGAACAGCGGTGGGATCTCGAGCGCCTCCGGGCACGGTTCCGCGAGGGCATCCGTTGGGGGGCCGAACACGGCGTTCCGCTCTACTGCGGCGAGTTCGGCGTGTATCCGATCGCCTCGAAACCGGCGGACCGGGCGAAGTGGTTCGAGGACTTCGGCACGGTCCTGCGCGAGAGCCGCATCGGCTGGGCGGTCTGGGGATGGGACGAGCCCTTCGGGCTGAATCGGAAGGGCCGCGGCGCGGACGCGGCGGTGGATCCGGTTTCGGCGAAGGCGCTGGGCCTGGTGCCTTGATCGCGGGGGATTCCGCCACGGAGGCACAGAGGACACGGAGGGGAGGGGTGCCTTGGCGTTGTTGCATGAGGTCCGTCTCTGCTCCCTTCGCACCCTTGGTAGTGAAGTCCCGGCGGCGTGAGGTGGATCACTTCTCCGTCTGTCTCTCCGCGTGACGCATTCCTCCGCATCGTTCCGTCGAGGGCAGGACGTCGACGAGGCTGGGCGAAAAGCGACGGAGCCCCAGGCGTTGTCGCCTGAGGCTCCTCGTGATGGATCGAGGCCCGGTGGGAGCCTGCGTCTGACCTGCCGTGGCTACTGGGCCGGAACGACCCGGAAGAACGCGGCGGACGCCTCGTTCAGTCCCACGGTGTAGGGCGAGGCCACCTGGAGCGTGGACCAGTCGTTGGAACCGAGATTCGGCAGGCGTTGGAGCACATAGCCGGCGGGCCATTCCAACCGCAGCTCGGTCGATCCCGGCGTGGGTGGCGCGAAGCGGATCACCGGCGGCTCGGTGGGGCCGTTCGAGGGATCGAGCACTCCCACGTAGAAGACCCCGAGGTCCCCGAAGAGATTGCCGATGTTGAAAGGGGCCAGGTTCGGCACCAGGTAGGTCTGGTCCCCGAAGTCGAGACGACCGCCCGTCTGCGGCATCAGGTTGAAGCCGGCGGTGGCCACCAGGCCGTTGCCGTTCACCGCCAGGGCATAGGCTCGTGCGTTGTCGTAGGTGGAGAAGTTCTCGGAACCGGTCTGCCGGATGAGACGTTCGTTCCCCGAGGCGTCCACACGGGCGACGATGACGTCGTTGCGGGCGAACGCCGCGACGTGGTTGGTTCCGAAGCGCACCCGCAGCTCGTTGGGGGCGGCCTGGTAGTCGCGCCGGATCGGGCCGGTGAAGGTGATGTCCCCGTTGGCCGAGACGCGGGCGTCGCGCACGTGGAGACCCCAGGCCTTGGCCCAGAGCACCGATCCGTCCGGACCGACCTTGGCGAGACCGCCCCAGCCGTTGAAGCGGTTGGTGCCGAAGGTGTACTCGATGGGCGCGTTTCCAGGGAGGTCGAAGCCGAGGACCAGGTTGCCGGCGTCGTCGAACTCCGCGCTGGTCACGTCGGTGGTGGCCCCGGTCTGCGTGAACTGGCGCAGCCACTGGGGCGTGCCGTCCGCCGCATAGCGCGCCAGGGCGTAGCCGGGCGGGTTCTGAATAGGGAGATTGGTCAGGCCGAAGTTCCAGGCCACGGTGCCCGCGGCCCAGACGCCGATGCTGCCGTCCCCCGCGAGGGTTGTCCGCGAGCTCCAATCCTGGCCCTCGGGAAACCGGACGCCGGCCGGAAGTCCGGTCAGGGCGATCGGATCCATTGCGGTGCCGTCGAGCGCGGTGCGGTGGATGAAGGATCCGAGCGGACCGCTGAACAGGGCGCGGACCTCGTTGCCATGGACCGCCAGGGTGACGGGCAGGACCGGATTGGTGTTGGTCCAGAAGAAGGACCGTTGCCAGAGGGGGACGCCGGTTTCCGGATCGAGACGGGCGACGAAGCCGCCGTTGGGCGTGTTGAAGTCCGCGGATCCCGAGGTGCTGCGTCCGAAGACGAGGACCTCTCCGGCCGGGGTCACGACCGGCGACTTGCGATGCAGGATCAGGCCTTGTCCCGGGGCGGCCGGGAACTGCTGCAGACGCCAGGCGACGGTGCCGTCCGGATTCCACCGTTCCAGCCATTGCCGCAGGCCCTGGGCGGTGCCGCCGTGCTGCACGTAGAGCCGCCCGGCGTTGTCGAGCCCGACGCTCTGCGGTTCACCGAGGTGGTTGGTGACGCTGGTGACGTAGCGCCATCCGCGCATGTTCGGCGTGAGCTGGGGCTGGATCGCGGCCGGGTCGCTGGTGACCACGCCGAGGGAGTTGCTGGCCACCAGCCGATACAGGCCCCGGTTGGTCCGGGAGAGCCGGTCGATGGCGAGGAACCGGTTGGTCGCGCCGGGAATCGGGCTGCCGTTCAGGGTCCATTGATAGGTGGGCGTCGGGACTCCCGTGGCCTGTCCCTGGAGTAGGACCCGGTCGGTGAGGGTGGGTGTGCCGGAGAGCGGTTGGAGAGAGATCTGCGGCGTGAGCGGCACGTAGTTCGGGGCGAGGCGGGCGACGAACAGATCGAAGGCGTCGTTCGGATCGGTGTTGGTGCGGACCAGTTCGAAGCTGTCGAAACGCTGTCCTGATCCGCGAACGCTGGCGGTCCCGCTGCCCAGCCGTGAGGGTAGTTGGCCTGCGACGACGATGCCGCCGTTGCCGTCGAGGCCGATCCAACCCGGGGTCGCGGTGCGTCCCTCGTCGGTGTAGGAGACGCGGGTGTCGAGCGACCGGACCCACAGCAGTTCGCCGTCGGGGGAGAACTTGGCCACCGCGGTGCCCGATTCCACCGCGGCACCGGGGAATCCGCGCAGGTCCGCCTCGGCGATGCCGGTCGCCTGGTCGGGGCGGGTGTAGCCGCCCATGCGTTCCGCAAGGAGCAGGTTGCCGTCGGCATCCGCCGCGATCCGCGATCCGCTCTCGGCCGAGGCCAGCCCGGAGCGGAGGTCGCGGGACCAGGCCGGCTCACCGGTGGCGCGAAGTTGGCCGATGTGGCGGGGGGCGGTGACCTGGCCGGGACGCAGCGAGGTGGGGACCTCCTCGTTGCGGTTGGCCGCGTAGTAGATCCGGCCGTCCGGCGCGGTGGCGAGGGCGGCGACCCGGCTCGTCGTCAGGAGGTTCGCCGCGCGGGGGCGTCCGCCGACGGGCTGCATCCAGAGGGGATTGCCTTCCCGATCGAGCTTCAGGACGAAGCCCTCGGTCGCCGTGGTGACGGTGCTGGAATTGGTGATGGTCTGGCTGGAGGCGGAGACCGTGCCTGCCCGGAAGACGCCCTTGAAGGCGCCGCCGAGGACGAGGTTGCCGGAGACGTCGACGACGAACGCGTTCAGGACCTCGGCGTTGGTGTTCCCGTAGCTGCGGGCCCAGAGGAGGCGTCCGTCGAAGCCGTACTTGGCGACGTAGAGGTCGGCCACGTCGGAGAAGAGGTCACCGGTCGCGTTGGTGAGGACCACCCCGCCACCCATGATGTTGAAGCTGGGGGTGGCACCGTTGGTTAGCACGACGGCGCCGAAACGATGTCCGCCGCTGAACTGGCCGGCGACGAGCAGTCCGTCCTGGACTGCGACCAGTCCGCGAACGTTCGCCCGCCACGACTGGGGATTGATCTGGAAGTCGGTGGGCCCCGGTCCGTAGAGCCGCTGGGCCCAGACATTGGTCACCACGACGTTGGTGACGCCGTTGACGACGTTGGTCGAGGGGGCGACCCGCCGCAGGAACCAGGCGCGCTCGGTGGAGCCCTCCGAGCCGGCGATGAAGGCGCCACCGTCGCCGGTTGGGAGGATCGCGGAGGTGCCGGCCATCGAGACCTGCCAGTTGGTGCGGCCGGCCGGATCCAGCGAGAGCACGCGGACCGAGGACCCGCCTCCGGATCCCGTGGTGACGATCTGATCCGCGAGGAGCATGGAGCCGTCGGGCGAGAGGGCGGCGGCGGCGACCGAGTCGGTTCCGGTGGAACGGATCTCACGGGCGTCGACGACGGCGGGAGCGTTGGTCGCCGCGGGACCGTGGAAGCGGAGTTCGGCTTCCGGGCTGAACTGGACGTCACCAGGCAGGCCGTTGCCGAAGTCCTGGATGGCGAAGCGGTAGCGTCCGAGGTCGGTGATGGCGACGTTGCTGACGGCGAAGCGATACAGGTAGTTGGTGATGCCGGCTTCGAACGGCGCCTGGCGGGCGGCGGTGGAGGAATACTTGCCGCTGAAACCGTTCACCGAGAGCGGCGAGCCGTCCTTGTACCAGGAGAGGCTGAAGACGTTGGTGGTACGGATGGCGGCGGTGAAGACGGCGGTGATCGGGCGTGGCGGGCCGAAGACGAGCACCGAACCGGACTCGGAGCCGGAGACGTCGGAACCGTTGATCCGGGCCGACGCCGAGGCGCCGTAGTTTCCGTCGCTGAACACCTCCAGGCGGGTGACGGCCCCGGTCGACGGATAGTTGGTGAGGAAGAACCCGGCGAAGCCCGCGGTTCCCGGGACATGGCCCCAGGTGCCGGTGACCGGGCTGCCTCCCGTGGCCGCTACGGCGTGGAACAGGTTGCTCGGGGAGAGGTGGAGATGCCAAGCGGTGGTCTGGGGGAACGGCGGCAGGCTCAACAACGGTCGCAGGGCGAGGGTGTGGGCGATCTCGGTTTGGAACGAGTTGTCGAAGTAGGCGAGGCCGTTGGTGAGGTTGGCCGCGTGGTACTGGCCAAAGCCGACCACGGCGTCCACCAGGTTGGTCAGGATTTCGCTGCGCGGTGAAATGAACGAGACGTTGGCGATGGAGCTCGTCACCGACCCGAAGCGGTTGGAGGCGACCAGCAGGTGGTCACCCGCGGTGTCGCTCGAGACGCCATTCAGGAAGTAGGAGTTCGTCTCGGGAAGGAAGAGGGTCTGATTCTGGACCAGTTGCACGATGTTCGAGCCGCGGTACCAGGCCAGGGTGACCGGATTGTCCCCCTCGGTGATCACGGCGGCGAGGTTGGTGCGGCTGCCGAGCGGAACCCGGATGGAGGCGGGTTGTCCCCCGATCACCGGAGGCTGGCCGGGACGGATGGAAACGGTGACCACGCGGCTGGTGCTGCTGCCGCCTGGGGTGGCCGTGGCGACCAACTGGAACTCTCCGACCCGGTCCGGGTTGGCGGCAGACAGGAACAGGGTCGAGTTGAATCCCGGAGGGTAGTTGGTTCCGAACCGCAGCCACCGGTAGGACAAGGTGCCGCCGGAGGCGAAGGCCTGTCCGGTCAAGATGGCTGTCTCGTCATCCCGCACCCGGACGCTCTGCGGTTCCTGGAGAAACGGCGGCGGCCCCGGAGCGATGACCGTCAGGCGTGCCACCTGGCTGGTGACGGAGGCGGTGCTGTTGGTGAAGACGGCGTAGTAGTCCCCGGTGTTGGTGACGGCGGAGTAGAAGGCGAGGAAGGCGTAGCCTCCGGGTCCCTCGGAGTAGAGTTCGTCGTTCTTGTACCACCGGAAACCAAGGGCTCCCGTGGCTTGCGCGTACGTGCTGAACTGGTCGCCGACGCCGACGGTTCTTCCCGAGGGCTGTGCGATCAGGGTCAACACACCCGGCCCCGGGCCCGCGTGGAGGGCGCCGGAGAGCAACAGGCCGAGCAGGGCCAGGCACAGGCGCGTCAACCGGTCTGGAAATCCGTTGCCCATGCCTGCAGCCCGTCTATGAGATAGCCAATTCATCGGCTGCGAGTCTCGCACGGGAGATCCCGGTGGGTGAATACGTAGGCCTACGTACGACCCGCCTGACAGCCGGGTCCGTAAGTCCGGGTTGCGGGACGGATGTCGGAAATCAGTGTCGGCGGGTGTATTCCGTCAAACAGCGCCATGAACGACGACGCGAACCTGATCCGGAGTTATGGGAGGGAAGGGGACGAGGCGGCCTTCGCCGAGCTGATGACGAGGCATCTGCCGCTGGTCTGGGGAACCGCACGTCGCATCACGGGTGACGGGGAACTCGCCCGGGACGTGGCCCAGTCCGTGTTCGTCGACCTGGCCCGCAAGGCCCGAACCTTTCCGGAGGGCACGCCGGTGGCGGGTTGGTTGCATCGGGCGGCCTGTCATGCGGCGGGCAACCTCGTCCGGAGCAACGTCCGCAGGGTCCGGCGTGAACGGATGGCGATGAGCCTCACCCACGACGATGCGGGGCAGGCCGCCGACGGAGGCGCGGAGGCGCGGCTGGTGGAATCCTTGGAATCGTTGGTCGATGACGCCCTGCTCGCGCTGCCCGACCCCGACCGTGCGGCGGTCCTGCTGCGCTATTTCCGCGGTCGGAGCCACAGCGAGGTGGGCGAGGCGTTGGGTGTGGGCGAGGATGCCGCGCAGAAGCGGGTCTCGCGCGCGGTGGAAAAGCTCCGCGACCATTTCCGGGCCCACGGCATCGTGGTGGGCGTCGGTACGGTGGCCGCCGCCCTCGAGGCCGCGGGTGCCGAGGCCGTTCCGGCCTGGGTGCTCCAGGGCCTGGCTCCGGCGGGCGTGCTCGCCTCGTCCGGCGTCGCGGCCGGTTCGGCCGGCGCCGCGGCCTGGATCCTTTCCATGAAGACCCCTGCGTTCCTCTCCATTTCGGCAGCCCTCGGCGGCGCCGCCCTCTGGCAATCCCTTGCCGTGTCCCGTCTCGAGAAGTCCAACTCCGACCTCGAGCGGCAGGTTGCCGAGGTCCGAGCGGCCGGCGCCCGCGCCGCGACGGCCCCGACCGTGGTGGCCTCGGACGCCGAGGTCCTCCGGCTTAGGGCACGGGTGGCCGAGCTGACTCGCGAACTCAAGGCCGCCACGGCCCGGCAGGCGATCGTCGCCCCCGAACCCGAACCGGTGGTGCCGGCCGACAACGATGTCGTGACGCTCGTTGCCCAGTACAATTCCCGACTCATTTCCCGGGTGAACGCCGGCAAGACCCTGGGATTGGCCGCACGGCTCTACGCCAATGACCAGGAAGCGCTTCCGACCACGCTGGAGTCGCTTTCCCCCTACCTCAACGCCGGCGTGCTTCCCAACGGCATTGCCCCCGACCAATTCGAGTTCTTCCCGCAGCCGCGGGCCATCTCGGAGGCGGAGCCGCAACTGATCCTCTTCCGCGAACGCCAGGCCGAGCCGAGGCCCGATGGAGGCTGGACCCGAGTCTATGTCCTGGTGGACGGATCCGTCCACCAGATCAGTGGCGAGGAACGGATGGCGGAGCTCGAACGGCTCGGGACCGCGCACTGATCCGGCATCAAAAGCCTGTTGCTACGAGCGGATGCCGGCCAATACTCGCGGTCCGTCGCAATGATCGAGTGGCACATCCAGTCCCGCGCCCATGCCTGCCAGGTCTCCGGACGGCAGTTCACGGACGGCGAGACCTACCACACCGTTCTCCGGGACACGAAGTCCGGTTTCGAACGGATCGACCTCTGCGCCCAAGCGTTCCGCGAGTCCGGCGGGGAGATCCTCTCGCGGCCGGGGATCGTCTCCCATTGGAAAGGCACCTACGAGGCGCCGCCGCCGGTGCCGCCCGACGCGATCCGGAAGGACGATGCCGAGTCCCTGTTGCGGAAGCTGATCGAGAACCGGGAGGAGCGTCACGCTGCGGCGACCTACATCCTGGCGGTGATGTTGGAACGGAAGCGGATCCTGCGGGTGAAGGCTCAGTCCCGCGATACGGGCCGGCGGGTGTTCCTCTACGAGCACCCGAAGTCCGGCGACCTGTTCACCATCGTGGACCCCGATCTTCAGCTTGAGCAGCTTGAGCAGGTCCAACATGATGTGGCCCATCTCCTGGAACATGGCCTGCCAGCGGTCGAGATGCCCGAGGCGTCGATCGAGAGCCCGGCGATCCCGACCGAGGAACCCTTCAACCCT
>CAMASJ010000073.1 GCA_945860685.1 Akkermansia muciniphila
ACACCCGCAACCTGCCCCGCCGAAGCGTCCTCCACCTGGCCAACCTCGTCCGCGAAGCCGTCTCCAACTCCCTCCGCCATGCCGAGCCTTCACGGATCACCATCCGTCTCCAGCCGGGCTCGGTCGCCGGCTGGTTCCACCTGGAGATCGCCGACGACGGGCGGGGTTTCGACGTCGCCCAGTCCCGCAAGGACGGCTTCGGCATGGTCACACTGCTCGAACGGGCGTCCGAGCTGCGGGGTGCGCTGACGCTCGATTCCACCCCGGGCGCGGGGACCGTGCTGAAACTCCAGTTCCCGGAACGGCCCGGCGATGAGAGCAGCCTATGAAAGAGGCGGCAGGGGGCGGCACGCCAAGCCGCCAGGCCGCCGGGGACCGGGAAGGAAATCGCAGCGGTTTGCGTGGGCGACCGTCAGCACCGGACCCCGAATGGTGCTCAGTCCCTAGGCCCTGGATTCGACACCGGGTCGTTGCCTTCGGTTGTCCGCACGGGTTGCTTCCCGGGGACGGGATCCGGGAATGGAGAGCGAACCGCAGCTTGGCAGCCGCGGCTACTTGCGGGGAATCGCGAATGCCCTGTCGGCGCGCTCGACGTGGACGGCGCAGTGCTTGTAGCTGGGCTGACGGGAATGCGGGTCGAAGGTGGAGCAGTTTCGGAGGCCCGGTCACTTGGCCTTCTCGACGAAGGGCTTCAGGGCCTTGGGATCGTCCTTCACCTTGCCGGCGAGCTCGGCCTTGAGGGTGATGCCCTGGCCGTTCCGGTTGAGGATCCAGGGGAACACCATTGGCTTACGGGCCGAGCCGCCGAGACCCATGGTAGAGGCGATCGGCATGCCGAGCAGCATGTGCGTGGCCTGGTTGTCGCCGGTCTGGAGCTTGTCGCGGATGACGGCCCAGCTGGCCTCCTTGGACACGGAGGACTGGATGCCGTGCTTCTTGAAGAAGCCCTTCTCGTGGGCGACGACGATGGGGGAGCAGTCGGTCAGCGCGATGATGCTGAAGCAGACGTTCGGGGTCTCCGGGGCGCCGGTGGCGGTGTTGCGGAGGAACCGGCGGCGGTTGAGGTCAGCGACGTGAGTTTTCTGGGGCATGGGCGGATGGGGATGGCTGTGGGGTCGGAAGGGAGTCGGACGGGAAGGGGCGGACGAGTTCGACGGCGGCCCGGTGGAGGTCCATGCGGAAGACCTGTCCGAGCGACTGGGCCGGGAACGCGGACCTGGAGGCGGGCTCGAGGAGGTTGTTGACGACCCAGGCGGCCTTGTCCGGCGAGGGTTCGTTGGCGTCGTGGCGATGGAAGACGGTGAACTCGTGGTCGGGGACGAGGTGGCCGTGGCCGCGGTCGACGGTGCCGCTCCATCCGCCGCGTAGGAGTCCGACGGGTAGGTTGAGGTACTCGCGTCGGGCGAGGAGCGCGGCGATCTCCGGGTGGTTGGCGGGATCGTCGCACCAGCGGCAGGCCTCGACGAGGGAAGCGATGATGGCGAGGTGTTCCTCGTGGTGGCGTTGGCAGAACGAAGCGCGGGCGGTGAGGACCTTCTCCGGATGGAGGGGTTCGAGGGAGGAGCTGGTGGCCGCGATCCAGCCGACGCCGGCGGCGACCGCCTCGGTGTTCCAGGGTTCGCCGGCGCAGTACCCGTCGAGGTGTCCGGCGCGGAGGTGACCGGCCATCTGGGGAGGCGGCACGACGACGAAGCGGCAGGTCTCGGGGTTGATGCCGCCACGGAGCAGCCATTTGCGGAGGAGGTAGCCGTGGCTGGACTGGCTGGAGACGATGCCGAAGGTCGGGACGTGGTTGCGCAGTCCGCGAAGGTGGCGGGCGAGGGTGTTGGCATCCCGCACCCCGGCCTTCCACAGCTCCTCGGAGAGGGTGATGGCGTTGCCGTTGAGGTTCAGGACGAGGCCGGTGACGGCGGCCTCTGGCACGGGGCCCGAGCGCAGCGTGAAGGGCATCGGGCTCGGCGTGTGGGCGAGGTCGAGTTCACCGTGGGTGAGCTTGTCCCGTACGCTCGCCCATCCGAGCTCCCGACAGAGCCGGATCCGGAGGCCGCGCCGGCGGAAAAGGCCGTACTCGGCAGCCACCACGAGCGGCGCGCAGTCGTTGAGCGGCACGAACCCGAGCCGGATCGCGGAACCATCCGCTTGGATGCCGGACTTGGATGCCGTGTATGTCGTCACGGGTGCTTCCTAAGCGGTATCGGTGCCTGCGCGACATGTCCGGCCCGTCAAATGCTCCGATTCCTTTTGATCGGTCCGATGAAACGGGTTCATGAATGAAGTCTCCGCTCGACAGCAGGCAGCTCCAGGCCTTCGTCATCCTTGCCCGTACTGGGAGTTTCACGCAGACGGCACGTGAACTCTTCCTGACCCAGTCCGCGGTCAGCCACTCGATGAAGGCCCTGGAAACGGACATCGGGTGTCGTCTTTTGGGCAGGCTGGGCAAGAAGGTGTTGCTGACCCAGGCGGGTGAGCATCTGTTGCAGCACGCGGAGCGGGTGTTGCTCGAGATGTCCTCGGCGCGGTCCGGGATCGAGCGACTCGGGAAGTGGGGCGTGGGGCGGCTGAGGATCGCGGCACCGGTGACCTTGTGTGTCTCGCTGCTTCCGCCGGTTCTCCGGGAGTTCAAGGAGAGCTTTCCGCAGAGCCACATCAGCGTGGAGCCGTGCGACACCCTGGCTGCGACGGAGGTCCTGGAGTCGAACCGGGCCGACCTGGCCTTGAGCATGGAATTGAAGGCCGACGAACGGTTCCAGTTCACGCACCTCTTCGGCGACGAGCTGGTCTTCATCGCGTCGCCGCTGCATCCGTGGGCGGCTTCCGGTTCCGTTCCGAGGGCCGAGGTCGCGCGGCAGAACCTGGTGGTCTACAGCCGCAAGAGCCTGACCTGGCGGATCCTCGACGAGTATTTCCGGGAGGAGAAGATCGTGCTGAACACGGTCATCGAGCTGGGAAGCATGGAGGCGATCAAGGAGCTGGTGAAGCTGAACCTCGGCGTGGGGATCGTTGCGCCGTGGGTGGCCCAGCGGGAGCTGAGGGACGGCTCCCTGGTGGCGCTGCCGCTGGGGCGGCGCAAGGCCCGTCGCGAGTGGGGAGTGCTCCATTGGCGCGCCCGGCGGCTGACCTTGGCGGAGGAGACTTTCATCGGGCTTTGCCGGAGCGCCGCGGACTGCCTGACGCCGATTCCCGACACCGCCGAAGCCGCGTGAGGCGGAACCCGATCCTGTAGAAACGAGCGGCACGCCAAGCCGCCGCGCCGCGGGGAGTGTCTGCAACGGAGGGTGCGGAGTCCACATGGAGCCCGATGATCGGCATCCACGCCTTGTGGAACCCGGGTGGGTCCGTCTTCGCTCCACGAACGGCTCCGGCCGTGCGAAAGGGGACCGGCTCAGCCCGGAACGCGGTGCAGGTCGATGGCGATCAGGTCGAGTTCGGTGGCGCGGCTCAATCCGGGAAAACGGATGCGGATCCAGCGGATTTCCTCCGGCTTCCACCGGCGCTCCGGGTCGGCGTGCGACCAGAAGTCGGCCTCCGCATCGTCGATCCTGAAGTCCATTTCCGACCCGCTTCCGGTGATCCTGGCGATCTTGGAGGTGCCGGTGACCACCCGATCCCGCGTGATGAACTCCACCCGCAAACCCGGTGGAAAGGGTCCGGAGTGGGTCCGGACCCGGATGTGGAGGGAATCCGATCCACGCGGCCGGAAGTCGTCGGGAAGCGCGGCGACGATCCCCGGCTGGGTTCCTTCCTCGGGCTTGATCAGCCGGAGACGCATGATCCCCCCGGGGCAGGGCTCCGCGGACCATTCGACGGCCGGTGAGAAAGGTGACCATTCGGGAGTCCAGGCGATGCGTTCGACGCGGGTGTCCGGATTCGCGTGCGGGGCCAGCAGCGTCTCGGCCCGGTCGGCGGTCCGGAGTCCCTTTCTCCACTCGATTCCCACCGGATACCGCAGCTGCGGGTGGATTCCTTGGGCGGGGATCAACTCGAACGGGACTGAACGGAAAGAGTTCGCCGGAATCGTCAGTCGCTGGTTGCCGGGGCGCTTCGCGGCCCATCCATCGGGGACCCGGATCCGGATCCGGCCTTCGACGGCGGACTCCGAGAAGTTGTGGGCCACGGCTTCCAGGCGGATTGGTGTTCCCGGTTCGAACCGATGGCAAAGCCCCTCGCGGTCTGGAAGGGCGTCGGGCAGTCGGATTTGGGCCACGACCGGTCCTGGGATCGAGGGCCGTCCGGGACGCGAAGGGAACTTCCAGGCTTTCCAGCGCACACCTTCGATCCCGAAACGTTCCGGCGGCGTGAACAGGTGGCGATTGGTGGCGGCGCTGACGGAAAGTTCCCGGAGACCGGCCGATTCCGCCGCCCCCATCCGGTCGGGTCGGACGCCGAGCCTGGCGCCTGCGGGGACTTGGACGCGGAAGGAGTGTTGAGACGTCGGGGGCGCCTTGTCCGGGCCGGTGGATCGGGAAGTGGCTGGAGGGAGGTCGTCCTCGGCACGACGATTGGGGGACCAGAGGACGGTCCACCAGCGTCGACCGGGCAGTTGCAGCACCACGCCGACACGATCCCCGGAAGATTGGTCTAGCAGTTCGTAGAGCGGTCGGGCATCCCGGACCGCGCGGGTGACGTACAGGAACCGTTCCAGGGCAGGTCTGGGGCTGCGATCGGCCTCGGTCATCCCGTAGTCCTGTGGGCCCTGCACATAAGGTGAGAAGGTGAACGCCCCGAAGCCGTCCACCCCGAGCATCCAGGCCTCGATGGCGACACGCTCGAAGAAGCAGGCCTGCCGATCCAAGAGGACGGGTTCGGGACGGGTTCCGTCGCCATTGAGTTCGGGCGTTCCCACCTCGGTGAACCAGACGGGGAGGGAAGCGCCGCCCAGGTCGTGGAGAAAGCGGCGGTGCTCCTCGACGTTCCCGGCGAAATCCTGGTTCCAGCCGTAGTAGTGGGCGTTCCAGCCGTCGGTCCACCGGTGGGTCCAGTTGGCGACGAGTCCGCGCGCGAACGGGCCGGGGCGGAACGCGAGCGAAGGCATCAGGATGCGTCCCCGGAACCCGGCGGCGCGCAGGCCGAGATAGGCGGCCTTGGTGGCGGAGGCGGTCCGCTCCGGAAGGTCGTCCGAGAAGATGAACTCCATCTCGTTGCCGATCTCCCAGGCGCCGACCTTCGGGAAACGCTCACCGGCGTGGCTCCGGGCGGTCTCGAAGACGGTCGTCAGGTCCCCCGGATACCGGTTCACCGGGAACGGGGACTGGTCAGGCACGTTGTGGGACGTCGCCGCCGGGAAAAGATAGGACTGTTCGAGGATTCCGGGGCGATCCACCAAGCCTCCAGAAGTCCGCAGCCAGGAGATCGATCCGTCCCGGAACACGTAGCCGATCAGCTCTTCCGGTTCTCGTCGCGCCAGCATTCCACCGAACTCGGTCGCCGCGTCTGCCGGGAGGCCGGCGAAGAGCATCGCGGTGAGCAGGCAGAGGCGCATGGCCGAGCCGGGACTAGTAGGCGTTCTTCCGACGGAAAAAGGTCTGCGCCATGATCTGGAAGTCGAGCCAGAGGCTCCAGTTCTCAAGATAGTATAGGTCGGCCCGGACCCGCTCGACGAGGCTGGTGTTGCCGCGCAGCCCGTTGACCTGGGCCCAGCCGGTCATGCCGGGCTTGCTGGCGAGACGGGCGTTGTAGTGCGGGATGTCGTACTGGAAGTTGGCGATGAGCTCGGGCCGTTCCGGACGGGGGCCGACGAGGCTCATCTCGCCCTTGAGCACGTTCCAAAACTGGGGGACCTCGTCGATGTTGGTCGAGCGCATCAGTGCACCCACCTTGAGCCGTCGCGGGTCGCCTTCCTTGGCCCACTGGGCACCGGCCACCTCGGCGTCGAGGCGCATGCTGCGCAGCTTGATGATCCGGAAATTCCGGCCGTTGCGGCCCGTACGGGTCTGGAAGTAGAAGATCGGTCCCGGCGACTCGAGGTAGACCATCGTCCCAAAGACCGCGATGAGCGGGGCCGACAGGAACAGTCCGACGAGCGCCCCGATGATGTCGATCGTACGCTTGATGATCCGGTTCACCAGACGGTCCAGCGGAAGCTCGCTGACCCCCATGATGGGGATGCCGCTGATCGTCTCCAGCTGAAGTCCGGAGACGAGGATCTGGAAGTAGTTGGGGACGATCTTGAACTGCACCATCTCCCGTTCACAGTGGTTGGCCACTTCGAGGATCCGGTCGGAATGCATGTCCAAGTCACCCAGGACGACCATATCAGCCCGGTGATCGCGGATGAGACCCGAGAGGTCATCGAAGGATCCGAGGCGGGGGACACCCGGGGGTGGCGGTACCTTGAACGACGCGCTCGGGGGTTCGACGACGCCGATGAGCCGGTAGGGATGGGAGGCGTCGGACTCGATTGCGTCGGCGAGGTTGGCCACTTCGTTGTTCCAGCCCACGAGGACGATGTTCCGCCTCAGGACCCGTGCGAACGATTCGGCCCTGAGGATGCGGTGGAACAGCAGTCGCCAAAGCAGGAGGATGGAGACGGTGGAGACCAGGGAAGACAGGACGTACATCCGGGAGATCGCCGGCTGGAACTTCACCACGAGGCTGAAACTCAGGTAGGCGGCGAACCAGAAGATCGATCCACGGACTATCACCAGCGCCGACCGACGGAATCGCATGATGTTGCGAACCGAGTAGAGGCCCGAGTAGAGGAAGGTCCCGATCAGCAGCACCCCGCCCAGCGCTATGAGACGGGAATAGCTCGAGAGACTGATCATCGAAGGGTCGAACGGCTCGGTCAGACCCTTGATCTGGAGCGGAATGATCCCGGAGTGGAACCGGAGCCAGTATCCCAGAAGAAGCCCAAGCAACACCGCCACACAATCGCCCGCCAACGAGAGCACCAGCGCGGAATCGCGTCCCCTGTTCCGGACCAATCCGGAGTCGGTGAGTGAGTTGGAAAAGTGGCGGGACTTGGTCGCGGGATTGGACTCGATCACGGATGTTTGCATTCCTTGGGTGCTTCGGTGCCCATCGACTCGCCCGGATGCTGCAACCGGGCGAGTCCGATGAAGTCGACTCGACGGGTCAACCAAACCCGGCAGGTCTTGTCGGGCGGACCATGGGTAAAAACTACGCGGAGGGCAAGCCCATGAAAAACCCGAGGGCGTGTAGAAAGGGTTCGTGGCCTCTACGGCTCCGGAAAACGAGCTGCGGATCAGCGGAAAACCCGGCCCCGCAGGAAGTCTGCGAGGAGGTACACGATGAACTCGGTGTTGTGGCGGAGGTAGCGTCCCAGGAGTCGTCGGGGCTCGCAGCCGAGGCGGTACAGCCAAGTCAGACCCGACCGCTGCATCCATCCGGGCGCGTCCTTCCGAAGGCCGGCGTTCACGTCGAAGGCCTGACCCACCGACAAAAGCGTCCCGCTCTCCAACAACGGCTTGATGCGGTGGATCCATCGTTGCTGCTTGGGCGTTCCCAACCCCACCCAGACCAGGTCCGGCTTCAGCCGTTGCAGTGTCTCCAGGACCTCGCGGTCGTTGCCTCCGAGGACACCGGCCGCGTCGCACCGGCCGTGGAAGGATCCGACGATCCTCAGGTTTGGGTTCAGGCGCTGGTACTTCTCCTTCAGCACCGCCCCACATTCCTCGGAACCGCCCAGCAGGAAGTGGGTCACTCCTGCGGGACTGTTCCGAAGCGCATGGTCGAAGAAGGCCGGACCATAGACCCGGTCCTTCATCCCGGCACCATGGGCGTTCAACAGCCAGAGCAACGGGGTGCAGTCCGGGATGAAGTGGTCGAAGCACCCGGAGATCCTGCGGTAGTCCGGATCGGAACGGCGGAGCGTCACGATCTGGGTGTTGCAGAACTCCACCGCCGCGGGACGGCCGCCCCGGGCCAAACCGAGGCAAAGGTCCAGCGCCCCGGCATAGTCGGTAATCGTCAACGGTGTCCCAAGACAGGGCTGGATCCGCGGCGTGCAGGGAAGGGATTGGGTTTCGGCCTTCGACATCCTGCCCAAGCGAACCGGTCGCGGGGCCATGTGGCGAGCGGTTTCCAAGCTCCGGCGTCCCTCCCTTCGCTCCCTCGGACTTCTGGCTTCTGGCCGGGATCGGCCCGCGCTACTCTCTCCCGGTCATGTACACACCCACCCTCGAGGAGTTCGCCTCGCTGGCCGGGACGGGAAACTGCATCCCCGTGGCCCGCCGGCTCCTGGCCGATTTCGAGACGCCGCTGTCCGCCTACCGGAAGCTGCGCGGCTGGGGCGAGTCGTTCCTCTTCGAATCCGTGGAAGGCGGCGAGCACCTCGGCCGCTATTCGTTCGTGGGATGCAACCCCCGCGCGGTCATCCGGCAACAGGGCTCCCGCGTCGACGTCCTCCAGGAGGGCAAGGTGGTGGAGGTGTACACGGTCGACCCTCTCGGCTCCGCTGCGGGCGAACGCCACGTCCGCGACGGCCTCCAGGTCGTCGAGAAGGTGATGGCCGGCTACACGCCGGTCGCCGTCCCCGGAATGCCCCGATTCACCGGCGGCGCCGTCGGCTTCATCGGCTACGAATTCATCCACGACGTGGAGCCCATCGTGCCCCGTCCGCCGAAGGACGAGCTGGGAACGCCCACGCTGTGCTTCCTCATCGCGGACCAGGTCCTCGTCTTCGACCGCGTCGCGCAGACCATCACGGTGGTCGTGAACGCGGTCCTCTCCCCGGGCCAGAAGCCGGAGGAGGCCTACGAGGACGCCGTCAGCGAGATCGAACGCCTCGTGTCCCTGCTCGAGCAACCCGTCGAGTTCAAGGCGCTGACCCTTCCGCTCGACGCCCCCGACGCCGCCTTCGTCTCCAACACCACCCGCGAGCAGTTCCTGGCGAACGTCGTGAAGTCGAAGGAGTTCATCCGCGCCGGCGACATCATCCAGGTGGTCGGATCCCAGCGCTTCAGCACGCCGGTGAAGGCCTCGCCGATGGACATCTACCGGGCGGTCCGCTCGATCAACCCCTCGCCGTACATGTTCCTCCTCGAGCTGGACGGCTTCGCGCTCGTCGGCGCCTCGCCCGAACTGCACGTCCGCTGCGAGGACCGCGAGGTCGAGATCCGTCCCATCGCCGGCACGCGTCGCCGCGGCAAGTCACCGGAGGAGGACCTCGCGTTGGAGAAGGACCTCCTCGCCGATCCGAAGGAGCGGGCCGAACACGTCATGCTGGTGGACCTCGCCCGGAACGACATCGGACGCGTCTGCGACTTCGGCAGCGTCTCGGTGAAGGAGCTGATGGTCATCGAGCGCTACAGCCACGTGATGCACATCGTCTCCCAGGTGAACGGCCGGCTCTCCGCGGAGCGGTCGGCGTTCGACCTCATGCGGACGACCTTCCCGGCCGGCACGCTCAGCGGCGCCCCGAAGATCCGTGCGATGCAGATCATCTCCGAGTTCGAGGGCACCACCCGCGGACCCTATGGCGGCTGTGTCGGCTACTTCGGCTTCAACGGCAACGCCGACCACTGCATCACCATCCGCACCGCCCTGGTGAAGGACGGCATGGCCCATGTCCAGGCCGGCGGCGGCTGGGTCAACGACTCCGAACCCGAGGCCGAGTTCGAGGAGACGGTCAACAAGTCGAAGGCCATGCGGCGTGCGGTGGCGGTCGCCGAGACCTTCGCCGCCTCCGGCGCCTGATCCGTCCGCGCCTTGCCGGCCTCATTCCCTCCATGGTGGGACCGGTCAGGTCGGAACCGAGTCGAGGATGTGGTTCCGATCGACCCGCTCTTCCGGCGTCTCGACCCACATCAACAGCCCCTTCACCACATCGGTGAATCCCAGGTAGAGATGGCGTTCCTTCTCCAGCTCCCGGGCCGCCCTACGGAAGTCGCGGGCCGGACCTTCCGATCTCGCATCCGGGATTCCGTCGGGTTTCGGGAGCACCTTCAAGACACGCTGGATCAGTTCCTCGACCTCCTGGGGGGAATGGTTCCTGAGAAGTTCGACCTTCACCCGAAGCGCCTGGATGCAGGAACAGAGGGATTCGAGGTGGAGCTCCAGCTTCCAGGTCAGGGCCGCCCATTCCGCGGCCGCCTCCGTATCCGGTCTTGGTGCCTTGTGGCGGATCTGCCGGAGCGCGGCAACCAGCCGTGTGTCCTCGGACTGGATGATCTCCCAGGCATGGATGGCGCGCTCCAGCCGCACGCCATTGACCTGGGAGATGTCCGCATCCATGGCGTCGACGAGTTCCCGGATGTGACGCAGGATGCCTTGCACGGTGTCCCACTGCCGAATCCTTCCAGGCGAGCCGCAGGCCTCGGATTCGGGATCGCCGGCAAAGAATCGGCCGGACTGGAGTGTTGAAACCAAATCCTCCTCCTGCGCCTTCAGGAGCGCGGTGTCGGTCCGGAATCCGCGCTCCAGCCGGGCCAGGATGTGGGTGGTTCTGTCGTTCAGCATGGTCGGTGGGGTCGGTGGCTTGTCGGGATGGCGGGGCCAGGGCCCGGTGGCCGTGGGATGTTGTTTGGCCAGGAATTCCGCCTGCGAAGCTGCGGCTTGTCGGAGGTGTCCGCCATGGGGTCCATTCCGGATGCTCTGGTCCGTTGTCGGGGGCTTTGAAGACCGAAGCACATTCCCCAGACGAAGTGGCCGTTGAGGCTGGGCGGAATGGATCGAAGGCTCCGGAAGACCCGCATTGCCACACCCGGGCGTTGAGGGAGGCTGGGGCGTGTCGACGGGGTCGACGGACACGTTTTTGGAAAGCATGAACCAGCAGGACCTCATCCGCCTCGGCGTCCCGCCCGGCGAGACCATGCGGCGCGGCGTGGACTTCATCTCCCGCTACATCCTCAAGGGTCGCGACCGCGCGGCCCTGCCCGCCGTGGTCGAGGCGGTCGTCTCCGCTCCCGCGGACCACGTGAAGGATCCGCTGGCCGGGGAGTTCGCGAAGGCCCTCCTGCGTTCACCCCGGATCATCCGGCCGGCCTCCGCGCCATGGCGCCAATGGGGACAAGGCCTGGAGCCCGAGGCGGTGAACCAGCTCGCCCGCGCCTGCCAGCTGCCCGTCTCGGTGGCCGGTGCGCTCATGCCCGATGCGCATGTCGGCTACGGTCTGCCCATCGGCGGCGTGCTCGCGACGGCCGGTGCGGTGATCCCGTACGCGGTGGGCGTGGACATCGCCTGCCGCATGAAGCTGACCGTGCTCGACCTGCCGGTCCGCGACCTGGAAAGGAAGCGCGAACGGCTGATCGGTGCCATCGAGGCGGAGACGCGCTTTGGCATCGGAGCCCACTTCGAGCGGCGCCGCGAACATCCGGTGATGGACGAGGACTGGTCGGTGAGCCCGATCACGGCGAAGAACCGCGACCGCGCCTCGGCCCAGCTCGGGACCAGCGGCAGCGGCAACCACTTCGTCGAGTTCGGCACGCTCGACGTCCGCGAGGAGTCGCCCGGGAAGTCCGGCATTCCCGGCCTCGCCCCCGGCCAGTACGTGGCCCTCCTGTCGCACAGCGGCAGCCGCGGCGTGGGCTCGGCGGTGTGCGAGCACTACTCGGAACTCGCGATGGAACGGCATCCGGAGCTGGCCCGCGAACACAAGCACCTCGCCTGGCTCGACCTCGACTCCGCCGAGGGCCGCGAATACTGGGGTGCCATGGAGCTGATGGGCCGTTACGCCGCAGCCAACCACGCGCTCATCCACCGCCACGTCGCGGAAAACCTCGGACTCGAGGTCCTCGCCGACGTCGAGAACCACCACAACTTCGCCTCGACGGAAACCGACGTGATCCAGGGCGAAGCCCGGGAGGTCGTCGTCCACCGCAAGGGCGCAACCCCGGCGGGAGCCGGCGTGCTCGGGGTGATCCCCGGTTCCATGGCGGCGCCGGGCTACGTGGTGCGTGGGAAGGGGAACCCGGAGTCGCTGAACTCGGCCTCCCATGGCGCCGGCCGAGTCATGAGCCGCTCACGGGCCCTGGAGACCTTCGAATGGTCGAAGGTGAACCGCGTGCTGAAGGACCGCCACGTCCACCTGATTTCCGCCGGACTCGACGAGGTCCCCGGCGTGTACAAGGACATCCACGAGGTCATGGCCGCGCAGCAGGACCTCGTGGAGGTGCTCGCGGAGTTCCAGCCCCGCTTGGTCAAGATGGCCCCAAGCGGGGAGCGGGCGGAGGACTGACGCGACCAGGGGGACGGTCGCCCGAAGCCGCGAAGGCGCCGGGATCGGGATCTGGGAATGAAGGACATTCCGCAGCTTGGCAGCCGCGGCTACTGGCGGAAGATCGGGAATCCTGAATCAGGAATCGGGAAGTGGAGTGAGGCCCGCCTTCGCCTCCATCGAATCCAATTGGCCTACCGAGCGATGCCGCACTGGTACTCGAACCACGCCGGGTTCAGGGAACCCAACGGGCCCTTGAGCTTCGCCAGTTCCTCGGCCGGCCCGTGGATCTCGAGCCGCACCAGCGACGACAGGGTCAGCATCCGGTCCAGCAGCGCCCCCACGTTGGTCAGGTGCGTCAGGACGCCGTCCGCGTCGGTGTAGGCCTCGCGGCAGAACACCTCGTCCCCGTTGAGCGTGAACTCGTAGTAGAGCGCCTTCTCCTCGGCCGAGGTCTTGTCGACGAATTCGCGCAGCAGGGCCTTGGCGGTGTCGAGGTTGCCGGGGTGGACCTTGAAGTACGGATGCAGGCTGACGGATTTCATGGTGTGTGTGCCTTCTTGGGGTGGTTGCTGAAGCGGGAAGTGGGAGCGGGACGGCTCAGCCGAGTCCGCAGTTGGCCTTGGCGCGCTCGAGCGTCTTCTGGGCGACGGCACGGGCCCGCACGGCGCCGTCGGCGAGGACCGCGCGGACCTCGTCCGGCCTCGACGCCAGTTCGGCGCGCCGGGCGCGGAACTCGGCGAAGTGGTTCCAGTACTGCTCGAACAGGCCCTTCTTCAGGTCGCCGTAGCCCATGCCGCCGGCGCGCAGACGGTTCTCGTAGTCGGCGGCCACCTCCGGCGTGGCGAGCAGCTTCAGCAGCTGGATGGCGATGTTCTTCTCGGCGTCCGGCTTCGGTTCCTCCGGGGTCCGGCTGTCCATCTGGATGCCCATGATCCGCTTGCGCAGCGGCTTCTCCTCGCCGTGCAGCTCGATGGTGTTGCCGTAGCTCTTGCTCATCTTCTGGCCGTCGAGCCCGGGAACCACGGCGACGGATTCCTGGATGCGCGGCTCGGGCACCACGAAGGTCTCGCCGTAGGTGTTGTTGAACTTGATGGCGATGTCGCGGGTGACCTCGAGGTGCTGCTTCTGGTCCTTGCCCACGGGCACGACGTTCGTGCCGTACAGGAGGATGTCCGCCGCCATCAGCACCGGATAGGCGAAGAGCCCGTGGTTCACCGCGCCGACGTCCCCGTCCGCGAGCTTGGCGACCTTGTCCTTGTAGCTGTGGCAGCGTTCCAGCAGGCCCATCGGCGTGACCGTGCTCAACAGCCAAGCGAGCTCGGTGTGCTCCGGGGTGTCGGACTGACGCCAGAACACGCAACGCTTCGGGTCCAGCCCGGCCGCAAGCCAGTCCAGGGCGACGTCGAAGGTGAACTGCCGGCGCTTCGCGGCGTCCGTGAGGGACGTCATCGAGTGGTAGTCCGCGATGAAATAGAAGGCCTCGCCCTCCTCCTGGAGACGTATGGCCGGGAGCATGGCGCCGAAGTAGTTGCCCAGATGCAGGGCACCGCTCGGCTGGATGCCGGTGAGAACACGCATGACGGAACCATGCGGAACCCGGAGGCGGCAGGGCAAGGGAGCATGGAGCATGGAGCAAACCGTAGACGGGCCGACCAACGGATGCCGGGCAACGGGCAGAATCCCCATCTCCGTGCCCTCGGTGTCTCTGTGGCCAATCCCGCGCTCGCGCCTTCCGGTGGCTGTCAGCGGGCGAAGTGGCCGAGTTCCTTGAGGGAGACGAAGTCGGCGGAGCGCTGGTCGGTGGGGCGGCCGAGGATGACGTGGTCGAGGATCTCGATGCGGAGCAGCATCCCGGAGCGGATGAGTTCGCGGGTGACGCGGATGTCGGCCTCGGAAGGCATGGGATCGCCGCTGGGATGGTTGTGGACGAGGACGATCGAGTGGCAACCTGCGGCGATGGCGGGACGGAACACCTCTCGGGGATGCACCAGCACCTGGTCGAGCACGCCCTCGGAGATGGTTTCCATGCGCATCAGCCGACACCGGGTGTTCAACAGGAGCACGATCATGTGTTCGGTGTTCCAACCGAGGGCCTCCTCGCGCAGCAGTTCCGCGACGCGTGCCGGGCTGTCGAGCACCGGCGACTCGGCGCGGCGTTCACGTCCGAGGCGGCGGGCCAATTCCAGCGCGGCCTGGAGCGTGGCGGCCTTGTCGGTGCCGATCCCCTTGACGTGTCGCAGTTCGTCGAGTGAGGCCCGGGCCAGGGCCTCGAGGCTGCCGAAGCGCCGGACCAGTTCGTCGCCGAGCTCGACCGCGTTCCGGCCGCGGATGCCGGTGCGCAGCAGCACGGCGACCAGTTCGCCGTTCCGGAGCACGCCGACGCCTTCGCGTGCGATCCGTTCACGTGGACGATCGTCGGCAGGGAGTTCCGCCATGCGGGCGGGTGCACTCACCGAGGTGTCGGAGGGGCCAAGAGCTGGGTAGGACTTCATTCCCGCCAGTGCGCCGGAAGGCGGGATGCCGGGGCAACGGGCGACCCGGGCGCGATCGGGTCGGAAGGTCCACGGCTTCTCCTCGCCTTCCTGTTTGCCCGTGGCTGCGGGGCCTGTTTCCCTAGAGGAACCACCATGAAGAAGCTCGTCTCGCTCGCCGTCGTCGCGGCGCTCGCCCTTTCCACCCAGGCGGCCGACCTGGTCGACCAGCTCGCCATCCAGACCTGGACCCTCCGCAACCTGAAGTTCGAGCAGGTCGTGGAGTTCGCCAAGAAGCATGGCATCAAGGACCTCCAGGTCATCGGCAACCACATCGACCCGAACGCCTCCCAGGAGGAATGGGCCAAGAAGAAGGCC
>CAMASJ010000074.1 GCA_945860685.1 Akkermansia muciniphila
CACCACACGCACGGTCAGGTGAACCCGTTCGGCCTCGCATGGGACGCACGGGGAAACCTCTATTCGAGCGACTGCCACAGTGCGCCGATCTACCAGCTGCTCGAGGGCGGCTACTACCCGAGCTTCGGCAAGCCGCATGACGGCCTCGGCTTCGCGCCGGTCATGCTGGAGCACGCGCACGGCAGCACGTCCATCGACGGCGCGCTCTACTACGAGGACGACCTCTGGCCCGCCGAGTACCGGGACATGTTCCTGATCGGGAACGTCATGACCAGCCGGCTCAACCGCGACCGGATCGAGTTCGCGGGCTCGACACCGAAGGCGGTGGAGCAGCCGGACTTCCTGACCTCGACCGATCCGTGGTTCCGTCCGGTGGACACCACGCTCGGGCCCGACGGCGCGCTCTATGTCGCCGACTTCTACAACCGCATCATCGGCCACTACGAGGTGCCGTTGACCCATCCGGGTCGCGACCGTGAACGGGGACGCCTCTGGCGCATCGTCCACCGCAAGGCCGACGGGAAGCTGAATCTCCGCCCGGCTGCGTTGGCCCAGGACCTCGACGGGTTGGTCGGCGAGCTGGGTTCGCCGAACCTCCCGCGCCGCCTGATGGCGATGGCGGAGATCGAAGACCGCTTCCGGGGCGCGGCCGCCAAGCCGGTCCGCGCGGCGCTGCGTCGGGTGACGGGAGCGGACTCCGCGGCCGTCCGGACCCGCGTCCACACGTTGTGGATGCTCCAGCGCCTCGGTTCATTGGCCGCGATCGAACTGGACGCCGCGGCCCAGGACGCCAGCCCCGTGGTCCGCGTCCACGCCCAACGTCTCGCCAACGACGTCCATTACCGTGCCTCGCGTCGGCTGGTGCCGAACGAGGATCTCGTCCAGGCGGCCGGCAGGGTCGCCATGGCCGGAATCGCCGACGCCGACGCGCTGGTGCGTCGGTGTGCGGCCGAGGCGTTGGGCCGATCGCCGTCCGGTGCCGGCGTCGCCGCGGTCCTCGCCGCACTCACGAAGGCCGATCCGGCGGATACCCATCTCGTCTACACGCTGCGGAAGTCGTTGCGCGACCAGCTCCGGGACGAAGCGGTCTTCCTGTCCTCCGTCGATTCCGGCAAAGCCACCCAAACGGAACTCGCCGCGGTCTCCGACGTGGCCATCTCGATCCCGTCGGCCGCGGCCTCGCGTTACCTGCTCGGCCAGGTCGAGCGGCTCACCGACAAGACCTCGCCGACGTTGTCGGAGGCGCTGCGTCATGCGGCCCGGAACGCCCCGGAATCCGAGCTGCCGCGGTTGGCCTCGGTCGTCCGCGCGCGCTTCGTCGGGCAGGGCGACTTCCAGCTCGCCTTGTTCCGGTCGATCGAAAAAGGCCTGCAGCAGCGCGGCCTGGCGATGCCCGACGCTTTGAAGGCCTGGGGTGTGGAACTGGCGACAGGTCTGCTCGCGGAAGACGCTTCGGCCGGCTGGGGCAACGTCCCCATGGAGAACGCCCCGACCGAAAGCCCGTGGGACTGGCAGGATCGGAAGACCGCGGACGGTCAGGTCGTGCGGGTGCTCTCCAGCATTGCCCGGGGCGAACAGAAGACCGGGACGCTCCGTTCGCCGGTTTTCGTCGCGGCAGCCAGCGTCTCCTTCTGGCTCTGCGGCCACGACGGCTACCCGGACAAGCCGGTCAAGAAGGTGAACGCCGCCCGTCTGCGTTCGGCGGAGACCGGTGAGATCCTCTTCGAGGCCTGGCCGCCAAGGAACGACGCCGTGACCCGCGTCAACTGGGACACCGCCAAGGTCGCCGGCCGCCGTGTGGTGCTGGAGGTCGCCGACGGCGACACCGGCGATGCCTACGCCTGGCTGGCCATCGGTGGAGTGGAAGTGGCACCGGCGTTGCCTCCGGTTTCGCCGCGCGCCTTGGGCGAGCGGATCGCCGGGGCCGCCGAGATGGCCTCGCGACTGGGGCTCAAGGAACTCGCGCCCCATCTCCGCCGGCTTTTCGCGACCGCGGGCGAACCCGAGGCCCGCGTCGCCGCCGGACGCGGCCTGATCGCCCTGGCACCGTCGGAAGGCGTCGCCGTCGTGGCGCCGGTCCTGGCCGATCCCACCCAGCCGGCGGCATTGCGTGAACGCCTCGGTGCGATCCTTGCCGAGACGGCCGTCCCGGATGCACGTGCCGCGGTGGTGTCGGCGTTGCGCGGGGCTCCGTATCGGGTCCAGCAGGCGTGGGCCGTGGCCCTCATTGCCAGCCGAGACGGTGCGGAGGCCTTCCTGCAGGCGGTCGAACAGGGCTTGGCCTCGCCCCGGTTGCTGCATTTGACCGGCGCCCGCTCGCGGATCGAACGGGCCAACCCGAAGGACTGGGCGGCGCGGATGGACTCGCTCACGAAGGGGCTCCCGCCGGCCGACGAGGCCCGCGAGAAGCTGATCGCGGCGCGGCGTTCGGCCCAGGCGGGTCCCGGCACCGACCCAGTCGCCGGACAGAAGGTCTTCCAGACTCACTGTTCTCCCTGCCACCAGGTCGACGGCCAGGGCGGACTGGTCGGCCCGCAGCTGACCGGCATCGGCAACCGCGGCGTGGAGAGGCTGTGTGAGGACATCCTCGACCCCAACCGCAACGTGGACCACGCCTTCCGCCAGACGGTGCTCACGTTGAAGGACGGCGAGACGCTGTCGGGCCTGTTCCGCCGCGACGAGGGCGCGCTTCTGGTGATGGCCAATGCCACGGGTGCCGAGTTCAGCGTCCCCAAGGCCGAGGTCACCAAGCGGGAAGAGAGCCCGTTGTCGCTGATGCCGGACAACTTCGGCGAGGCCATCCCGGAGACGGAGTTCCGACACCTGCTGGCCTACCTCCTCGGCCGCCGCTGACCGCTGGCTTGGAATCCGTGCCGGGAGAATCCATTTCCGAGGCCGTGGGTTGCGGTGTTTCCTCCTCGGCATGGGAAGCCTGTCTCACAGGGGAAGGTCGTTGGTCGTCCTCGGCGGCTCCGTCGTGATCGCCGCAGGGCTCTACATGACCGGGCGGGATGTTTCGGAATGGCGTGAGGCCAACGACTCGCTTTCCTGGAAGGGCGTCGAAGCGCGGATCACCGAGTCCGCAGCGACACGGGTCTCCGGTGGTGCGAAGTCCGGTAGCGGACACCAGATCCGGATCCGCTACCGGTACGCGGTGGCGGGACGCACGTTCGAAGGCCGTCGGATCAACGTCGGCAACCACCTCGACGACGATGTCCGGCGGGACATAGCGACCCTTCATCCGGTGGGGAGCGCGGTCACGGTGTATCTTCATCCGGCGGATCCCTCCCGTTCGGTCCTCGAGACCGGCCCCGTCTTCGCGCTGCCTTGGGTCTTGTTCCCGGGAGGCTTCCTCGTAGGTGTCGCGGGGTTCTTCGTCTTCGCCGCGGTGACGGATCGGCTCCAGGTTCCCAGTGGCAACCTATGAATGTCGACGAAGGGCGGGAACCGAAAGTCTTGGCCCCCGATCCAGCCGGAGGGAGACTCAGCGCCGGCCGAAATCCGAAGACCACCATGGAGATCCCCATCCGACCGGCGTGCCGGACCGACTGCCCGGGCATCCTCGCCATCTACAACGACGCGGTGCTCACCACGACGGCAACCTACGACTACGAGCCGCGCACCTTGGAGCACCGGGAGGCGTGGTTCGAGGCCCACGAGCGGGGGCGGTACTCGATGTTCGTCGCCGAGGATCCGCAGACGGGGCGCATCCTCGGGTGGAGCGCCCTCAATCCCTACCACGACCGCATGGGCTATCGGTTCACCGCGGAGAACTCGGTCTATGTCGCGGCCGACCAGCGGGGACGCGGCCTGGGTTCGCGTCTGCTCGAGCCGTTGATCCCAGCGGCGAAGGACCGTGGATTGCGGGTGGTGATCGCCGCGATCGACGCCGCCAACGAGGCCAGCATCCGGCTCCACGCGCGGTTCGGCTTCGAGAAGGTCGGGCTGTTCCGCCAGGTCGGGTTCAAGTTCGACCGCTGGCTGGACGTGGTCTACATGGAGCGACTCATCGAAAGCTGAACGAGCGCGTCATGGCGCTTCGCGGTCCAATCCCACATCTTCCTCCCACATGGGCAAACCCAACCGGATCTCGTACGTGTTCATCTGCATCCTCCTGCTGCTGGTGGGGGTGCTGCAGTTGGCCACGCCCCTGATCACAGCGCTGTTCGCCTACTTCGCCCTGAACCTCCTGTCCTTCGGACGGAGCCGCTGGCTGGGCCTGATCCTCTTCATCGTCCTGCTCGGCGGCGTCACTGCGGGGTTCTACTTCTTCATCAAGCACGCCTACGTGGCCCTGCCCAAGATCGCCGACGAGACGATCCCGGCGGTGGTCGGGTATGCCGAACGGATCGGGGTGGAGCTGCCCTTCACCGACCTTGCGAGCCTCAAGGTGACCGCGCTCACGATGGTGAAGTCGAAGCTGGCCAACGTCGGCCAGTACGCCCGCACGGCCACGGTCGAGGCCGTTTCTCTCATCATCGGGGTCGTCGTCGCGGTCAGCCTGTTCCTCTCCGTCCGACTCGACTTCGGCGCCGAGCCCGACGCCGGCGAGGACAACCTCTACACGGCCACCGGACGCGAGATCGCCGAGCGTTTCCGCGGATTCTACGACAGCTTCTCCAAGGTCATGGGGGCGCAGATGCTGATCTCCGCCATCAACACGGCGATGACTTCCGTCTTCCTGATCTGGAACGGCTACCCGTTCGTGATGGTGGTCATCGTGCTGACCTTCCTCTGCGGCATGCTGCCGATCATCGGCAACCTGCTCAGCAACACCCTCATCGTCGGTCTCGGCCTGACCATCTCGCCCAAGATGGCCCTGGCGGCCTTGGTGTTCCTCGTGGTCCTGCACAAGGGCGAGTATTTCCTGAACTCTAAGATCATCGGCGACCGCATCCGCAATCCGATGTGGATGACCCTGCTGGGTCTGGTGATCGGCGAGAAGCTGATGGGCATACCCGGCATGATCCTGGCACCGGTGCTCCTGCACTTCGTGAAGGTCGAGGTGTCGCGCAACAAGCTGACCCCGCAGACGCCCCCGGCGTTCTGACCCGCGCTCCCGCCGTTCAGGAGTCGCGCGTCGGGTCAAGGAAGGGAAACCGCTTGCCGCCCCGGGGTCCGGCGGCTACCTCCTTCCGCGTGACTGTCTTCGGCAACCTCCGACTTCCCAGCGCGCTGCGGCTTCGCGGCGCGGCGGACGGGCGTTGTTGAGGGAGTCGACATCCCTTTCCGCCCCACCGCCGCTCAACCGGCGGTGGGGTTTGTTTTTCCACTGCCGGATTTGCCATCGGGGGCGTAAACCAAGAACCGCGCATCGACATGTTGAAGAACCCCGCCACGAAGTACCGGCCGTTTCCGACGATCGACCTGCCCGACCGTCGCTGGCCCAACCGCGTCCTGACCCAGGCCCCCATCTGGGCCAGCGTCGACCTCCGGGACGGCAATCAGGCGCTCGCCGTGCCCATGAACGTCGCGCAGAAGCTGGAGCTCTTCCAGACGCTGGTGCGCATCGGGTTCAAGGAGATCGAGGTCGGGTTCCCTTCCGCCTCGAACACCGAGTTCGCCTTCAACCGACGCCTGATCGAGGAGAACCGCATCCCCGACGACGTGACCATCCAGGTGCTCGTCCAGGCCCGTGAGGACCTCATCGAGCGCACCTTCGAGTCGCTGATCGGTGCGAAGAAGGTGATCATCCACCTCTACAACTCGACCTCCCCCGCCCAGCGCCGTGTCGTCTTCGGAAAGTCGAAGGAAGAGATCAAGGCCATCGCCGTCCAGGGTGCGCGTTGGATCCAGGAGCGTCTGCACCGGTTGGCCGGCACTGACGTCCGGCTGCAGTACTCGCCCGAGAGCTTCAGCGCCACCGAGGTGGAGTTCGCCAAGGAGATCGCCGAGGCGGTCATGGACGTCTGGCGGCCTACCCCGGAGCGGCGGATGATCCTGAACCTGCCCGACACCGTGGAGGTGGCGATGCCGAACGTGCATGCCGACCAGATCGAGTGGATGTGCCGGAACATCCGCGACCGGGATTCGCTGATCATCAGCCTGCACACCCACAACGACCGTTGCACCGGCGTGGCGGCGACGGAGTTGGGACTGCTGGCTGGCGCGGACCGGGTGGAGGGGACGCTTTTCGGCAACGGCGAGCGGACCGGCAACCTGGACCTCGTGACCGTGGCGATGAACCTCTACATGCACGGCATCGATCCGGGCCTGAACTTCTCCAACCTGGCGGCCGTCCGCGAGGTCTATGAGCGCTGCACGGGTCTGACCGTCCCGCCGCGCCAGCCCTACGCCGGTGAACTGGTCTTCACCGCCTTCAGCGGATCGCACCAGGACGCCATCAAGAAGGGGTTGGCCGAATGGGAGTCCGGGACGCGGACCCATTGGGACGTCCCGTACCTCACCATCGATCCACGGGACATCGGTCGCGAATACCGTGAGGTCATCCGCGTGAACAGCCAGTCGGGAAAGGGCGGGGTGGCGTACCTCCTCGAAACCGAGTTCGGCGTCGAGATCCCCAAGGACATGCAGCGGGAGTTCGGCCCGATCGCCAACAACCAGGTCGACGCCCTCGGCCGCGAGGTCACCGGCGAGGAGCTGAAGGGCATGTTCTGGAGGGAGTATGTCGAGCGGACGTCGCCGTGGTCCCTGGTGCATTTCCATGCGGACGGCGTGGACGGCGTGTTCCAGTGCCGGGCCTCGGTCTTGAAGCACGGGGCGGAGTGGAAGCTGGCGGGTGAGGGCAACGGCCCCATCGCGGCCTTCGTGCACGCCCTTGTCGACGCCGGCCTGGACCGGTTTGAGGTCGTCGACTTCAAGCAGCACGCCCTCGCCGCCGGGGAAGGGGCCAGCGCGATTTCCTACATCCGAATCCGCACTTCCTACGGTTTGTCCTGCTGGGGTGCCGGCGTGGACACCAACATCGAACTGGCCTCGATCAAGGCCGTCATCAGCGCGCTCAACCGCCTCGGCTGAAATCGATCCGGGCCGGTCGGCGGGCGTTTTGGCGCCCCCGGCCGGGCTCCATCCGCCGCATTGCCGTTTTCCCACAATCCCGGAGGATCACCCCCATGTCCGACGCCGACTCCCTTTCCGAGCTCCGCGAGGCCGTCCGCCTGTCGCCGAAGAACGTCCCCCTGAGGCGGGCGTTGGCGGAGGCGTTGCTGGGCCGGGGCCACTATGCCGAGGCCGAGACCGAGCTGCGTGCGGCGCTCCAAGTCGCTCCGGACGACGTCGGGCTCAAGTTCGGCCTCGCGCGGGCCTTCCACCAGCAGGGGAAGCGCAGCCACGCCCTCGTGCTGCTCGAGGACCTGGTCCGCGTGGAATCCGCCCCGGGGAAGGCCTTCGTCCTCTACGCCCGCCTGTTGGCCGGCATCGGCGAGGTGGAGCAGGCGGTCGAGCAGTACCGGCGCGGCGTGGCCCGCGATCCCGCGGCGGCGGACCCCGAGTTCGCCGCGCGCCACGGGATCCGGCCCGTGAAGGAGGCCGCGGATTCCGATGCCGATGCCGACGAGGACCCCGAGGTGCTTTATCCCGGCCCCGAGGACGAAGACGACGAGTTGCTCGACGGAAAGATCCGCGAGGCCTGGGAAGGGCCGGCCGAGGAATCGCTGCCCGAGATCGAGCGTCCGAAGATCACCTTCGCCGACGTCGGCGGCATGGAGGCCCTGAAGGAGGAGATCCGTCTCAAGATCATCCACCCGATCACCCACGCCGACCTCTACAAGGCCTACGGGAAGACTGCGGGCGGAGGCATCCTCATGTACGGACCGCCGGGATGCGGCAAGACGCATCTGGCGCGGGCCACGGCGGGCGAGATCAAGGCTGGGTTCATCTCGGTCGGGATCCACGACGTGTTGGACATGTGGATCGGCAACAGCGAGCGGAACCTCCACCAGCTGTTCGACCAGGCCCGCCGCAACGCGCCCTGCGTGCTCTTCTTCGACGAGGTGGACGCCCTCGGCGCCAGCCGTTCGGACATGAAGTCCAGCGCCGGCCGGCATCTCATCAACCAGTTCCTCAGCGAGCTGGACGGCGTGAAGTCGGCGAACGAGGGCGTGTTGATCCTTGGTGCCACCAACGCCCCGTGGCATCTGGACAGCGCCTTCCGTCGTCCCGGCCGCTTCGACCGGATCCTGTTCGTCCCGCCGCCGGATGTCCCCGCCCGCGCCGACATCCTGCGCCTGCTGGTGAAGGGCAAGCCGATGGAGGACGTGGACTTCGAGTCGGTGGCGAAGAAGTGCGACGGCTTCTCCGGGGCCGACCTCAAGGCGGTGGTGGACATCACCGTCGAGACGAAGCTGCGCGACGCGATGAAGACCGGCGTGCCCACGCCGATCCGCACCAAGGACCTCGTGTCCTCGGCGGGGCAGCAGAAGGCGACGACGCGGGAATGGTTCGCGACGGCCCGCAACTACGCGCTCTACTCGAACCAGGGCGGCGTCTACGACGACATCCTGAAGTACATGAAGCTGTGACCGGCCCACGCCACCTGTGTGTGCCTGCGGGGTCGTTCCCGCGATCCTGGCCATCGTACGATGGACTGTTTTGCCGCATCTTCTCGAACACGCTGAAATGAACCGGAATCCGAACCTGGAACGAGGCCGTCTGCTGATGGGGCAGGACCGTTTGGAGCTGGCCTCCGAGCAGTTTCGCCTGGTGCTGGCCGCCGAGCCCGACCATGCCGAAGCGCACGCGCTGCTCTCCCTGTGCCTGGTGTCGTTGGAGCGGTTCGACGAGGCCGAGTCGGAGGCGCGTCAGGCGGTCGGCCTGTCGCCGGACGACGCCTTCTCCCATTACGCCTTGGCCCGCGTGATGATCGCACGCAACCGGCTCGACGAAGCCGTGGCCGCCATCACCGAGTCCCTGCGGGCGGAGCCCGAGGACGCCGACGACCATGCGGTCCACGCCGAGATCCGGTTTGCGCGCCGGGAGTGGGCGGAGACGCTCGCCGCGGCGGAAAACGGTCTCCGCTTCGATCCCGAGCACGTCGGCTGCAACAACCTCCGGGCCCTGGCGCTGGTGAAGCTGGGTCGGGCCAAGGAGGCCGGGGAGACCATCGACGCCACCCTCGCACGATCGCCGGAGGATGCGATGTCCCACGCCAACCGGGGTTGGACCCTGCTGGAGCAGGGCGACCGGAAGCGGGCGCTGCACCATTTCCGGGAATCCCTGCGCCTCGAGCCCAACAACGACTGGGCGCGGTCCGGGATCGTGGAGTCACTCAAGGCCGGCAACCCGGTCTACGCGGTGATGCTCCGCTACTTCCTCTGGATGCAGAAGCTCAGCCAGACCGCGCAGTGGGCGGTGGTCTTCGGCGGCTACATCGGGAACCGACTGCTCGGCTCCCTCGCCGCCTCGAACCCGGAACTGGCGCCGTGGGTCAACCCGATCCGATACGCCTATCTCGTCTTCGCGCTGCTCACCTGGCTCGCCCAGCCGCTCTTCAACCTGCTGCTGCGGTTGAACCGGGACGGCCGGCTCGCCTTGAACGAGGAGGAGACCCGCAGCGCAAACCTCGTCGGCGCCTGCCTCGGGATGTCCCTCGGCTCCGCGGCGCTCTGGGCCGTCTCCGGCTTTTCCGGTCGGTTCTTCCTGCCCGTGCTCCTGTTCTTCGCCCTGTCGCTGCCCGTTTCGGGTTGCTTCTCGGTCCCGCACGGCTGGCCGCGCAAGGTCATGGGAGTCTTCGCCTCCCTGATGGCGGCCTGCACGTTCGTCGCGGTCTGGACCCATGGGGTCCTCGGCGCCGGCGACTCCACCGGCGGCGTCGCCTCCGACCTCGGGAGCGCAGCCATCGGGCTCTTCGTCGTCGGCTGCATCGCCTGCCCGTGGATCGTCAACGGGCTCATCATGGTCCGGCCCCGGCGCTGAGGCCGGCCGTTGCGCCAACCCATTCTCCGGCATCGCCACAGGCAACCGCCAGCCGCTCACCCACTGTCTGGCCAAGGCAGCCCTTTCCGATCTCCGTGCTGTGATCCAGCCCAAGTTGTTCACAAAAAAACCCATCATCTTGTAGGGTTGTGAACAACTCACCCCCATTAGTAGTGGGTTCCCCCTTGCCAGTGGGGAGGGAGATTCGTCCCAATCGGTGTGCCATGTACCTCAAAAACCTGACCGTGCTCGGGTTCAAGAGCTTTGCCGACAAGACAAGCCTGAACTTCCAGGAAGGCGTGACCGCCATCGTGGGCCCGAACGGCTGCGGCAAGTCCAACGTCTCGGACGCCATCCGTTGGGTGCTGGGCGAGCAGTCGGCGAAGGCCCTGCGCGGCGGGGAGATGGCGGACGTGATTTTCAATGGCACGGACACCCGGAAGCCGATGGGCATGGCCGAGGTGTCGCTGACCATCGGTGACGTGGACGCGGATCCGTTGAGGGCGGCGGGCATCCCGGTGGACTTCAACGAGGTCACCTTGACCCGTCGGGTCTTCCGGGACGGCGGCAGCGAGTACTTCCTGAACAAGACCTCGTGCCGTCTGCGGGACATCCAGCAGCTGTTCGCCGGCACGGGCATGGGCAAGACGAGCTACTCGATCATGGCCCAGGGGAACATCACCCAGATCCTGTCGAGCAAGCCAGACGACCGCCGCCTGGTGTTCGAGGAGGCGGCGGGGATCACGCGGTTCAAGCAGCAGAAGAAAGAGGCCCTGCGGAAGCTGGAGGCCACGGAGCAGAACCTGTTGCGGGTGGAGGACCTGATCCGCGAGGTGAAGCGGCAGATCGGCTCGCTGCAACGCCAGGCAGGGAAGGCGCGGCGCTTCAAGGGATTCCAGGCGGAGCTGCAGCACCTGGAGACCCAGCTGGCCCGGCACCAGTTCGACGTCCTCACCGAGGAGATCGCCCAGCGGAAGTCCGGCGCGGAACGTGCCCAGCTGGACCTCGAGGTCGGCCAGGAGACCTTGATCCGGCTCGAGGACGAGGTGCTGCAGCTGCGGACCCGGCTGACCGAGCTGGAGCACAGCATCTCGCTTCAGCAGCAGCGGGGACTGGAGCTGAAGGGCGAGAGCGACCGCCAGGAGAGCACGATCGGCTTCAACCAGCAGCGGCTGGCCGAGCTGGCCGAGCAGAACGCGCGGGCGGGGCAGGACATCTCGCAGTTCAGCGAGCGCCGTTCCATCGCGGAGGCGGAACTCGGCTCGGTGATCGAACGCACCGCGTCCTCGCAGGCGGCGGTGGAGACGTTGCGTCTGGACCTCACGGTGAAGCGGGAGGCGCTCTCCGTGGTGGAGCGGGAGCTTTCCCTCAAGCAGGAGGAACTGCGCAAGGCCCAGAGCGACGCCTTCAATTCCACCCAGGCGCTCGGCCGGATCCGCAACGAGATCAACCAGCTCGCGCTGCAGCTCGAGGGCAATGTCGTCCGACTCGAGAAGCTCGGTTCCGAGAAGCTCCAGTTCGAGGAGGAACGGCTGCGGCTCGAGGCGCAGACCGACGAGTTCCAGCGCCAGGTGGAGTCGGAGCGCGAACGCGTCCAGTCGTCCCGCATGACCCTGGAGGAGCGGCAGGCGCGCCTGCGTGAGATCCAGGCCGAGATCCAGCAGGCCACGCAGTCGCTCGACGCCATCCTGCGTCAGCAGGCCGAGAAGCGTTCGCGGCTCACGGTGCTGGAGCAGCTCGACACCCAGCACGAGGGCTTCGGCGCCGGCGCCCTCGCCGCGCTGAGGCAGAGCCGCAACGTCCTCGGCACGCTCGCCGACCGCATCCGCGTGCCCGACGCGCATGTCGCCGCCGTGGAGGTCGCCCTCGGGACGTTGCTCCAGCTCGTGCTCACCGCGGATCCCGAGGGCGCCACGGAGATCCTCAACGACCTCGCCGCCGGGAAGAAGGGGCGTGCCAGCATCGCCGCGTTGTCGCTCGCCCCGGCGGTGGGCGGCGCCGCCACCGGGGTGCCGGAAGGCGCGATACCCGCGCTCTCGGTGATCACGGTGGAGGAGTCCGCGCAGGGACTCGTGACCGCCCTGCTGGAGCGCACGCTCATCGTTCCGGACCTCGCCACGGCCACCGCGGCGGTGCGGGCGGGTGCGGTGGGATTCGACTTCGTGACGCCGACGGGCGAGCTGTTGGACCGGCGCGGCATCCTGACCGGCGGCGCGCAGTCCGCGGGCGGCAAGGCGCCGGCCAGCATCCTCGGCCGCAAGAACCAGATCGCGGAGCTCCAGGCGGAACTTGCGGCGTTGCAGGAGCGCATCGCAGACGAGAGCCGGGCGAAGGGGGCGCTGCAGTCGGAACAGTCCGCCATCCAAGCCGGCCTCGAGCAGGCCCGGTCCGAGCTGCGGCAGCAGGAGGTCGCCGTCGCCACCCGCCAGGGCGAGTTCAACGCCCTGCAGTCCTCCCGCCGTTCGCTCGACGCCCGCCTGGACCAGGTCGGACGCGAGCTCGCGGCCCTTTCCTCGCAGGAGGGCTTGAACCTCCAGCGCCGGGAATCCCTCGCCGCGCAGCTTGCCGAGTTCGAGCAACGTGAGGCGTTCGCCACGTCCCGCGTCTCCGGACTCGGGGTCGAGGTCGAGGACCTCCGTTCGCGCCGGGACACGGCGACCCAGGCGGCCAACGACTCCAAGGTCGCCCTGGCCACCGAGGAGCAGATGCTCGCCTCCCATCTCCGTCAGCGCGCCCCGCTGGAGCAGCGGATCCGCGAGCTCACCGCGGCCATGGAGCGGCTCGACCGTGAACGCGGACTCTTCGACGAGCGTCGCGGCAACTTCGAGGCCGGCATCGGCCAGTGCCGCCGCGAGATCGAACGTCTCGCACAGGAACGCGCCGTCCTCGCCGGGCAGACCGCCCAACTCGTGGACGAGCGGAAGTTCGTGGAAGGCGAGATCCAGGCCCGGGAGGAGCAGCTGCGCGAGCGCCGGGCCCGCGTCACCACGCTGCACAACCTGCGTTCCCAGCTCGAGGTCGAACTGGCCCAGCGCACGATCACCCTCGAGAACCTCCGCGAACGCATCCAGCAGAAGTACCAGCTCGCCCTCGAGGACATCCGCGGGGAGGGCATCCGAATCACCATTGCCGACGAAGGGCAGGCGAAGGTGGAGACCATCTCCCTCGACGAGATGGCCTCGGCCGGACTCGCCACGGACTGGGCCGCTGTTGCCACGCAGGTCCAGACGCTCCAGAAGAAGGTGGACGAGATGGGACCGGTCAACCTGGTGGCCATCGAGGAGTACGAGGAGGCGGAGCAGCGTCAAACCTTCCTCCAGACCCAGTACGACGACCTGGTGAAGGCCAAGTCGGGGCTCGTCGAGGTGATCAACCGCATCAACACCGAGACCAAGTCGATGTTCGTCGAAACGTTCGAGAAGATCCGGACGAACTTCCAGACGATGTTCACCGAGATGTTCGGCGGCGGGAAGGCCGACCTGAAGCTGACCGCGGCCGACGACGTCCTGGAGGCGGGCATCGACATCATGGCGCGTCCCCCGGGCAAGCAGCTGCAGAGCATCTCCCTGCTGTCGGGCGGCGAGCAGACGATGACCGCCGTGGCGCTCCTCTTCGCCATCTACCAGGTGAAGCCGTCCCCGTTCTGCGTGCTCGACGAGCTCGACGCGCCGCTCGACGAGTCGAACGTCAACCGCTTCACCGCGGTGTTGAAGCGCTTCCTCGACCACAGCCAGTTCGTGGTCATCACCCACAACAAGCGCACCATCGGCATGGCCGACGTGCTCTACGGCGTCACCATGCAGGAACGCGGCGTCAGCAAGATCGTCAGCGTCCGCTTCAACAAGGAGGAGGGCGCACCGGAGCGCGTCACCGAACCCGCGAGCATCGCCGACGCCGTCCGCGAGAACCGTCCGCCCGAGGCGGAACTCTCCCTCTCGAAGTGACCGCAGCCCTCCGCGGCTCCTTTGGCTTGGCCCGGGCGATGGCATCCCGATAGCCTGCGTCCGTGAAAGGGTCCCGGATCCCTGCGGTCCTGATGCTGGCCGCGCTGCTCGTCCCGACGGATGCCGTCGGCGCTCAGCGCTTGGTCCGGATCCGCGACCTCGAGGGCTTTGTCCGGGACGCCGATGCCGATGCCACCGCGGGCGTCACGTGGACTTCCGCCGAGATCCCATCTGGCCCCGCTTTCCGCGAACTGGTCGTCTCCTGGAACGCCCGGGCCGGCGTCTCCTGCCGCGTGGAAGTCCAGGTCCGCACCGGTTCCGACTGGGGTCGCTGGTGGCGTGTCGCCGACTGGAGCCCGGATCGCGGACCGGGACGCACCAGCCTCAACGGACAGAAGGCCGACGGACAGCACCTCGACACCGAAACCTTGGTCCTCGAGCGGGAGGCCACGGCGGCGCGGGTCCGCGTCTCGGTGCCTCCAGCGGACCTTCCGCTGCTTGCGCTGAGCTTCTGGTCGCCGGATGCGCCGGTTGCCGCCGGCGAAATGCCGGTGCGCAACCACCAGGTGCCGGCGTTGGACGTGCCGCGTCGTTCACAGGCCGATTTCCCCGAGGGAGTCACCCGTTGGTGCAGTCCCACCAGCACCTCGATGCTGCTCGGCCATTGGGCTGGTGTCTTGGGACGGCCGGAGATCGACGCCCCGGTGCCGGTGGTCGCCGCAGGGGTCGACGATCCGGCTTGGGGAGGCACCGGGAACTGGGTCTTCAACACCGCCTACGCGGGTACCAGGCCCGGCCTCCAGTCCTGTGTCGCCCGGCTCGGCGGCTTGGACGACCTCGCAGCATTGAACGCCGCGGGCATTCCGGTCGCGGTCTCCATCTCCTACGCCCAACTCAAGGGCGCCGCCAAGATCGCCCCGGGCGACGGCCACCTTGTGGTCGTCTGCGGCTTCTCCGGAGACCAGGTCGTCCTCAACGACCCGGGGGTCCGGTTGTCGCGGGTCCGGCGCGAGTTCCCCTTGGCGGATTTCCGGCGCGCTTGGGACGCCAGCCACCGCACGGCCTACCTCGTCTGGCCCATCGACCGCGCCCTGCCGCCGAGTCCCAACGGC
>CAMASJ010000075.1 GCA_945860685.1 Akkermansia muciniphila
CCACGCGTCACGGGCCTCCGACTCCTCCCGGCTCAACGTGGCGCCCGACTCCTCCTTGGCCACCGCAGCGCGGCCTTCGCGGATCGTCTCGGAGAGGTTCCAGGCGTCGATCGAGTAGAACACCGCGCAATAGACGACGATGGCGCCGGCGACCGCGGCGATGCCCCGGGGTGCCATCCTGCGGAAGGGATACAGGGCGAAGGCGATGACCGCGTACGGGTAGAGGATCTCGCCCTGCCAGAGCAGGTAGCTGTGCAGGATTCCGATCAGAAGCATCCAGAGGTTGCGTCGGTAGAAGATGTCCGCGGCGTCCGGGCCGTCCCCGGCGTGCCGCCGTCCGACCCGCGAGGTCAGGAGCACCGCGCTGGCCCCGAAGACCAGCGAGAAAAGGCACCGCATCTTCCCTTCCGCGAGGACGTGCAGGACGAACCAGACCCAGAGGTTCGCGCCCGTGTCACCGCCGGCGACCGTGGGGTTGTCGTAGGCCCCGGAGTGGAACGCGAAGCCGACGATGTTCATCAGCAGGATCCCGAGCAGGGCGAAGCCGCGGAGGGTGTCCAAAGCCTGGAGCCGTTCCGCTGGAGGGACCGGATCGGGGACGGCGGGCACGCTGTCGGTCGGCTCAGGGTCGGGAGTCCGGTCCGTGCGTTCCATCCCACGGACTCCCAAACTGCAAGTCAACGGCGCGGAACGTTGGGGGCGTTGAAGCGTTCTTCAACCGTTCAACCCCCTCCCCAATCCGTGCAATCCGTGTCTTCCCCGGCCCGGCCTGGTCTCACCGCGCCAGGATCGGTCGGATGACCTCGCCGTGCACGTCGGTAAGTCGGCGTTCGAGGCCGTTGTGGTAGAAGGTGAGTCGTTCGTGGTCCAAGCCCAGCAGGTGCAGGATGGTCGCATGCAGGTCGTACACGGTGGTGACCTCCTGCACGGCCTTGTGGCCGAACTCGTCGGTGGCGCCGTAGGTGAACCCGGCCTTCACGCCGGCGCCGGCCAGCCAGCAGGTGAAGCCGTCCGGGTTGTGGTCCCGTCCCTGAGAACCCTTCTGGAAGGTCGGCATGCGGCCGAACTCCGTGCACCAGACCACCAGCGTCTCCTCCAGCAGCCCCCGCTGCTTCAGGTCGATCAGCAGGCCGGCGGTCGGCTTGTCGAGGACCGGTCCGTGGACGGAGTACTGGTTAAGCAGATCCTTGTGGCCGTCCCAGTTGCTGACGCCTTCGCCGCCGGTCTGGTAGGCGCCGTTGAAGAGCTGGACGAAGCGCACGCCGCGTTCGACGAGGCGTCGGGCGAGGATGCAGTTGCGCGCGTAAGCCGCCCGGAGATCTTGGATCTTGGAGCCGGACTCGTTGGCGCCGTAGAGACGGAGGATGTGCTCCGGTTCGCCGGCGAGGTCGGCGACCTCGGGCACGGTGAGCTGCATCCGGGCGGCGAGTTCGTAGCTCGAGATCCGCGCGGCGAGCTGGGAGTCGCCGGGGAAGGCCTGCGCATGACGCTCGTTCTGGCGTCGGAGGAAGGCACGCGTCGCGGCGTCCATGTCCGCGGTGATCCCGTCGGGACGCGCGAGGTTCCGGATCGGCGTGGTCGCGTTGAACTCGGTGCCCTGGTAGGCCGCGGGCAGGAAGCCCGGCGACCAGTTGTTCACGCTGTTCTGCGGCTTGCCGCGCGGGTCGGGGATGGCGACGTAGGACGGCAGGCTCTGATCCTCGCTGCCGAGCGCGTAGGTCAGCCAGGCGCCGAGGCTCGGGAAGCCGTCGAGCGTCGAGCCCGTGGACATGAAGTTCTCGCCCGGGCCATGGGTGTTGGTCTTGCCCTTCATCCCGTGCAGGAAGCACAGGTCGTCGGCCAACGCCCCGAGGTGGGGCAGGAGGTCGGAAACCATCTTCCCGCTTTGGCCGCGCGGGCGGAACTCCCACGGGCTGCGGGTCAATGCGCCCTGTTCCCCCTGGAAGGTGATGAGCTTCCCGGCGCCGGGCATCGGCTGGCCGTGACGGCGGATCAGCTCGGGCTTGAAGTCGAAGGTGTCGAGCTGGCTGCACGCACCGCTGCAGAAGATGACGAGGACGTTCTTGGCCTTCGGCGCGAAGTGCGGCGTGCGGGGCGCGTAGGGACGTCCGGGATCGATGGACGGGCGGATCGGTTCCATTCCGCCGACCGACGCCCCGAGCAGTCCCTGGCGGGAGAGCAGGTGGGTGAGGGCGATGGCGCCGAGTCCGAGCCCGGCGTCGCCGAGGAATCGGCGGCGGTCGAGCAGTCCGTTCCGCAGGTTGTTTGCGCTCATGGGATGAAGAGGAACTCGTTGGAGTTGAGCACCGCCCGGCACAGGGCCGGGAGGCCGTGGTCGCGGACGAACCCGAGGGCGTCGCGCATCTCGGCGCGGTCGGGTTCGCGTCCGTAGGCGAGGCGCCAGCCGAGCCGGATGCGGGCCTTGGGATCCGGGCCGGCCTCGCGTCCGAGCCGGTCCGCGAAGTGGGCGGCCTCGTCGAGCAGGAACCGGCTGTTGAAGAGGTTCAGCGCCTGGAGCGGCGTCGTGGAACGGCTGCGGCGCGGGGCCACCAGGGAGCCGTCCGGGCAGTCGAACGCGCCGAACACGCCGTCCTGCTCCATGCGCACCTTGAAGGCGTAGACCATCCGCCGCGACTCGGCCGGACCGAAGCGTTCCTTGGGATGGTAGTGGTAGACGTTCTCGCGGTCGACGTCGTGCAGGTGGAACGAAGGCCCTCCCGGCGTCGGGTCGAGCGTGCCGGCCACCGCGAGGATGCCGTCGCGGATCGCCTCGGCTTCCAGGCGCCGCGGCTCGAAGCGCCAGAGCAGGCGGTTCGCGGCGTCCACGCGGCGCGCCTCGGGACGCGGCTTCGACGACTGGTTCCACGTGGCGCTGGTCAGGATCAGCCGGTGCAGGTGCTTCAGCGACCATGGCCGAGCCGTCCGTCCACCGTCGGGGACCGTCGGGTGCACCAGCTCCGCGGCGAGCCAGTCGAGCAGCTCCGGGTGCGACGGCTTGCTGCCGTTGTGGCCGAAGTCGTTGGAGGTGTCCACGAGGCCGACGCCGAAGTGCTGCTGCCAGATCCGGTTCACGGCGACGCGGGCGGTGAGCGGGTGGTCGGGCCGGGTGATCCATTCGGCCAACGCGACGCGTCGACGTTGTTCGGGCGTCGAGTCCTCCAGGACCACCGGACGGAAGATCTCCAACGTGGCCGGCACGACCTGCTCCCGCGGCTGGAGCGGGTCGCCGCGGTGTTGGCGGTGGACCTTTCCAGGTTGGGAGAAGGTGCCGGCATGGGCCATCGGCGGCTTCGACAGGGCGTCCCGGCGCTTCGCGGCCGACTCCAGCTTCGTCAGCGTGGCGCGGGCCTCGGCCGCCTCGGCCTTCGCGAGGCCGTCGAAGCGGTACTCCGGAATGGCCGGCCCGGATCCGGGACGCGGCCGTCGGCGGGCGGAATCGGAGACGGAGCTCCAGGCGCCATCCGGTCCCTGGACCTCGATGCGGTAGGCGGTCGCTATGCGGTCACCGAGACGTCCCTCGCGGTCGCGACCCCAGGTCACGCGGTCGACACGGAACTCCTGCGGGAACTCCAGTTCCACCCAACCCTTGCCGGATTCATTGGAGATCCACGAGCGGTCGTTGCCGGTGCGGCCGTCGTTGATGTGGGCGAGCTGGTGGATGGCGTAGCCGGGCAGGGTGCCGCTGGCGGACGCCTTCGTGCCGGCGGAGGCGAGGGCCACGTTGCGGTCGCCCGACCAGGCCTCGAGTTCGTCGAGGCACGGCTCGCCTCCGGTGGTCCCGAGGACGGTGAACCGCAGGCGCCGAGTCGCGACCGGCGCGAAGCGGTCCTCGTTGAGCCGGGCTTCCACCGCCGGAAGGTCCGCCTCGGGACGCGTCCGGTATCGGGCCAGCCGGGATTCCAGCGACTGGACCTCGGCCTCGGCGGCCTTCCACGCGGCTTCCTCGGCGGCGGAGCGGGGCAGGGCGCGTTCCCCTTGGGATACGCCGGCGAAGACCGCAGTCAGGGAGAAGTACTCGCGTTGGGAAACCGGATCGAACTTGTGGTTGTGGCACCGGGCGCATCCGAGCGTCAGGCCGAGGAAGGCGGTGCCGGTCGTGTTGACCATGTCGTCCAACTCGTCGGCGCGCTGCTGCGCTGTGAGCGCCGGATCGGGGCTCTTCACGATGTCCCACGGACCTCCCACCAGGAACCCGGTGGCGACGTCGTCACCGGACGCGTCTCCCGCCACCTGCCGCCGCACGAACTCGTCGTAGGGCAGGTCGCGGTTGAGGGCCTGGATCACCCAGTCGCGGAAGCGCCACGCGCCGGTGCGTTCGCGGTTGGTCTCGAAGCCGTTGCTCTCGGCGAAGCGGATCACGTCCAGCCAGTGGCGCGCCCAGCGTTCGCCGTACCGCGGGTCCTCGAGCACGCGGTCTACGAGGTTCTCCCAAGCCTTGGGCGACCGGTCCCTGCGGAACGCCTCGATCTCGGACGGCGTCGGCGGAAGGCCGAGCACGACGTCGTAGAGACGCCGGATGCGTGTCGTCCGGTCGGCCTCGGGCGACGGGTCGAGGCGCTCACGCCGCAGCGCGTCGCGGACGAAGGCGTCGACGGGATGGGACGTCCGTTTCCCCGTGGCCGGGACTTCCGGGCGGACGACCGGCTGGAAGGACCAGTGCTTGGCCGAGGGTTCGGGAGCCTCCGCGGCGGTGGTCCGGATCGGGGCCGCCGCCGTGAGGAGGATCCAGGCCAGGACCGTGGCGCCTCCGCCGATCCGCCGGACGGCGTCGATCCGGCGGATGGGACCTGGGTTGGCAAGGGACATGGCAAAAGACTCCGTGTCGTCGCCGGCAGGGGACAGGAAAAAGACGGCAGCCGCGGACCGGCGACCGCTTCGGGGTGCGACAATTCACCGCACCGCGTCCTCCGGTTGTGGCGTGGCATGGCGGGTTGCCGCTCGTGCAGGCTCGGTTCCGATGGGTCGGGACGGGTGCGTGCTTCCGTGGTGGCGTCGAGCCGTCGGATTCCCGGGCTTCGCCCTCCATGGGTTCCTGGCTACGTTATAGCCATCTGGCTCCGCCGCCGTTGCCTTTGCCAATGCCGTCGCGGAAGCCCCAGGCCACCGATGATTTCCCGGAACAACCAACCGAAAACAGCCCCCCAGTCTGCGATCTCCGACGCGCGTCTCTTCCTGATCGTGGTCGGCGCCTGCCTGCTGGCGGTCGTCGGCTTCAGCAGCCTGCTCCGGCTCCGGAAGTCCGGGCCGGCCCAGCTTCCGGACCGGCCAAGGGTCTTCGGCGACTTCCTGCTCACCGACAGCCGTGGCCGCTCCGTGGCCCGGGGCGAGCTGAACGGGAAGTACTGCGTCGTGAGCTTTGTCTTCACCAGTTGCGGCGCGACCTGCCGTCTGGTGAGCGGGCAGATGGCGGCGTTGCAGCGGTTGGTGAAGGACCAGTCGGACGTGCGCCTGGTCTCGCTCACGGTGGATCCCGTCACCGACACCCCGGAGGTCTTGGCGAAGTTCTCCCGCGACCTCGGGGCGGTGCCGGAGGTCTGGACCTTCCTGACCGGTCCGAAGTCCGAGATCACGCCGCTGATCGAGAGCAGCTTCCTGCCGAAGGATCCGTCAGCCGGCGCGACGAACACCCCGGTGGAGTTCCTCTACATCGAACGCATCGCCCTGGTGGATCCGCGGGGCAACGTGCGGGCGCACTTCAACGGGCTGAGCCCGCTGACGCCGCGGGCCATCGTGGATGAAATCGACCGCTTGCGTGAGGACGCCCGTCGCCAACGCTGATCCGGCCCCGGTCCGGACCCTGCACTGGATCCGTCGTCTGCGCTGGACCGCGGTGGCGGGCCAGGCGGGGACGGTGGCCTACGTCCATTGGGGACTCGGGGTCGCATTGCCGCTGGTTCCCGTGTCCGGCGTGATCGGCCTCACCGCGCTCACCAATGTCGTGCTTCACCGCTTCCCGGAAGGCCGTGGTGAATCGCCGGCGTCCATCGCCGCGGTGCTGTCGGCGGACGTGATGCTCCTGACGGCGCTCCTGCATTTCTGCGGTGGGCCGCACAATCCGTTCAGCTCGTTCTACCTGGTGCATGTCTCGTTGGCGGCGGTGGCGCTGCCTGCGTTGTGGACCCAGTGGATCGCGGCCCTGTGCAGCGTGGGCTTCGCCCTGCTCTTCGTGGGGCAGCGGCTGCTGCCGGTGCCGGGAGACGCCGTGTGCGGCGTGGGACCCAGCCTGCCCCTGGACCTGCATCTGAAGGGCATGCTGGCCTCGTTCATCCTGACCACCGCCGGCGTGGTCCATTTCGCGGGACGGCTGCAACAACGGCTTCGGAAGCGGGAAGCCGAGTTGGCGGAGGCGCGGACGAAGGCCGCGCAGGGCGAACGGTTCGCCGCGTTGGCCACGCTCGCCGCCGGAGCGGCGCACGAGCTGGGGACCCCGCTCGGGACCATCTCCATCGCGGCAGGGGAACTGGCGCGGGAGGCGAAGGCGTTGCCCTCCCATCCGGAGATCCTGGAGGACGCCGAGCTGATCCGTGAGGAGGCGACGCGCTGCCGGGGGATCCTGGACCGCCTGGAGCAGCAGGCGGGCGACTCGGTGCGGCCGTTGGCGGTGGCCGCGGTGTTGGCGGAGGTCCGACAGCGTTTCGCCGGACAACCGTTGGAGATCGACGCCGCGTCGGCGCCGGAGACGGTTGCGGCGCCTCCGGAAGCGCTGGCCCAGGCGTTGGCCTCGCTCGTCCGAAACGCCTTGGACGCCTCGGTGGACGTCGGACCGACACGGGTCCCGGTTTCGTTGTCGGTCCGCCGATCGGGTCCCTGGGTCGAGTTCGAGGTGGTTGACCGCGGTACCGGCCTCACCCCCGAGGCGCGGGTCCATGCCGGGGAGCCGTTCTTCACCACCAAGCCGACGGGCCAGGGAATGGGGTTGGGCCTCTTCCTCGTGAAGCTGCTCGCGGGCCGGCTCAACGGGCAGTTCGAGCTGCTCCCCGGCGTTGGCGGCGGCATTCGGGCCTTGCTCCGGCTTCCGGCGCAGGGCATCTGATCCATGAACCCGCGAACCCGCCTCCTCCTGGTCGACGACGACCCGAACTTCCGCGAGCGGCTCCAGCGGGCGCTGGTGGCGCGCGGGGCCGAGGTCGTCGCCGTCGCCTTCGCGCGCGAGGCCAGCGGGGCGGCCCGGACGGGTGGATTCGACGGGGCGATTGTCGACCTGAGGCTGCCCGGTGAGTCCGGACTGGACCTGGTTGCCGAACTCCACGGCTTGAAGCCCGGGCTTCCGATCGTGGTGCTCACGGGATTCGGAAGCATCGCGACCGCTTTGGAGGCGGTCCGTCTCGGTGCGCGGGACTACCTCACCAAGCCGGCCGACCCGGACCGGATCCTGTCGGCGCTCCGGGGCGAGGCGTCCTTCGCCGCGTCCCCCGCCGAGGCGCCACCGGAGATCCCCTCGCTCGACCGGGTGGAATGGGAGCACATCCAACGCGTCCTGACGGAGGCCGGTGGCAACATCTCGCAGGCCGCGCGGCTTCTCGGCATCGACCGGCGGTCCCTCCAACGGAAGCTGGCCAAGCATCCGCCGCCGCGCTGACCGGCCGGATCCTGTCCTGGCCGCGACAATTTGCCGCAGTCGGGCCACTTGCCGGAGGCGGCCCCGGGTTCCCTATGTTCCCGGTGATGAAACCTTCGTTCTCGCAGCGTCTTTCCGCCGTGGCCGCCGTGTGTGTCGTCGTCGCCCGGGCGGCCACACCCACCGAGGTCCTGGCCAAGATCGACCCGGCCACCGGCAAGGCCTCGGATACCGCCACGGAGTTCTCGGTCACCGGGGTCGTCAGCACCCGCACGGCGCTTCCGGGCGGCCAGGTCGTCGCCTGGGTCCATGCCGTCGGCGAGGCCGGTCTGCCGGTGGTCGCTCCGGTGGCGGACGCCACGCTGTTGGCCCCACGCAACGAGGTGACCCTCGTCGGAAAGCTCGGCGACGGTCCCCTGGGCCGCGCCGCGCTGGTGCTGAAGAAGGACTCGGTCAAGGTGGGCATGACCAACAAGTCGGTCGGCGCCGCCGAGGTCCGTCCGCCCGCCTTCTTCGCCGACGCCGCAGCGCTCTCCGGCCGGTGGGTCCAGGTGACGAACGTGACCTTCGCGCCGGGCCAGTTCGGCAAGGACGGCAAGGCCTCGGTGAAGGGTGACGGCGGCGAGTTGAGGCTGCTGGTTTCGACGGGCGTGGCCGACTTGGACGTCCCGCCGGGACCGGTGAACGTCTTCGGCATTCCGGTGAAGACCGCGGACGGCTGGGCGTTGGCGGCCTCGCGGTTCCTGCCGTCGAATGCCAAGGCCCTGCAGGCGCTGGCGACCAAGCACACCTGCTTCACCTGCCACAATCCGGACATGAAGATGGTGGGGCCGGCCTATCGGGACGTCGCGGCGCGCTACCGCAAGGATCCCGAGGCGTTGGCCAAGCTGGTTTCCCAGATCGAGAAGGGTGGCACCGGAAAGTGGGGTCCCGCCCCCATGCCCGCCTTGGGCACGAAGGTTCCATTGGAGGACCGGAAGACCCTGTCCGAGTGGGTGCTGCATTACCGCTGGGATTGGCTGTTGGCTGAGTGAGCGGGGCGAAAGCCGCTTCCTCCGGTTCCGGGAGGTTTTGCCAGACCGTCACCGTCCCGTTGAGCGACGGTGAACAACGGTCGGCAAGCTTGGCGGGTGTTGGGACAACTGCAGAGGGGCCCGTCGATGAGACGGGCCTTCACGCTGGTGGAGTTGCTGGTGGTCATCGCGATCATCGCGATCCTGGCCAGCATGCTCCTTCCCGCCCTGGGCACCGCCCGGGCGCGGGGCGTCTCGGCGGCGTGCCTGAACAACCAGCGGCAGCTGGGGATCTCGGTCCATCTCTATTCGGCCGACAACCTCGATTGGTTGCCGCCCATCCAGGCGCAGATCACCGGGGGTGAGTCGAGTTGGCGTTCCTACCTCTTCCGCTACGTGGGCCAGGCGGCCCGGGTGTACGACTGCCCCTCGGAGAAGGTCGAGTCCTACGCCTCGGCGAAGTCGCGTCCCAGCTCGCGTCCCAGTCCGTGGGTCCTGGGGCAGTTCGTCGATGGCGAGATCGACATCCCGAGCGGCATCGGGGCGGTGAACGTGCACTGGCAGTCGGGCGGTGCTCCGCCTCCTTTCGGGCGTCCGGCGGGTTATGAGAACAACCTCTGCCGCTGGGGCCAGATCGAGACGGCCTCGCAGCTGATCCTCTTCGGCGACGGACACAGCGACGTCTACGGGGCCTATCCGCGGGACCGCTGGTGGATCTGGAAGGAGCTGGGCAACGCGAACGCGCCGGGCTTCAACCGGCTGGCCCAAGGGGATCCCGGGGCGGTGCGTCACCTGCGCAAGGCGAACTACGCGTTCGCCGACGGGAGCGCCCGCCTGCTCGCCGGGGAACGGATCCCCTGCAACACCAACGAGTGCTGGTGGTCCGCCAAGGCGGATCCGCATTGAGCCATGGCCAAGGGTTCCCCCATCCGTCTCGTCCTGGCGACCCTCGCGGTGTTGGGCGCCTCCGCGGTCCTCTATCGCAGCCTCAGCTCCGATCCCGGACGCGCGGGCGCCTACTTCTACGATCCCTCCGTTTCCAGGCTCTTCGTCGCCCCCATGGGCTCGATCCCGCCGATCCGGGGTGTGGACGGGCCGGAGGAAGACGCCGTGCGTGCCGTGGTGGTGTCCATCAGCGGGAATCCCTCCGACCGCGGTTCGCATCGGATCGCCTATCTCGAGAGGTATTCCCCCGAGCTGAAGCGCCAACTGGAGGCGTCACGCGCCGGCACCGGCCCCGCGCCGATGGGACGCTCCGAGGCGGCCCAGCAGCGTTGGGTGCGCCGGACCAACGACACCAATTGGTTCCCCCTCTCCTCCGAGGCGGGCGAACGCATCGTGTCGGACTGGGCGACGCCCGGGCCGGATGGCACCACCCCGACCGTCTGTATTCCCTGAACTTTCCACCGGATCTCGCGGTACCGAACCCACAATGAAAATATGAAACCTGGAATCATGAACATCGCGGCCCTCGCGGCCTGTCGTTGGAGTCTGGCCGTCCTGCTGACATTGCTCAGCGGCGTCGGACTCAAGGCGCAACAGCTGGTGAGCAACCTGGGGAACTACTTCCCTGGCGAGCCGATCCAGATTGGATTCTCCGGAGGTCCCGGAAACACCAAGGACTGGATCGGGATCTACCCGGAAGGCGTCACCCCCGGATCGGTGGGCTCGACCCTCTGGTTCTACGTGGACGGCACCCGCTCCGGCAACGCCGGCCTCCGCACGGGATCCGTCACCTTTGGCACCGGCCTCAACCTCGCCGGCAACTGGAACGCGTTCTTCCTGCTCAATGACGGCTACGAGGTCTTGACCAACCTCAGCTTCACCATCCTGGATCCCTCCGCGGCGGCCGTGCGGCCCTCGCAGCGCACCTTCGCCCCCGGCCAGGCGATCACCGTCGGATTCACCAACGGCCCGGCCAATCCCAAGGACTGGATCGGCGTCTATCGCGCGGACCAGACCCCGGGCGGCGTCGGTTCCACGATCTGGAACTACGTCGACGGCACGCGCTCCGGCGCCACCGGCCTCGCCAGCGGATCGGTCAGCTTCGCCACCGGGCTCGCCCAGGAAGGCGAATACCAGGTCTACCTGCTGGAGAACGACGGCTACACGATCCTCGCCGGTGAGCGCATCACGGTGGCGACGCCGGTCTTCTCCGGTCCGAGCCTGCTGACCTCGACCCCGTCCAACGGCTCCACGAACGCCTTCCCCGACGCCGCGTTCGCCGCCTCCATCACCAACGGCACCGGCACCGCGGTCGCGCCCGCCACGGTCCGCCTCACCCTGGACGGCACCCAGGTCGCCGCCTCGGTCGTCGCCAACGGCGGTCTCGTCACGGTGGCCTACACCAACGCCGCCCTGCTGCCCCAGGGTTCCGCCCACACCTACGTGCTGAGCTTCTCCGACACCTCGGTGCCGCCGGTCGTCCAGCGCGTCACGAACGCGTTCTCGATCCGCGCCTACCGCAACATCGAGCTGCCGGCCCCGCTCGTGTTCGAGAACTTCAATGCCGTCGCCGAGGGCTCCGTCCCGGCCGGCTGGACCCTCCAGTCGTACGTCCCGTCCGACAACACCGACATCGACTTCGGCAACCTCGACTCCGCCGCCTTCGCGAACTGGACCGTGGTGGACGCCGCCCGCTTCAACGGCCGCTTCATCACCTACAGCAACCCGGAGACCTCCGATGGCGAGGCCCTCGACTACCTCCGCGTGAACCGCCCCAACCCGGCGAACGTCGTCGGCGGACGCGTCCTCCGCGAGCCCTTGGCCTCGGGTCGCTTCCTTTTCAGCACCTCCGGCTACCGCCGCGGCGGCAGCCAGGTCTTCTACGCGTTCACCCCCGACTTCAACATGACCGGCCGGACCAACGTCCACGTCGGCTTCAAGAGCCTCTACGAGCAGAACCAGGACAGCATCGGTGCGCTGGAGTACTCCGTGGACGGCGGCACGAACTGGATGCCGGTGGCCTACCTCATCGACGGTCCGGACATCGTCCGCACCGAGTCCGGCGCGGTGGACGCTGTGGCGACCCTCACCGCCGAGCGCGGTGACACCGCCACCTACACCGACGAGAACGGAAACCTGGTCGGCGGCACCTACGGCGCCTTCATCGCCGCCCCGATTTCCGAGTCGCTGGCCCCGTTCATCGAGGGCCGCGTGAACGACGACTTCGTCGAATCCAAGCGCCAGGAGCTCTACCGCCTGCCGATGGCGGACAACCAGGCGCGGGTCCGTCTGCGCTTCGCGTACGCCGGCACCGACAGCTGGTACTGGGGCGTCGACGACCTGGGCCTCTACGCCCTCGGTTCGACCAACACCCCTCCCACCACCAACGCCCCGACCGCGTTCACGTTCCTCAACCTGAACAACCCGGTCACCGGTTCCGTTTCCACCAACACCGACGGTTCCCTTACGGTGACCGCGGGCGGCGGCGACACCTACGACCGGGCCGACTCGTTCAGCTACCTCTACGAGCCCCGCATGGGCGACTTCGACGTGCAGGTGCGCGTCCTGGGTGTCGACGCCGACGACGCCACCGGCGCCCAGCGTTCCGCCAAGGCCTCGCTCCACGTTCGCGCCAACCTCACCCCGGGCAGCCCCAACATCCAGGTGAGCGCCACCCCGATGACCGGTGCCAACTACGTCGAGACGATCTCCCGTCCGGTGCAGGACGGGAACACCGATGATCCTCCCTCCGGTTCCCCGCGCTTCGGCGACGGCCCGTGGGAAGGCACCTACCGCCCCGTCGAAGGGGACCTCCTGCCCGTCTGGCTGCGCGTCCGTCGTGAGCGCAACCTGTTCCAGACCTACTACTCCACGGACGGCATCCGTTGGAACGTCCTCGCCGAGTACCAGCTGGACGGCTTCCCGACCAACGCCTTCGTCGGCTTGGCCACGGTGGCGCACATCGGCGGCAGCGAGGACACGAACAACCGCGTCCGTTCGACCTACGCCGGCTACCGCAACACCCCGTTCCCGCCGCTCGCCCTGGTGGGAGACCAGCCGGCCGGCACCAACGGACCGGGCCAGTTCCCGAACCGCACGGTGACCGCCGTCAACTGGAAGGTCAGCCTGCCCGCCGACGGCATCGGCTTCACCCCGGACCTCTCGTCCTCGGGTCCGATCCTCTGGAACACCGGCGGCTTCGGTTCCATCTCGCGGGACATCCTGGTGAGCGTCGACGGCGAGCAGGGCCCGGTCGGGTTCAGCATGTCGCGTTACGCGCAGGGCGCCCTCGACTTCGGCATCGGGCCCCGTGACACCAACCGCGCCCAGGAGAACCTCGGACCCTACTCGAACCCCCTGCGCCGCCGCATCGGCACGCCCGAGTCGACCGAGGTGTCCGCCCAGTCCTGGTTCCCGTCGCCGCGCCACGGCGTCCTGGTTCCCACCACGCGCCGGATCGGCACCGTCCAGTGGAACGACGGCGCCGCCCCGTTCCATCCGCACACCTTCATGGCGGTCGATGGATCCAGCACCCGCCACTACAACATGGACAACGGCATCTTCGGCGGGGGCGACTTCTACCTCCGCATGGCCAAGCTCGGTGACACGGCCACGCATCCGGATCCCGGTGCCAACAGCGCCGGCGGCTTCCAGCGCGCCGCGTTCGACAACTCGGTGGCTTGGTTCCCGTACTCGCAGGGCTGGAAGGGCGGCTACTTCGCCGACGCCTCCTCCGGTGCCCGCGGACGCTGGAGCCGTCCCGTCTCCCACAGCGCCGCCGCCAGCGAAGGCACCTTCGCCGTCGACCGCGTCACCGCCGCGGCGCTCCTCCGCTGGACCGATCTCGGCGGCGAGACCTTCGGCGGTCTCGGAACCCTCAGCCTGCCCGGGGTCGATTCCCGTGGCGACGGCATGGTGTTCCTCACCGGCAACGACGACACCACCGCCCGCGGTCCCCAGGTGAACTGCGCGGTCGACACCAACGGCGGCTGGACCGTCGCCGTCCGCTCCGTCGAGGAGAACCGCAACGACCCCGCCACCTACGCGGCGGCCGACAAGAGCGAGTTCTCGTTCGTCTACGTGCCGTACTCGGCCGGCAACCTCGTCGGCGGCCAGATCAACGGCACCACCGGTGCCGCGGAACGCCGCGCCGGCAACTTCACCGCCACCCGCCTCTCCGCGGGCCGCTACTCCATCACCATCCCCGGCAAGACCGGCGCCAACGGCATGCTGGTCCTCCAGCCCGTCGGCACCCTGACCGGTACTCCGTCCGTGGTGGACAACGTCACGCTCGCCTACCAGGCGTCCGGTGACGGCTTCATCGTGGAAGCCCGCGCGCTCAGCGCCACGGCCTCCTCCAGCCCGTCGGTGGTCACGCTCCGCGACGCCGGCTTCTACTTCGCCTGGGTCGACTTCGCCCAGCCGCTCACGCCGGCTGCGGCCGATTCCGTCCAGACCCCGCTCATCCTGTCGGCGTCCATCGCCAACGGCGAGGTCACGGTCAGCTGGACCGGCGGCGTCGGACCGTTCCTCCTCCAGGCCACCGGCGACCTGAACGACGCGTGGGTCAACATCCTGACCACGACCAACCGCTCGGCCACGCTCCCGCTGCTCGGATCCGAGCTGTTCTTCCGCGTGACCGGCGGGGCCACCAACACGGTCCGCCTTTTCAAGGCAACCCTGACGGGCGCCGCCGAACGGCCGACCCCCGTGGTTACCCCGGGCTCCGGCGTCGGCATCGCCGCCTTCGAGGGATCCCGCGTGTTCTACTACGCCGAGTACCGGAACCTCCGCGCCAACACCACCGCCGCCCACTTCCATGGACCGGCCGGTGTCGAGGCCTCGGCAGGCGTCCTGCTCGGTCTCGTCCATGACGGCACCCCGGGCCGCACCGGAGTGTACTCCGGCACCGCGAACGCCCCGGCCGGCCTGCTCGACGCGGCCGCCGCCGGCAACGTCTACTACAACATCCACTCCGCCGCGCCGGATGGCGTGCCGGGTGGCGAGGTCCGCGGTCAGTTGGTGCCCGTTCCCTGAACCGGCCACGACCTGATCGGGATTGAGTTCGAACATCGAGGCGCCGGTGGAATCCCACCGGCGCCTTTCCGTATTTTCCCCCCTCCGAATCCGGACCTTCGGATTCCAACGCGTCCCCCCGGGCCCGGCTCGGTTGTCGGAGCGGGTTCCGACAACCGTGAATGTCACGACCACGCGGCCCCGCAGGCCCTGGGAGGGCCATCACCAGGGTCCTGCTGAGTGCCCGCCGGATCCGCGACTTCCGCAACCCCGCGCGCCAACCCGCTTCCGCTCCAGCCCGGGTCGAAGGTCGGCAAATGCCAACGGACCAGGTCCACCCCAGGTTCACGTCTCAGGTGGATCC
>CAMASJ010000076.1 GCA_945860685.1 Akkermansia muciniphila
TACCTCTGAAAGTCCTCCGCGGGCTCCGCGGCTCCGCGTGCACCCTCTGGCGGTCTGCGGTGACTTGAGGCCGGGGTTCACAACCAAGGGTGGGAAGGGTGCCAAGTCGGACCTCACCCAAAACGCCAACGCGCCAACGGGCCGCCGGATCCGGGCCCCCGGAGGGGTGGCCCCCATTCGGCGGCCGGTTCCCATGCTGAACCTCAGCGGCTTGGCGCCTTTGCGTGACACTCCATTCCGCCCGGACCCATTCACCTACTTCCGTATTGACGTCGCTACATTTGTCGCTGATTAATGACCCCCGTCGCATGAAGACTCCCCTGCCGGAACTCACCGAATCGGAATGGGCCGTGATCAAGGCGGTCTGGGAACTGGAACCGTGTCCGGCGCCGACGGTCCAGGAACACCTCGCCGGAAGCCGGGACTGGTCGGTGTCCACGGTCCGGACGCTGATGGAACGGATGGCCGCCAAGGGGCTGCTCACCTCCGAGAAGCTCCGCAACCTCACGCTCTACCGGTCCGCCGTCTCGCGTCAGCAGGCCCAGCTCGGCGAGCTGCGCTACGCCCTGCGCAACGCCTTCGACGGCGCCCTCGGCCCGATGGTCCAGTGCCTTCTCGATTCGGAGCGCTTGGACACCGCCCAGCTCGACCAACTGGAGGCGCTGATCGCCGCCAAGCGCCGGACAGGACCGGCGAAGAAGGCCAACCAGAAGCCCTGAACCGATTCCCCGGAGCCCGGCCATGAACGACTTCGTCCTCTCCTTCCTCAACGCCGTCGGCGCCCAAGCCGGCCTAGCCGCCCTCTGGATCACCCTCCAGGCCGCCGTCCTGGTGGGTGTGCTCCTGTTGGTGGACCGCCTGCTCCGCCACCGCATCCGCGCCGCGTTGCGCCACGGACTCTGGATGCTGGTCCTGCTCAAGTTCGTCCTGCCACCCGGCTTCCTGTCTCCGACATCCTTGGCCTATTGGATCGCCCCACGCTTCGCCGAGCCGCTCCGGATCGCCTCGTTCGAGGCAACTCCGATCGTCCGGCCGCTTCCCGTATCGGCAGTTTCGGTCCCCGCCGACACGCTTCCCGCCGATTTCATCCCGGCGCCGGTCTCGCTGCGGCTTCCCGGGATCCTGGCCCTCGCCTGGCTCGCCGGCGGTGTCGCCTGGATCGGCGTCGTCTTGGTCCGGAACCGGCGGATCCGGGTGCTCGTCCGGGAATCCGAACCGGCCCCGGAGACGCTCGTGCGACTGCTGGAGGAAGCCGCCGAGCGACTCCACATCGACAGGTTGCCGGCGATCCGTCTGACCCGGACCGCGCACAGTCCGGCACTCTTCGGGTTCTTCCGTCCGGTGATCCTTCTTCCCCGGGAACTCCCCGAACGGATCGGGCCGGAGGCGCTCCACCAAGTCCTGCGGCATGAGCTGGTCCACCTGGCCCGACGGGACCTGTGTTTCCACGGATTCCAAGTCGCGGTCCAGGCACTCTGGTGGTGGAACCCGCTGGTCGGATGGGTGAACGCCCGGATCCGTACGTTGCGGGAGGAGGCCGTGGACGAAGCGGTCATGCTGGAACCCGACTCGGAGTCCTACCCGTCCACGTTGGTTGCCGTGGCCCGCCATTGCGCGACGCCGTCCGGACTCTCGCTGGCCCTCCTCTCCATCCTCGAGTCCCGGAGTCGGCTGGAGAAACGCGTGCGCCGGTTGGTGGAGCAGCCATTGCCGCGCAGCGCCCGGATGGGTTGGACCGGATGGATCGCCGTGGTCCTCGCCGGCGCCCTCTTCGTCCCAATGGGCTTCGCGCGGCGGGTCGAAAGCAGACGCACCAACACTTCGACGGAGCCCACCTCGGGGAACGGCAACGATCTTGGAATCGACTCCGCCGCGCCGGTGGACTGGCGTGCGCTTGGGCAAGACCTGAAACCCCAGGTCCTGGTCAACGGGATCTCTCCCATCAGCCGGAACGACAGCGGCGCCGCCTTCAACAAGGAGTTCACAGCACTCCTGGAGCTTCGGAAACGCTACAAGGACAGCCATCCGAAGGTCCGCGAACAGCTTCGGAAGACCTACCAGCTCTGGCGGGAATCAGCGGGAGAAGCGTCCGAGCCATCGGAGACCGACGACGACCTGATGCAGAAGGCGTGCGAATGGCTCGATGAACATGACAGAATGTTCCAAGGGCGAGGTGAGATCATTGTCCCCGCCGCCACCGCGGCGTCGACGGCCACACCCAATCGGATGTCCCCGGAACTAGCCAAGCGTTACGGCCTCGCCGTCTCCACCAACACACCGCCTTCTCCGACACCGAAGTCCGTCCAAACCACGCCGATGCCGCCGGAGATGGCGCGCCGCTACGGACTGCTCCCCGCCACACCGAAGGCTCCTGCGCCAGCCGTCGCCCCCGCGGCCGCAGCACCTGCCGCTCCCGCGCAGGGAATCCCTTCCTCGCGACAGGTCGTGATCGAGTCCCGCTTCGCGGTCATCCCGATTGGCTTCGTGGAAGGTCTCGTCCCCGAATTGAAGACCCAGCGATCGCTCCGGATCTCCGAGGCCCGGGCGACCGAACTGATCCGGGCCTTCGAGGCGACGCACGGAGTCGACGTCCTGTCCGCCCCCCGGGTCGTCACGGCCCTCAACACCGGAGCCGAGGTCTCGGTTCAGGAAGAGAAGAGGGTCCGGAGCGCTTCGGCCAAGGGGACCGAGGAAACCACGGTGAGGGCCGGTCCTCGGCTGCAGATCACGATCTCCGAGGTTCTCAGTAACTCCAACGTGCTGGCCTTGACGGCCGACGCCTCGGTCGTCCAGGTGCTCGGAAACCCCGAGGCCAAGGACGACGCGCTGGGGCGCCAGGTCGTCGACAACGTCGGAACCGGCAGCGCCCGGCTGTGGGATCGCCAGGCATTGCTCCTCGACGCCGGCACCTTCACCAACCGGGTACGCTTCGTGGACAAGGTCCCGACGCTTGGGGACATCCCGCTCCTCGGACGCCTGTTCCGAACCGAAGGCACCCAAGAGCAGGTCCGCCGGATCCTCGTGGTCGTGACCCCGACCCTCATCGATCCCGCAGGAAAACCCGTGAACGACCCGAAGCGCCTGCCCTTCGATCCCGCCACCTTCCCACCGGAGAAGTGACCGGGGATCGGTTGGACACGGATTTCACGGAAGGAGTTGGGAGCAGGACATTCCCGCTTCGCGACCTGCCTCGGCGCGCGAGCGTCGTGGAGTGCGCGAGTCCGCTCGCGCTCTGGCCGCAGACCCGTTGAGCCCAACGGGCAAACTGCTCCCAAAACCCCGTTCCGAAACCAGGAATCCCCCTCGGGCAAAATCCGTCAAATCCGTGTCTCCCACAACCGCCAGCCCGGCAGTTTCGTCCGGCCGGATTCTCGGCAATTCCTGCCAATCCGTCCGTTCCGGCAGCCTGAACCACCTGCATCCCGCTGATTCCCAGCGGTTTCATGGTCTGGCATCCGGTTGGCTTCCATCAGGACGGCCCTCCGTGTCCCGCCCCCGGGACCGGGAGGCCGCCTGCCGATGCCGACCCTTGGACGCCGATTCCTCCTGACCTGTTCCGCCCCCAACGGAGCCGGTAGCCCCACGGCGTCCTCGGGTCGGCTCGGCCACGCCCCTTTCCCTTTCAACGCGACCCCAGCCAACGCCTCCCAGCCGTGAAGATCCGCGTCGTCGACTCCATCGAGGAACTCAAACGCCACTTCGGTCTGCCCTGCGACGGCGAACTGCTCGAGCCGGACCTGGACGTCGTGGAGAACGACACCGAGGTGAACGGCCGCAAGCGCCGGGACGCCGAGGTGCTCTGCACCCTCGCCGCGAACGCCATCCACAACGTGCTCGAACTGGGCACCTCCCACGGCCGCGGCGCGTTCAAGCTGGCCTCCAACCTCTCGCACGGACTCGTCTGTCACACCGTCAACATCCTGCCGGAACAGCACGACGCCTCGGGCGGCAAGATGGTCACCCACCTGATCGACAAGGACGCCATCGGCTCCTACTACCGCGAACGGGGCCTGAAGAACGTCGAACAGCTCTACGCCAACACCGCCCGCTGGGAGATCCCCGCACACATCCGGAATCTCGGGATGGTCTTCGTCGACGCCGCCCACGACGAGGAGAACGTCTACCTCGACTCGAAGCTGGTCTGGGACCGCATCGCGCCGGGAGGATTCATCGTCTGGCATGACTTCTCGCAGTTCTCGCGCCGGTTCGACTGGATCGACGCCTCGATGCGCGGCGTGGAGCGCTTCCTGCGCGACCAGGGTCTCCTCGACCTGGAGGTGGTGAACCTCCGCCACTCCTGGTGCGGCGTCCTCCGCAAGCCCCAGGCCGTCCCGGCCCGCAAGCCCGCCCCGGCCCCGGTCGCCGCGCTGCAGCATCCGACCCGCTTCGACATCGGCGCCACCCTCGCCGCCGCCCGGGCCGCCGCACCGGTGCCCTTCTCCGCGCCGACGCCTCCCGTCGTCCCCACGGCCCCCACACCGGATTCCGCGCCGATCGACACCCGGAAGCTCCGCTACGCCATCGTCTATCCGTGCACCTCGGACGCACGTCGTGTGGAGGAGGAGGCCTTCGCGGCCAACGTCCGCGCCATGGGCTACGACGTCGAGGCGATCGGCCTGCCCTGTCCCGGCGGCTGGTGGCACTTCCCGAAGCTGGACGAGAAGTGGCGCGCCCGCTCGGCCGACCTGATGACGATGTACACGCAGCTCGAGGAACGGCTGCGGTCGAAGGACGTCCTGGTGTCCTCCGGCGGTCCCATGCTGCATCCGGAGCTCGTCCGGAAGCTGTCCACGTTCAACGTCTGGGTTTGCGCCGACGACCCGGAGAGCAGCGAGGTGCTCTCGAAGCCCGCCGCGCCGGCGTTCGACTTCGCGTTCCCGATCAACATCGCCTGCGTCGACGACTACCGCCGCTGGGGTTGCCGCAACGTCGAGTGGATCTTCACGCCCGTCCGTCCCGAGCTGTGCGCCCCGGAGCTCACCGAGAGCTCCATCCTCCACGGTCCGCGCGACCTCGACGTCGTCCTGCTGTGCGAGCGGGTCTTCAACCTCAGCGACCGCGCCCAGCGCATCGAGGCCCTGGTGAAGGAATTCCCGAACGCCTTCGTCCGCGGCCCCGGCTGGCCGAACGGCGCGGTGGAAGCCCCGCCGGTCTACCGCCGGACCAAGATCGGCTGGAACCTCCACAACAGCATCGGCCCCTGCAACACCCGCACCACGATGCTCCCGGCGTTCGGTGTGCTCGAGATCTGCGACAACCGCTCGCACCTCGGGAAGATCTACGAACTGGACCGCGAGATCGTCGGCTTCGAGACCCTGGCCGAGTGCATCGACAAGACCCGCTACTACCTCGCCCACGACGAGGAACGCCGCCGGATCGCCGCCGCCGGATGGAAGCGCACGCTGCGGGACTACACCCTGGAACGCTGGTGGGAGAAGCTCACCACGACCATCGCCCCCGAGGTCGCCCGGAAGCTTGCCCCGACGCCGACCCATGCGGCCCCCACGGTCGACACCCAACCTGCGCCAAAGGCCCACTCCACGCCGCCCGCTTCGAAAACGGCCCCGACCCCAGCGCGGAAGCCATCGGTCGACCCGGCGTTGCTGGAATTGCCGGTGCTGCGTCCCGACGGCGAGAAGCCGCGGGTGCTGATGCTCGTCGACAAGCGCGGTTGGGCCTACGACACCGCGGCCCAGGCCATCTCCCGCCGGCTGTCCGACGAGTTCGAGTTCCGCATCGAGTACGTGCGTGAGAACCCGGATCTCAACGCCTGGAAGTTCGACCTGCTCTACGTGTTCTTCTGGGGTGAGACCTATCACCGGAAGTTCGACGTGAAGCCCTGCCGGGTGATCAAGGAGATCAGCTCGCACCGCTGGGAGAACGAGGATGCCTACGGCCGGCTCAACGCCGCCCAGGCCGCGGCGAAGTACCTCACCGACGCCGCCACGCTGACGGCGACCTCGCATCGGCTCCGCGACGCCTTCTCGCCCCACCGGGAGGTGTTCTGGTGCCCGAACGGCTTCGAGACCGGGACCTTCTCGGCACGGGCAAACCGCACCGGTCCGCTCCGCATCGGCTGGGCCGGCAACCGGAACGACGCCTGCAAGGGCGTGAACGACATCCTCGTTCCGGCGGCCGGCCGCGACTTCGAGCTTCAGCTCGCCGGCGGAGACCTCGACTCCGAGGCGATGGGACGCTTCTACAACTCCATCGACGTGCTCTGCGTGGCTTCGACCGCCGAGGGCGAGCCGTTGACCCTCGTCGAGGGCATGGCCTCGGGCGTGTTCCCGGTGGCCGTGGACGTCGGGATCGTCCCCGAGCTGGTCCGCCACGGGGAGAACGGCTTCGTGGTGAACCGGAATCCGGCCGCGTTCGGCGCCGCCTTCCAGTGGTGCCGCCAGAACGTGGACCGGGTCCGCCAGGCCGGCTCCGACAACGCCCGCCGCATGGCGACGGAGCGCCGCTGGGACGACGTCGCCCCGCACTGGCGCCGCGCCCTCCGCGCCGCCTGGCGTGGCCTTCCCCCCGAGGAGACCGCATCACCGATCCCAGCCGGGACCTTTCATGAACGGAACCTCGGGGTGGACCTCGGCCAGTGGCCGGACCGCGCCCGTGCCGCCGCCGCCGCGGTGGCTTCCCTCCCCCTGCCCGCCGAGGCCTCGCTCGTCGACATGGGGTGCGGACACCAGACGCTGAAGGCGCTGCTGCCGGCCGCGGTCCGCTACGTGGCCATCGACCGCATCGCCCGCGCCCCGGGCGTCCGGATCATGGACTTCTCGCAGGAGCTGCCCGCCGAGTCCCACTCGGTCGCCACGTTCCTCGGGGTCTTCGAATACTTCGCCGACCCGGACCGCCTTGTCCGTTGGGCCGCGTCGCACGTGCGCTGGGTGGTGATGTCCTTCAACGACTGTTCCAACCCCGCACGCCGCACCGCCCAGCACTGGGAGAACCCGCTGGGGTTCCCCGGCCTCGAACAACTGTTCCGCAGCCACGGCGGCCGGATTCTCGCCAAGACCGACCTCGGCCGCGCCGAGTTCCTCTACGTCGTCGAGTTCCAGACCGCCTCAACCCCGAGGATCGAGGTCGGTGAGACGGCCCAGGCCCCGACGAACGTTGCCGCCGCCAAGCCCGCCTTCCGCCGCAAGACGCTCGCCCTGCTGAGCGCGGCGGTGAACGGCGACAACTCGGGCGACGCCCTGATCGTGGACGCCGTCCGCCGGATCCTCGGCGGCCACCGGCTCCATGAGCTTCCGCTGCTCCAACCGCTGTCGCCCGCACAGATCGAGGAGATCAACGGCTGCGACGCCGCGGTGATCTGCGGCACGAACCTCTACCAGCACGTCTTCTCCTGCCCGCTGACCCCGGCCGTGATCTCGCGGATCCGTGTGCCCATCCTGCCGCTCGGCGTCGGCTCCAGTGCGCCGATCGGCCGCCTGCCGGCGATGAACCCCGAGGGCGTCCAGGCGGTGCGGATGATCCATGAACGCTGCGCCGTCGGGTCCGTCCGCGACCCGGTGGCGCTCGACTTCGTCCGCAGCCTCGGCATCCGGAACGTCGAACTGACCGGCTGCCCGGTGCTGTTCCACGGCCTCCGGGAACCGCAGTTCCTTGAGCCCTCCTCCGAACGCCTCGTGCTGTCGGTCCGGGCCCGCCTGCTGCACGTCGAGGAGCATTGGAACCTCAAGCAGATGGAAACCTTGAAGCGGCTTTGCCGGGACTTCCGTCCGGTGCTGCTGCTCCAGAGCCCGTACGACCTGCCGATCGCCGAGGATCTCGTACGGGAGTTCGGACTCGAGTCCCTGCACGACGACAACTGGGGCGCCGGTCCGATGATCCAGGGCGTCCACCTCGCCACCCGGACCGCCGGCTTCCGCCTGCACTTCGGGATGCTGTCCCTGGCCTATGGGCGTCCGGCGACGTTCCTCGCCACGGACACCCGGACCAGCGGCTTCTGCGACATGATGGGGGTTCCCTACCATGCCGTTCAGACCTACCGGGACGCCGATCTCCTGGCCGAGATGGCGGGCCCGCAGCCCGGCCGGGAGCGCTTCCTGGCCAATTGGCGCGCCCTTTGCTCAGCAATGGACAGCCTGTTGAAGACCAACGGTCTGGACAGTGCGCTTTGACCCCACCTCAAGCCGAAGCATGAACCCCGTCGAACCGCGCCTGCTGGTCACCATCGACACCGAGTGCGACAAGTCGTCCACGTGGCGCACCGCCTCGCCGCTCACCTTCCGCGGTGTCACCGAGGCCATTCCCGACCGGCTCCAGCCGCTGTTCGCCCGCTTCGGCATCCGGCCGACCTACCTGCTCAGCCCGGAGGTCATGACGCACCCCGAGAGCGTCGCCGCCCTGAAGGCCTGCCGCGACGTCGAGCTCACCACGCATCTCCATGGAGATTACGTGGTTCCGCAGATCAAAACCTGGGACTTCGCCGGCACCACGACGGATGAAATGCAGTGGGAATACGGGGCCGAACTCGAGCGGGCCAAAATGGCGACGCTGACCGAGATGTTCCGCCAGCAGTTCGGCTTCCAGCCACTGAGCTTCCGGGCCGGCCGCTTCGGCGCGGGCCCCCACACCGGCCGGATCCTCCAGGACCTCGGCTACCGGATCGACTCGTCGGTCACGCCCCACATCTGCTGGACCAGCCGCCGTGGCGAGAAGCGTCCCGATTACCGCAAGTACCCGGAAATGCCCTATACCCTCGGTTCCGAGGGGGACATTTCCTGCCCAGGCACCGGGGGGCTGCTCGAGGTTCCCGTGACGATTCTGCCTACCGGGACCGTAGCCTCGAACAACCCGGCAGAACCGATCTGGTTCCGTCCGTGGTACTCCGACGCCGACACCCTTTGCCGCGTCCTCGACCACGTCTTGGCCCAACCGCCAGTGAACGGGGTCCACCGCCCGTTGATGATGATGTTCCACAACGTGGAACTGCTCGCCGGGGCCTCGCCCTATCCCCAGACCGACGCCGAGGTGCAGCGCTACCTCGACATGATGGCCCGGGTCTTCGAGTTGGCCGAACGCCGCGGCGTGAAGGCCTGCACGATGGCCGAATACGCCGACCTTTACGCGAATCGGAGAGGCAACACCGCACCGCGCAACGTCGCCGCACCGGCACCGATCGAGGTCGCCAGCCGACCGGCCCAGCCGCCGATCGACCTGGACCCGGCGATCCGGATCCCGCAGGCGGTCGTCGAGAAGGCCATCGCCGACCACGGCGCCCAGCCGTGGTTCAGCTACATCTTCCGCGAGCGCGCCTCCCGCTGGGACGTCGTGAAGCCCTGCCAATGGATTGCCCGCAACGTCGCACCGAACCAGCCGATCCTGTCCATCGGCACCGGCGTGGGCATGAACCTGTTCTGGCTCGCCGAACGCGGGTTCACCCAACTCTACGGCACCGACATCGATCCCAAGGCCATCGCCGCCGGACAGCAGGTCGCCGCCCATGCCGGGCTCCCGGTCACCCTCGCCGTCGACGACGCGTTGGCGCCGAAACTCCTCGGCAAGGAACGCTACGCCGTCATCGAGGCGCTGAACTGGTGCCACCTGCTGGAGAACTTCTCCCTCGACGCTCTCCTCGCGACCTACCTGCCTTCGCTCGCCGCGGACGGCGTGTTCATCATCGACATCATCGACACCGCCTACGACGCCGTCCCCGGCAACCGGTACCACACCGCCGACCGCAACAAGCCGGAGTCCGAACGCCGGCCGAGCGAGTACCGGAGCCGGTTCTCCGAGGCCGACGTCCGCGCCGCCTTCGAGCGCGCCGGCCTGCGTCTTGAGGAGATCCAGGAGGAATCCCAGGTCATCCCGAAGCGCGTCTACATCGGCCGCCGCGCGACCATCCCGGCCTCCGTCTCCCCGGCTCCCACCGCCTCCGTCGCGCCACGCCGGATGGCTTCCGGACGCAAACCGCGGGTCATGCTCATGGCGGACGTCCCGAAGTGGATCTTCGCCCGTCATTGCCAGGTCCTGAAGGAACGCCTCGGACACGAGTTCGAGTTCGACCTCAAGTTCCACGGGCAGCCATACAACGAGGCGGACTACGACCTGCTCTATCCCCTGGAGTGGAACCTGATCGCGCCGGCCCTGATCCGCACGCCGTCGAAGTACATCACCGGAATCCGCTCGGTCTGCTCCTGGGCCGACCAGGACTTCCTCAACCTCACGGAGCTGCTGAACACGAAGTTCCAGCGCATCCACTGCGTCTCCGACCGCCTCACGCGGCTGTTCCAGCCGTTCGTGCCGAACACCCACTACGTCACCCACGGCACGGACACGGAGTTTTTCCGTCCGTCCACGAAGGCCGACATCTCAGGCCACGGCTGCCTCCGCATCGGCTGGGCCGGCAACCGCGCCAACAAGGCCAAGGGCTTCGAATCCCTCATCCAGCCCCTCACCCGGCTTCCGGGCGTGGAACTGGTCTTCTGCGGCTACTCCGACAAGAACCTCGACCTCGAGGGCATGCGGAAGTTCTACGACTCGATCGACTGCTATGTCTGTTCGTCGGCAGTCCACCAGGAGGGCAACAACAACTCCCTGATGGAAGCCGCGGCGATGGAGCGCGCGATCATCACCACGGACAACGGCACCGTTCCCGAGTACCTGGTCGACGGTCGGAACGCCAAGCTCGTCGAGTACCTGCTGCCTTCGTTCCTCAACGCCGTCTGCGAGCTCCGCGACAATCCGGAGCTCCGGGTGGAACTCGGCCGGAACGCCCGCCGGGCCGTCGTCGAACGCTTCGACTGGGCCCCCATGGCGCGCCGCTACGCCGAGCTGTTCTGGACCGCTCTCGACCACGTCGCCACCTGGCGTCCCGCCTCCGGCGTCGGCGCTTCGGTCGTGGCACCGAAGGCCTCCAAGACGTCCACCCGGACCGCTGCTTCCATGAACCCGGCCCCGGCCCCTGTGCCCGCGGCGAAGCCGGCTCCGACCGTGGCGCCGAAGTCGAAGACCCTCGCGCCGTCGCTCTTCAACCGCCGGGCCGAGGAGGCGCCGGTCGAGGACCCGCTCGCCAAGGCCGAGGCCGCCGCGCGGGCCGCCCTGGAGGTCCAACCGGACGGCGTGGACGCCCTCGCGCTCCTCGCCCAGGTGCTGTTCCGGCGCGGACAGTGGTTCGAGGCCGCCCAGGTCTGCGAACGCCTACTGAAGCTGGCGCCGGAGAACAACGACGTGCTCGTGGTCCTCGGCGAATGCCTGCTGAAGCTCGGCGACAAGACCACCGCCTTGGAGGTCTTCGAGGAACTGCATCGCCGACTGCCCGAAGACGCAGCAATCGCCGAACGCGTCGCCGCGCTCCGGCCGGAGCCCGCCGGCCCGAAACTCACGCCCGCCCAGGAAGAGGCCATCGCCGCCGGACTCCAGGCGCTTGAAAAGGACGACTTCAGCGGCGCCCTCGAGCACTATCGGCGCGCCCAGTCCGCCGGTCCCGCCCACCCCGATCTCGAAGCCATCGTGAACCAGCTCCAGGACGCCCTCGGGATCGCCCACGCAACACCGGTCGACTCCGGCACCCCGCGGCCAGCCCTCGCGCCACAGCCGGCCGCGGAGCCGACCCCTTCGAAGGAACGCCTTGCCGGCTGGTCCTTCGTCATCATCACCAACGGCAAGCGCCCGGCCAAACTGCTCCGCGAGATCGAATCGATCCGCGCCCTCGGGATCCCGGCGTTCGAGATCCTCGTCGGCGGCGAGCCGCCCGCTGACTTGCCCGAGGGCGTCGGCACGGCCCCGGCCGTCGACGCCGCCCGCAACGGCCGCCTCGGCGAGATGCGCAACGTCCTCACCGCCGCGTCCAAGTACGACCACCTCGTCGTGGTCGACGACGACTTCGTCTTCCACGCCGACTTCCACGCCGGCCTCCAACGATTTGGCGACGACTGGGAGGTGCTCGCGGTCCGCATCCTCAACCCCGACGGCACCCGGTTCTGGGACTGGGCCACGCACGGCGGCCCACGCGGACACGTGCTCTTGGACTACGACGAGGACGACGACCACGTGTACGTCACCGGCGGCCTGATCCTGCTCAAGGCCCACGTCGCCGACCGGGTGAAGTGGGACGACGGCCGCGGCTTCTACCAGGGCGAGGACGTCGACTTCGCCTCGCGTCTGCGTGCCGCCGGCTTCCGCCCGAAGTTCAACCGCCACAGCACCACAACCCACGACGACGGCCGCTACACGCTGGTCATGACCGCCGTCGGGCTGCAGATCCGTCGCCGTGACGTCGAACTCGGGATGCCGGTCCGCTGGGCCGCGCCGATCTTCAACCCCTCCGGCTACGCCAGCGAGGCCATCAACTTCGTCCTGCCGCTGGAGAAGCGCATCGACCTCGGGATCAAGCACCACACGGTGGTCCGCTCCGAGAAGTTCATCGCCGGCCTGCCGCAGGCCGAACGGGAATCGCTGTTCCGGATGCACGACCGGTTCGACTCCCTGAACGAGGGGATCGTGATCTCGCACAACCCGGCCGGCGGCTTCGTCCGCCTGCAAAACGCGCACTGCAGCGTCGGACGCACGATGTTCGAGACCGACCGGATCGCCCCCGAGTGGGTGGCCGCCTGCAACCGCATGGACGAGGTCTGGGTCCCGTCGCAGTTCAACGTGGAGACCTTCGCCAACAGCGGCGTCGAACGCTCGAAGCTGGTCGTCGTCCCCGGCGCGGTGGACTCCCATTTCTTCGATCCGGCCCTGCACGCCGCCTATCCGCTGCCGAAGCCGGCCGGATACAACTTCCTCTCCATCTTCGAGTGGTCCTCGAGGAAGGGCTGGGACGTGATGCTCGCCGCCTACCTGCGCGAGTTCTCGGCTTCCGACGACGTCTGCCTCTGGCTCCGCACCTACCTTTTCTCCAAGCCCGACGGCGATCCCGCCGAGGCCATCTGGAAGCGCATCCGCGAGTTCGCCGCCACCCTCGGACTCGGCGACAAGGCGCTGCCCCGCATCGAGCTCATCGCCGAGCAAGTGCCCAACGAGCAGCTTCCCTCGCTTTACCTCGCGTGCGACTGCTACCTCGCACCGAGCCGCGGCGAGGGCTGGGGACGCCCCCAACACGAGGCCATGCTGATGGAACGTCCGGTGATCGCGACCAACTGGAGCGCGAACACCGAGTTCATGTCCGAGCAGACCGGCTACCTGCTCGACTACGAGATCGTCGAGGCCCGCGGACTGGAGCCCGAGCTGTGGCACTACAAGGGCCACCGTTGGGCCAACCCGTCCGAGCCCCATCTCCGCACGCTCCTGCGCCACGTCTTCACCCACCGCGACGAAGCCCGGGCCAAGGGCCGCGCGGCCCGCGTCCACATGGCCACCCACTACAGCCGCGAGGCCGTGGCCGAGATCGTCCTCCACCGCCTGCAGGAGATCGAACGCGGCCTGGTCACGCCGACGCTTCGGCCCGCCCCGGTGGTCGAACTCCATCGCTCCGCCCCGGCGAATCCCGGCAAGGCGGTCAACCTCGCGATCGAAGGCTCCTTCCTCGACTTCGGTTCGCTGTCCCACGTGAACCGCGAGCTGCACACGGCCCTCGCCCGCTGCGGCGGCGTGCGCTCGACGCCGGTTTCCGCGAAGACCCCGCCCCTGCGTTCGCTTCCGCCGGAACTCGCCCGGTTCGCCCGCGACGTCCAAGGCCGCGCCCCGGGCTCGACCGAGGTCGTCCTCCGCCACGAATGGCCACCCCGTTGGGACGCCCCGGCCCAGGGGGCCTGGATCCAGATGCAGCCCTGGGAATTCGGCTCCATTCCGGCCGACTGGGCCAAGGCCGCCGCCGGCGTGGACCAGCTCTGGTGCTACACCCGTTACGTCCGCGACCTCTACATCGCGGCCGGCGTGCCGGACTCCAAGCTCCGCATCCTCCCGCTGGGCATCGACCCCGCCCTGCACCGTCCGGAGGCCGCGCCGTTCGCGCTCAAGACCTCCAAGTCGTTCCGCTTCCTCTTCGTCGGCGGCACCATCGGACGCAAGGGTGCCGACCTGCTCCTGGACACCTACCTCCGGACCTTCCGCCGCTCGGACGACGTCTGCCTCGTGATCAAGGATTTCGGCGGCGGCTCGGTGTACGCCGGGCAGACCCTCGCCGACCGCATCCGCGCCGCGCAGGCCGATCCCGCGGCCCCGGAGATCCTCCATCTCGACACGGAGCTGTCCGGCGCCGAGATGGCCGGCCTCTACACCGCGTGCCACTGCCTCGTGCATCCCTACCGCGGCGAGGGCTTCGGACTCCCCGTTCTGGAGGCGATGGCCTGCGCGCTGCCGCTGATCGTCACCGGTGGCGGCTCGACCGACGACTTCGCGACCGACGAGTTCGTCCGCCGGCTTCCCTCCCAGCGCGTGATGCTAAGCAACGAGATCAGCGGCATGAAGCTCGACCACCGTGGCTGGCTGCTGGAGCCGGACACCCGGGTGCTCGCCGACGCGATGCGGGAGGTGGCCGCGGACCCCGCTCCGTGGAAGGAACGCGCCGCCGCGGGCGCCCAACACGTCCGGAACCACTGGTCCTGGGAGCGGACCGCACGCACCGCCGTCGCCCACCTGCACGAACTGCGCGAGACCAAGGCCCGCGAGGCCGCCGTGGACGCCGCATTGCGCCGTTCCACGGTGGTCGGCTTCACCCTGCCCGACATCGCCCACCTCGGCCGCCTCGATGGCGCCGTGGCGGCGCTCAACGCCGGCCGGATTCCCGAGGCCTGGAACCTCGCGATCGAGGCCCTTCGGATCCGTCCCTTCCATCCCGAAGCCTGGGTGTTCCTCGGAGAGGCCGCCGTCCAGGCCGGCGACTTCGAACTCGCCCGGCGGTGCGCCCGCAAGGCCGCCGACCTCGCTCCCCGCTGGAAGACGCCGAAGAAGCTCCTCTCCGGCATCCC
>CAMASJ010000077.1 GCA_945860685.1 Akkermansia muciniphila
ACTCGAACGTCACCGACGTGCCGCGTGTCGCCGTGTGGAGAACGCCCACCAGATGGGTCACCCCTTCCCACTCCAGATGCACCTCGACGCTCATGACCGTTTCCGCCGGATCCGAAGCGGCAGGCGCTCCTCATCAAGCCGGAGAGCCAAGGCGTCCTTCGAAGGCGCGGCGAGTCCGGCGAGACGGTCCTGCAATTGGAGGACGAACGCGGCGCTGGCGAGCGTCCCCAGCGAGACGTTGGGATCGCCCTTCTCCAGACGCCAAAGCGTACTTCGTCCCACGAACAAGCGCGCCGCCATGTCCCCGGTGGAAATGCCGCGCCGACGACGGGCCAAAGCCAGATCCCGACCCAACTCCCGAAGGGCCCGAACCGCTGGCAACGGCAGTGACGACTTGTCCGACATCCCTTGTATCGTTTTACATATGGAACCCTATTTGCAATATCGTTCCGCATAGAAGACATAACTGTATTGCGGTACTTCCTCCCCAGGAGGTCTGGTCGGCACGGGTCCTTCAGTCCTCCGATGCAAGGAATGAGCACCGCCTGAAGGCGGAACGGAGGGGCCTCACACAGAGACACCATGCGACAGAAGAACGGCCCTGGGCGTGACGCGACAATCGAGCGGTAACCCCGCAACCGCCGCATCCAAGCGAACTCGACCAGTCCACCCGCCACCATCGCCGAGGTCGTCGCCGGCTCGGGGATGGCCACGGCCTCCAAGCGCACGTCGTCGAAGTTCACATCGATGCCCGACGAACCGTCCAGGCTGACCAGTCGAATGCCCAATGGCAGGCCAGCGGCCGGATGGCTGCCGCCGATCGCCGCCGTCACCGACACCACCGTGACCGTCAGCAGCAGCAGCGCGACCAGCGACAGGGATGCCGCGAGCGCCGGATGACGCCGGGCCCACCGCAATCCGCGCTCGGGCAGGGACACCGGCCGCGCGAGGATGGGTTCACCGCGGAGGAAGCGGGCGAGTTCGTCGGCCAGTTCCGCCGCCGAGGCGTAGCGTTGGGCAGGGGACTTCGCGAGGCAGCGGAGGCACAGGGTTTCCAGGTCCCTTGGAAGCCGGGGATTCAACTCCCGCGGCGCCACCGGTTCGGTTCCCGTGACCAGGCGCAGCGTCTCCACCACGCTCGCCGCGCGGAACGGCGGCCGGCCGGTGAGCGCCTCGTAGAGGATCGCCCAGGGCGTGGACGTCGCTGCGCACACCGACCTCCTTGTGCCGACCGAGCGCCTGTTCCGGCGACATGTAGCTCGGCGAATCCATCACCGTGCCGGTCAAGGTCGGATCCCCGGCCGACGACACGGAGCGCGCCAGTCCGAAGTCCAACAGGCGCGGTCGTCCGGCGGCGTCGATCAGGATGTTCGAGGGCTTGAGGTCGCGGTGAAGCACGCCGCGTCCGTGGGCGTACTCGACGAAGCCGGCCACCTCGGCCAGCAGGCGTGCGGCCTCCTCGGGCGGCAACGGTCCATCGGACAACACCCGGTCGAAGGAACGTCCCTCAACCCACTCCATCGCGAAGAAATGCTGTCCGTCCAACTCACCCACCTCGTGCACGGCCACGATCCCCGGATGCTGGAGACCGGCGACGGTGGACGCCTCCTCGCGGAACCGCCGGATCTCCTCCGCCGAGGCCAGTTGCCCCGTCCGGACCATCTTCAGCGCCACGATCGGGCCCAGGCTCCTCTGGCGTGCCCGGTGGACCACGCCCATGCCACCCTCGGCCACCTCGCCCAGCAGGTCGTATTCGCCGAAGCGTCCCACCGGCGGCGCCGCCGATCCCCCATCGCGTGCGGACCCATCCGCCTCGAATCCCTCCAAGGCCCGTTCCAGCGCGCAGGCCGGGCAGATGGGACGTCCATTGGCCGCGGTCGATCCGCAACGTTGGCAGGCGGTGGGGCAGTTCATGCCGGCGTTGGTTCAGCCGCGCAGCGCGGACATCAGGTGTCGGATCTCCTCCTAGACCCGGGCCGGATCGTCGAGGGTCTGGAGGATCTCCTCGCGCAGCAGCGTCCGATACTGCTGGCGAAGCCGGTGCACGGTCACCCGTGCGGCCCCTTCGCTGAGCCCCACCGCGGCACCGGCCTCGGCGAAGCCGCGCTCGTCCTCTCCGGACAGGAACGAACGCAGACCGGCGAACATGGCGGCCTTGCCCGCCGCCTCCCACTCCGACTGGAGGCGGGCGAAGACCCGGTCGAGCAACGCCAGCGCCCAACGGCGGTCCTAGAGGGTCTCCGGCGTCAGGCCGTCGGCGGGCTCGACGCGGTAGCGTTCCTCCGCCGCCATGCCGTCCAGCGCTACGAGCGGCACGCCGCCACCCCGCTTCGCCCGGCTCTCACGCTGCCAGTTGCCGGCGAGACGGCGGTTCACCGCGGTCAGGAGGTAGGAACGGAACCGCCCCCGCCCCGGAGCGACCGCCATGAGTTGGTGATGTCCGATGAGGTCGTGGAAGACGTCCTGGACCAGGTCACCGGCCGCCTCGGGCGACTGCCCGCGTCGACGGGCGTAGGCGTACAACGGATACCAGTAGGTCTCGTACAGCACCCCGAGGGCGTCCGAAGCGTCCTCCCCCGTGGTCGAACCGGCCCTGAGCACGACACTTCACCGTGTCGTCACGAACGCCGCCTCGCCGCGATGGGGCGGAGCGGAAGCCGGGTCGGCCGGATCGGGAAGCTCAGACACGCCGACAGCCTATCCGGACCGGGTCCAGGGTGAAACCATGGAGACAGCGGAGAGCGGACTTCGGGCGTCGAACGACGGGCAACGAACAACAACCCACCTCGCGCCCACGACTGTGAACCCCACTCCCGTTCCCCGATGGAAGCAGCGTTTGCTCCTCCGCGTCTCCATATGAGGGAGAGGCCAGGGAATGCGGCCGGCGCGAAGGTTTGCCCGCGTGGCCCGGAGCGAGGCAGGGTCTCCGACGGCAAATCCCGCCTCAACGTGGTGAACTCCCTGGCATCCCTACGGCATTTCCGTTTCCCCTTGGCGTCCGCCGCGACGGCACTCCTCTCGGCGCTGGCGGTCGGTTGCGGCCAGGACGCCCCCGTCGCACCGACCTCCGGGATACCCGAGATCCAACCCGGTCTCGCCTACACCAACCACCACCTGCCCCAAGGACCCTGGTCGGTCCATGTCGTTCGCATCCCACGTAGCGGTCCCGGAATTGCGCTACGTGCGCTGCACGCCGACAACCGCGCCTTCGGCCTCGCCACGATCTCGTCCCAGGTCCGCGGCATCCCGGCCGCCTCCGGCGTCGCTCTCGCCGCGGTGAACGGAGACTTCTACCAGCGCGAACGCACCTTCGCCGGAGATCCCCGCGGATTGCAGATCCTCGACGGCGAACTGCTCAGTGCGCCGAAGGGCGTCTGCCTCTGGACCAGCCCCGACGGCACGCCGCATGTCGATGAGGTGATCGCCCGGTTCACGGTGGCCTGGCCCGACGGCACCATCAGTCCGCTGGGCCTGCACGAGGAACCGGAACCCGACCGCCTGGTCTTGTTCACCTCCGCGGCCGGCCCGTCGACCCGCACTTCGGGCGGAAGGGAATGGAAGCTGATCCCGGAGGAAGGCGGCGGAGCGCTCCGGCCCATCCTGCCCGCGGTGAACCGCAAGGCGCGGGTGGAGTCCGTTCGCGACGGCGGCGATTCCCCGATCCCCGAACGGGGAATGGTGTTGTCGGCGGGCCGCGCACTCGCCCGCCGACTGCCAACCGTGGAGCCCGGCGCCGTGCTCACCCTCGACTTCGCCACCAGCGTCCCGATCGACGGAGCCGTCACCGGCATCGGCGGCGGACCGGTCCTCGTCCGCGGCGGCAAGGCGGTCCGCATCGAGGTGCCCGACGACGACGCCTACCAGTTCAAGTCCATGCGCGAACGGCATCCGCGCTCCGCCGTGGGTTGGAACGCGGAGCACCTCTTCCTCGTGACGTCCGACGGACGGCGCGAGGGGGCCGCGGGAATGACCCTGGAGGAACTCGGCGCCTTTCTTGCGTCGCTCGGTTGCACGGACGCCATGAACCTCGACGGCGGAGGCTCGGCGACGCTCTGGGCCGGCGGCGCGATCCGGAACCAGCCGAGCGACGGCTCCGAACGACCCATCGCCAACGCCTTGGCCATCGTCCGCCAAGCCGGGCGCGCGCCTTGAACGCCTTTCTCCAGGGCCCCTCGGACTGGCTCCCTCGCTGGACTTGGGCCTTGGCGATGGCCGTGTTCCTTGCGTCCTCGTACGCGCGGCAACCCGACACCGCCGACCTGTTCGAACCGACACCCACCGTCCACCGCGTCGAGCTTCGCCTCGCCGCACAAGCAGCCCAATCCCTCCGCGAAAGGCCCCGACAGGACGTCGAGGCGCGGGTTGTCCTCGATGGGCATGAGGCCCGGAAGATCGGACTCCGGCTCAAGGGCGCCCTCGGCAGCTTCCGTCCGTTGGACGACCGGCCGTCGCTCACCCTCGAGACCTCCGGTGCCGGGGCGTTCCCGGGTGGGATCACGAAGCTGCACCTGAACAACTCGGTGGAGGACCCGAGCCGGCTTCGCGAACGCCTCGGACGGCATCTGTTCACCGGGGCCGGGATCCCCTGCCCCCGCGTGGGCCATGCGCGGGTGATGCTGGAAGGACGCGATCTCGGGCTCTACGTGATGGTCGAAGGCTGCACCGCGGAATGGATCCGAAGCACCTTCGGGGAGGTCCCGGGCTCGGTGTTCGAGCCCCAGGCCGGCAATCCGGACGTCGTCGCGTTCCGGGAGGTGGCCCGCTTTCCTGCAGGCCCACCTGGAATGCTTCCCTCCGGTTTCCTCGAGTCGCATCGCGGTCCCATGGGAACCCGCTGGGAGCGGGCCGCGTCGGTGGTGGATGAGGCGGCCCTGGTGGACTTCCTCGCGGTGGAACTTCAAGCCGGCCTTGCCGACGGGTATGGGCTCGCACGGAACAACTACCGGCTCTGGGTGCCACGGGACGGACGCGGCCTCCGCTGGATTCCCCATGGTCTCGACCGCTTGTTCATGGCCACCGAGATTCCCTGGCCTCCCTCCTTCGGCGGACCCATGGCGGAGGCGTTGGCGGCCTCGCCGGAGGGGCTGCGGCGACTGGCCACCCGGGTCCATTCTGGCCCCGAGAATGGGAGGGATCCCGCTGCGTTGCGAACCCTCATAGAGGGCTGGCGGGACGCGCTCCGGTTTCAGGTGGGCAGCGCGGAATGGAAGGAAATCCAGGCGGGAACGGAGGAGTTGTTGGAGCAGATCCGGCGACGCGACGAGGCGCTTCGGAAACAGCGGGCGGCCTCCGAGCAGAGGACGGTGGATCCTGTGGCAGGACTGCGCCTGGAGGGCTGGATCGCCGACGCGGACAACGACGCGGCCACGGTGCAACGGATCGAATCGCCGGGCCACTCGGCACGACTGCGTTTGGTCGCCCGAGGTCCGGTCGTGGCCGGCTGGACCTGGACCGGGACGCTGCCGGCCGGGAACCTGCGTCTGGAAGCCCGGGGCCGCGTGGAAGCATTCAAGCCCACAGGTTTCGGCGGTGAAGGCGGCGTCTTCCTGCAGTTGGATTCGCCGACGAACCGGGTCTGGAGCCGACCCGGGAAGGAAGGCGACGTGGAACTGGCGCTGCCCGTGCGCATCGGCCCCGAGGCCAGGCCGGTTCGGATCCGACTCGGATTCCGAGGCGCCGGCGGAACGGTCGAGATCGAGGAAGATTCCCTTCGTGCCCGATGGGACCGCTGATCCGCAGACACGGGCTTCCGATTCGCGCCGTCGGCGGCCATGACAACCCAGGGTGGGCTTGGACCACGTTCAGGGCTTACAAAAGTGAACCTCCGTGCTACTTTCGTCCTCCTCGTCCATGAATCCCACACGGAGACAGCACGCCTTCACCCTCATCGAGTTGCTCGTGGTGATCGCCATCATCGCGATCCTCGCCGGCATGCTCCTTCCCGCGCTGGGCATGGCCAAGTCGCGGGCGAAGAACATCGCCTGCATCAACAACCTCAAGACGGTCGGGCTCGGCCTTCGGATGTGGGCGAATGACAACGGCGACAAGTACCCGTGGCAGCTGGGCCTGACCAACGGCGGCACGTCGGGCTCCGAGGATTGGGCGGACCACTTCCGCGCCTGCTCGAACGAGTTCTCCACGCCCAAGGTGCTCGTCTGCCCGGCGGAGAAGGTCCAGCGGCCCGGCACCAACTGGGTCAACCTCGACGGCCTCGCCAACGTCAGCTACTTCGCCGGGCTCAAGGCCGACGAGAACAAGCCGCAGACCATGGTCTCCGGGGATTCCAACGTCACCGGCGGCGGCGGCGGATTCGACCCGCAGTGGAGCCTGTTCCTCGGCACCTCGATCGACGCCGCCTGGGACAAGACCCTGCACGTCCGCGCCGGCAACCTCGCCATGACCGACGGCAGCGTGCAGACCACCAAGACCCCGGCGCTGCGCTCCGCCATCTCGCAGGCGCTCGCCAGCGGGCTGACCAACGTCGTGTTCTCCAAGCCCCGCGGCGTGCTCTGAACCACCGCACGGCCCCATGCGCGACCACCGCGGAATCCAGGCCCTCTCTCTGGCCGTCACCGCCCTCGGCGCCGCGGCCCTCGTGGCCTTCGCGGTCTCCCGGAACGTCCCGCCGTCCGACGACACGGTCCTGGCCGAGGAGGTCGGCCGCGCGGTGGCGGCGGAGACCCTTTCCCTCGTGGGCGGACAGGGACGCGTCGTCGTCTTCGCCCGCGACACCTCCGAGTTCCCGCAGCCGGCGGCGGACGCGGCGCTCGGCGCCTTCCGACGGTCCCTCACCGACGCCGGACGGGAGGTCGCCGCGACACGTTTGATTGCCGAGGACCCGCTGCGTCCCCTGCGTGTTCCGGAAGGCGACGTGTTCGACGTTCTGCGCAAGTCGAAGGCGGGCGACGTGTTGGTCTCGTTCCTCGGCCCGGCATTGCTTTCCGAGGAGCAGCAGGCGGCGCTCGGTTCCAGCCCCCACGCCTCGGTCGTCGCCTTCTGCCCAGGGGCCATCCCGGCCGTCATGGACCTGCGGCGGCTCTCGGAGATGGGCCTGCTCCACGGCGCGGTCGTCGCCCGGACACGGTTCGCCGCCACCCCGACCGCACCTTCGGGCAAGGCCGCCTTCGAGGCGCAGTACCGGCGGGCCGACGGGAAATCCCTGCGCGACGGATCCTTCACGGAGGCGGCCCGATGAAGGCCCGTTCGTCATTCCGTTTCCGTCGTGACGGCTTCACCCGCACCGACCTGTTGGCTGGCATCGCCATACTCACGCTGCTGGCCGCGGTGGTTTGGATCCCGGTCACGATGTCGGGGGAGAAGGCACGACTGGCGCGCTGCCTCGGCAACCTGCGCGAGGTGAACCGCGCCTGCGCCCAGTTCGCCGCCGAGCACGACCAGACCCTGCCCGGACCGGTCGAGTCGCCCGGTGAGTTCCAGTGGTTCTACAAGGAGCAGGTGAAGTCCTACGCCGGGCTTCGCGGCGCCTCCTCGGCACAGGATTCCCTGTTCGCCTGTCCCGACGACCGCGGCTACACCGATCCGAAGCCGTTCCACCAGTCGGAACGCTTCGACTTCGGCAGCTATCCCTTCAACGGCGTGCTGTTGCCAGGCGTGCCCAACATCGCCGGATGGCGCCTATCCGAGATCCGCGAACCCGCGCGGACGCTGCAGGTCATGGAGTGGACCGCGCACGGACCGCTCTCCTGGCACCGCAGCCGCACCGGACGCCGCAACGCGCCCTTCTACAACGACGCCGAGAGCGTGGTCGGCTACGTCGACGGCCGTGCCGCGCTGATTCCCATCCACTACGACGGCTTCAACGCCGCCTACACCCGCGACCCGTTGCCCGGCTACGCCTACCGGTACAGCGGCCGTTAGCCCGCCTTCGATTTCCGCCCGAATGAAACCGACTTCCCAACGCGCCGGACATTCCCGGCTCCACCGCCTCCTCCTGCTCTCGCTGCTGTGGACGGCCCGGCTCCTCGGCGCGCCCGAGACCACCGGATGGATCCCGCTTTTCAAGGGCGTGGACTACATGATCGGCACCAACAGCACGCCGTCCGGCGACTTCACGAGCCTGATGGTCGCCCACATCCTGCGCGTCGACCTCACCGATCCGGACATCCGCCTGCTGCCGACGCCGCCCCACACGAACTACCTCGCCAACCAACGCGAGACCGCCGGACGTACGGTCGGCCAGTTCGTGAAGGCCTACGGGGTGCAGGTAGCGGTGAACGCCAACTTCTTCTCGCCGACGGACTACTACCTGCCCGAGGGCACCGCCATGCGGCTGGATGGGCTGTCCATCAGCGCCGGATTCCCGGTCTCGCCCGCCAACCAGGGCGAGGCGGCGTCCGTGCTGTTCGACGTCAACCGCACCGCCCGCATCGTCCACACCAACTGGCCCGCCGGCCCCACCAACGGCGTTCTCCATGCCGTCTCCGGCGACTACCCGATCCTCGTCGCCGGCCGGAACATCTCCCGCGCCTACCTCGGCGGCGGGAACATCCACGAGATCCAACCGCGCACCGCGTTCGGCGTCTCGCGGGACGGCACGCGTCTCTTCCTCATCTGCATCGACGGCAGGCAGGCACACAGCATCGGCGCCTACGACTACGAGACCGCCGCCTGGATGCTCCTCGCCGGCGCGCATGACGCCGTGAACATGGACGGCGGCGGATCCGCCACGATGGTGATGCAGGACAGCCTCGGACAACCACTCCGGTTGAACGCCTCCAGCGCCGTGGCGGACTCCGGTCGCGAACGCACCGTCGGCGGCCACTTCGGCGTTTTCGCCAAGCCGGTCGTGGGCTTCATCAACGACGTGTCCGTGATGCCCTACGACGAAGGCGCGGCCATCACGTTCACCACCACAGCCCCTTCCGTCGTCCAGGTTGTCTACGGAACCTCCAATCCTCCCGGGACTCCCACCGGCCCCACGACGTCCGCCGCGACGAACCACACCGTGGTCCTGTCGGGCCTGACCCCCGGCATCGGACACTATTTCCGCGTCGTCGCGATTTCCGCCGTCGACGGCACCCGTCACGAGTCGACGGTGCGTCTCTTCACCACCACCCGCACCGTCGATACCCGCGAGGTCGTCTCGCTGGGCGCCGCCTGGCGCCACACCTTCGAAGCGCCGGCCGATGGCGCGTGGACGACTCCGGGGTTCGACGATTCCACGTGGGCAGGTCCCGATCCCGCGGTGTTGTGGGTGACCTCGAGCGCCGCGGGAACCAACCTGGATCCCGAGATCCTCGGCGGCCGACTCCAGCCGAACTTCGCCACCGGGCTCCCCTATCTCGCCTACTTCTTCCGCACTCGATTCCGGGCCGATGCCGCGCCCGCCGGGGCCACGCTCGCGGTCGAGGCCTACATCGACGACGGAGCGGTGTTCCACCTCAACGGACGGGAACTGCACCGGATCCGAATGCCGGACGCCCCGACGCCGATCCTCCCCACGACGCTCGCCACCGCGCTGCCCTGCTCCGGCAACGCCACCTGCTCCGACAACTTCACCGTACCGGTCGACGGGATTTTGGTCCCAGGGGAGAACGTGCTGACAGTGGAAGTGCACAATGTCAGCACCCGTAGCTCGGACATCACCTTCGGTGCCCGCGTCGTCCTGGAGACCCCGGTCGCCCGACCGCCGGTCCTCGGCATCCTCCGGGACGGCTCGGTGCCGATCCTCGAGTGGAGCGGCGCCGCATTCCGCCTGCAGCAGGCCGATTCGCCCGCCGGACCGTGGAGCGACATCCCGGGTTCCGCGGTGACCTCCCCATACCGGATCACCAACACCGCCACGACCCGCTGGTTCCGCCTCGCGCGGTAGGACCGAAGAGCAGGGAGCAGGGAGCCAAGAGCTGTAAGAGCACTGGCGCGTGGGTCCCCTCAGGGAATCAGTGCATTTCCACCGCGCAGTCGCCGAGCCCGCCGGTGTAGTAGTGGAAGTGGACGTCGTGGTGGAGTCCGAGGAGGGACATCGGGACCGCGGTGTCCACGATGTGCTTCGAGATCATCAGCGCGGTCAACCGTTGGCCGAACGGGTTGTCGTGGTTCCCGGCATGCCATATGGAAACCCGGTCCGCCTTCCAGGTCTCGACCGGGCCCACCGTCACCGCCTGGGTCGGCACCAGTGAGATGTTCCCGCCACCGCTGGTCCGGGCGTTCTGCGCGATGGTCAGCGGATGCAGGTCCACCACGCGCGTCGGCAGCTTCAGGTATTCCTCCGGAGTGGGCGGTGCGTTCCGGTGCTTGCCGGCCCTTCGGAACGGGTCGTTGAACGCCCAGTGCTTCACGTCGCCCTGGCCACCCTGCATCACCTCGCAGCGCACCCCGGCGTCCCATGAGGCCCGGTACGCCCGCGTGTCGGCGGCCGGGAAATGCAGGTGCGCGTCGGGCATGACCTTCTTCCGGTCGATCCGGTCGAAGCACAGTTCGCGGTCCGCCTTCTCGAAGGACAGCGGATGCGTCGCCGGCACCGAGGTTCCGTCCACCACCCACTCGTCCATGCCCCAGAAATGTCCCGAGCGCACGTCCAGGCCGAGGGCGTTGACGATGCGCGCCACCAACGGCAGCTGCTCGGTCGGACCGATCGGACCGCAGATGCCGACCGGGTTGTCCTCGGTGCTCTCCTTCCAGGCGGACACGTATTCCAACGCCTCGGCGGTGTAGAAGTCCTCGAGCGTGTCGTGGAAATGGACCCGGAAACCCGGCCGCGAAAGCTTCCCCATCGCACGCGCCGTCAACGAGGCCGCCTCGGCGACCAGGTCGGGATGGATCGTGGTGTAATCCCACCAGTCGGGGGCGACGCAGGATGGACGGCGTTCGGTCTTCGCGGTGCTCATGGTTTGGACGGGGCGGATGGTGACGGAATCCTCCGCCCGACCGCCCCTGGTGGCGAGCGTTTCCATGGTGCAGGCCGACAAGGCTCGATTCCCCATGAAGCCCGGGACCGCCGGACACGTCGGTGTCCCCGCAACCGGCATTGTCCTCGCGGCCTCCCCATGGCAACAAGGACACCGCCACCCGACCCGAAAGTGACGTTCGAACACCTGCTCCTGAAGCAACGCCTCCTTCCCGAGGACAAGATCGCCGAGGCCAAGGCCCTCCAGGCGACCGAGGGACTGCGCCTCGACCGCGCCGTGGTCCAGCTCGGCCTGCTCGAGGAACGCCAGGTCCTCCGCCTGATGTCCGAGCAGCTCCACATCCCGATGATGGACCTCTCGGAATGGGAGATCGCCGCGGACGTCCTGCAGATCCTCCCCACCAAGACCGTCTTCCGGAAGCGCATCGTCCCCATCTCGAGGGAGGGGAACACGATCCGCGTGGCCACCTTCGACCCGTTCGACCTCTATGCGCTCGACGACGTGCGGATGATGACCGGCCTCAACGTCGAGGCCGTGCTCGCGTCCCGCGACGACGTGGAGAAGCTGATCAAGACCCACTACGGCCTCGGCGGCGACACGCTCGACGAGCTGTCGGCGAACGACGACGACTCGGGTCCCGTCCGCGGCGAGGCCGGCGACGACCTGCTCGAGGCCGCCCAGGAGGCGTCCGTCATCCGGCTGGTCAACGAGATCATCATCGAGGCCGTACAGGAGCGCGCGAGCGACATCCACATCGAGCCGTACGAACACCACATGTCGATCCGCTACCGGATCGACGGCGTGCTCCACGAGGCCTCGGTGCCGCCGCAGATGAACCGATTCCAGGCGGCCATCATCTCGCGCATCAAGATCCTCGCGAACCTCAACATCGCCGAACGCCGCATCCCCCAGGACGGCCGCATCAAGTTCAACGTCGGCGGACGGCAGATCGACGTCCGCGTCTCCGTCATCCCCATGCTCTTCGGCGAGGGCGTGGTGATGCGTCTGCTCGACAAGGCCAACGTGCTCTTCACGTTGACCCAGCTCGGCATGGACGGCGACACCTACGGCCGCTTCCGGGGCCTGATCGAACGTCCGCACGGCATCGTCCTCGTCACCGGCCCCACCGGCTCCGGCAAGACCACCACGCTCTACGCATCCCTCAACGAGATCGTCGGTCCCACCCTCAAGGTCCTCACCGTCGAGGACCCCGTCGAATACCACCTCCAGGGCGTCAACCAGATCCCCGTCGACCACAAGGTCGGCATGACCTTCGAGGCCGGGCTCCGCGCGATCCTGCGCCACGACCCCGACGTCGTGATGATCGGTGAGATCCGCGACGTGGAGACCGCCCGTGCCGCCATCCAGGCCTCGCTCACCGGCCACCTCGTGCTCTCCACCCTGCACACCAACGACGCCGCCTCCGCCGCCACGCGCCTCGTGGACATGGGCGTCGAGCCGTTCCTCATCGCCAGCAGCCTCGCCGGCGCCATGGCGCAGCGCCTCGTCCGCCGCATCTGCCCGAAGTGCAAGACGTCCTACGAACCCGACGTCGCCAAGCTTCCCAAGGACTTCGCCTACACGCCGGGCGACAAGCTCCACCGCGGCGAGGGCTGCGAGAACTGCCGTAAGTCGGGCTACCGCGGACGCTACGGGATCTACGAGCTGCTCTCCGTGGACGAGGAGATCGCCCAGATGATCGTCGCCCGCGAATCCGCCCCGCGCCTGATCGCGGCAGGACGCCGCACCGGCCTGCGGCTACTGCGCGAGGACGGCTGGGACAAGGTCCGCAAGGGTCTGACCACCGTGGACGAGGTCCTCACCTGCACCGCCATCTGAGCCGCCCGCCATGCCGAAATACAGCTACACCGCCCTCAATGGCGCCGGACGCCAGGTGACCGGCCATTTGGAGGCCGACGGCGAGGCCGGGGTCATGCGGCTGCTCGCGGAACGCCAGCTGTTCCCCGTCTCCATCCGCTCCGAGGAGGCCTCCGGCGGCAAACGGCGCCGTGTATCCTCCCGCGACGTGGGCCTCATGTACGGACAGCTCGCCGACCTCATCGGCTCCGGCGTCCCGATGCTGCGCGCTTTGGACTCGCTCGTGCGTTCCACGGTCAACGCCAACCTCAAGTCGATCCTCAAGGAGGTCCGGACCGCCATCTCAGACGGCCAGACGCTCACCGACGCCCTGCGCAAGTACCCCGAGGTGTTCCCGCCGCTGCACACGGCGATGGTGCAGGCCGGCGAACGCGCGTCGTTCCTGGAGGACGTGCTCCGGAGCCTCGCCGAGTTCCTTGAACGCCTCGACGAACTCAAGGCGAAGGTCATGGGGGCCATGATCTACCCGGCGCTCCTCAGCGCCCTCGGCGCGACCGTCATGGCCGGCGCCCTGATCTTCTTCGTGCCGAAGTTCGAGCCGCTGCTGTCCGGCGCCCAGAAGCCGCTGCCCACGGTGCTGCTGTTCGGCGCCAGCACCCTTCTGCGCAGCTACTGGTACCTGGTCGCGATAGCCATCGCCGTGGTCGTCGGCGTCCTCGCCTCCGCCCTCCGCAAGGAATCGACCCGCAGGACCCTCGAAATCCTCCAGTTCAAGATCCCGGTTGTCGGCACCGCCCTGCGGATGCTGGCGATCACCCGCTTCTGCCGGATCCTCGGCACCATGCTCGCCAACGGCGTGCCCATGCTCGGCGCCCTGAAGATCGCCAAGGACGCCACCGGCTCCCGCCTCCTCGGCGAACAGATCGCCGCCGCCGCCGAAAGCGTCCGGGAAGGCAAGGCCCTCTCGACACCGCTTTCCGAAGGTGGGCTCTTCCCCGACCAGGTCATGGCCATGATCACCGTCGCCGAGGAGTCCAACAAACTGCAGTCGGTCCTCCTCCAGATCGCCAACACCGTCGAACGCCGGACGAACCAGCAGGTAGACCAGGCGGTGCGCCTCATTGAACCCGTGATCCTCTGCCTGGTGGCCGCCGGAATCGGCTTTCTCGCCCTCGGCCTGCTCCTGCCGATCTTCACCCTCGCCGGTTCGCTCGGAAAACACTGATTCCCTGTGCTTTCAGGGGGTCCGCGGCTCGATGGAAGATTCCCTTCCGGAACTTCATCTCCATTGAATTGTCGCTAGGCGCTGTTCGTCCGCACCCTCTACATTTGCGGTCTCCCGTCATGAGAATTCAGATTCGCCCCTCCGCCCCCGCTGGCCGCCGCACGCAGGCCGGCTTCACGCTGATCGAGATCCTGCTCGTCATCGTCATCATCCTGCTGCTCGCCGGCGCCCTCGTGGTGTTCGTGCTCCCCCAGCAGGAAGGCGCCGAGAAGAACACCACGCGGCTGATGCTCAGCAACGTCTCCACCGCGCTCGACACCTACCGGCTCAACCTCGGCCACTATCCGACCGAACAGGAAGGCGGGCTCAACGCGTTGCTGTCCAAGCCGACCTTCGAGAACGAGCGCCAGGGCGAGAAGTGGCAGGGACCCTACCTCAAGCCGGGCACCCGGCTCGACGATCCCTGGGGCTTCGCCCTCCGCTACGAGGTCGTGGACCGCTCGCAGGCCTCGGACGGCGCGAAGTCCGCCCTGCCCTACAAGCTCTTTTCGGTCGGCCCAGACGGCCAACCGGACACCGACGACGACATCAAGATGGCCACCGAGTCCGACACGTCCGGAGCCGCCGGCGCTTCCGCCCCGGCGAAGTGACGTGACGTCCCGGCAGCCCACCGACCGACCCATGCGCACCCGCAACGCCTTCCGCAGCCCCCGTGGCGACGGCTTCACCCTGGTGGAGCTGCTCCTCGCGGTCACGCTGCTGGCCGGGCTCATCGGGGCCGTGTCGTTCGGCTTCTCCAGCCTCCGCCGGAACGCCCAGCTCGACGAGGGCGTGGAACGGGTCGAGACCGCCCTGCGCTTCGCCCGCGCCCACGCCGCCAGCACCGGCCACAAGGTCCAGGTGGTGCTCGCTCCGAC
>CAMASJ010000078.1 GCA_945860685.1 Akkermansia muciniphila
GTCCGTAGCGCTCACGGTCGCGTGCGGGAAGCTTGTCGAGGTCGAAGAGATGGGCGCAGCTCATCAGGCCCTTGACCCGCTCGAAGACGGCGTTCTGCGAGGCCGCGGCGGCGGACCGGCGTTCGTTCTCGTAGCGCTTGGCAAAGAACCGCCTCAACGCCGAGCGCGCCTCGTGGTCCTCGGTGGTCATGTCGGCCTGGCGCACCGCGTTCTCGATGCGGTACTCGCCGCCGACGCGGACCGGACCGTATTGCGCCCCGAGCCAGCCGGCCCAGTTGCCGGCCTTGAACTCCTTGAACTCGTTCCCCTCGGGACAGGGATCGAGCAGGATGAAGTTGGGAACCGGGTTCTCGAGGTGTCCCAGCTGCTGGGCGAGCACCGAGCCGAGCGTGGGCCGTATGAACGGCGGCCTCGGAGCGGACCCGCGGTTCAGCAGGTCGATGCCCTGGAGGTGTTCGCTCTGGTTGGTCTTCATCGACCGGACCACCGCGAGCTTGTCGGCGATGCCGGCCAAACGCGGCATGAGCTCGCCGAAGTGCACCCCGGGGATCTTCGTGGGGATGCTGCGGAACGGTCCGCCGCTGACCCGGCCGGGCTTGGGATCCCAGGTCTCGAACTGGCTCGGCGCGCCGCAAAGCCAGAGGAGGATGCACTTCTTCGCCTTCTTCCGGACCGTCTCCGCGAACGTCGGCACCGAGAACAGCCCCGCCCAACTGGACACCGAGACGGCTCCGGCCGTCGCCATGCCCGTGAGGAACCGGCGGCGGTGCAGCACATGGTCCGGCTCGCCGCAGAGGGATCCGTTCAGGCCGGGAATGGACTCGGGAAGCGGCATCGGTTCAGTGGTTGGTCTGGAACTCGGGGGAGGTCAGCAGCGCCCAAAGCAGCTGCTTGGTCCCGGCTTCGACGGATCGCGAGGCGAGGAAACCGGCCGCCTCGCGGACCTCGTCCTTCGCCGCGGGTCGGCCGAGCACGATCCGGATGGTTTCGGCCGCGCGCTTCGACGGATCGGGGATGCCGGCCAACCGACGCGCGAGGCCTCCGTCCCGGGGTTCCAGGAGCGCGTCGAATCCCGGTGCGTTGGAGAGGAAAAGCGCCTGTTGCAGCGTGGCGTTGTACTCGGTCGGAAACAGGTCCGGGAACTGCCGGACAAACGCCCGACGCAAGTCTCGGTCGGTCGCCTTCACGGCCTCGCCCGAAGCCTTCAGCTGGACGATCGACCGGTACAACGCCTCGGCTGAAAGTGGCTTCTCCGGACCGCAGGCGAAGGCATCGGCGGGCGGCGACTTGGATCCCTTGGGACGCGAATCCATCGCATAGGCCCGGGTGAGCGCCAGCGTCCGGATCAGGCGGCGGACATCGTGTCCATGGGCCTGGAAATCCGAGGCCAACCAGTCGAGCAGGTCCGGGTGGCTGGCCGGATGCTTGGAGTCCATCAGCTCGACCGGATGGACCAGCCCGCGGCCGAAGAGCATCGCCCAGACGCGGTTGACCATGGCCCGGGCAAGGAGCGGGTTGTCCGTGGTGACCGCTTCCGCCAGCGCGGAACGCCGGGAGAACAGCGGCTCCGCCGGAGCCGGCACGGGTCCCTTGTCGGTGGTGGGCGGAACCTTGTAGCGGGCCGGATCGTCGACCTCCTTTTCGCCTTCCTTTGGCCAGGCCTCGTCGATGCGACGGCCGTTGAACAGGGTCATGAGGGCCGGCTGCGATTCCTTCTTGAGGTTCGCGAACGAGACGAACCCGCCGATGGCCGACTCCGCCAGGCCGGGCCCCTTCGGTGTGTCCACGTTCCGGGTCCGGTTGAACGCCGCGACCAAGCCCCAGTAGTGGGCCTGCTTGATCTCGCGGGCGATCATGTGGTCGTGGCATTGGGCGCACTGGATCTGGACGCCGAACACCAGGGGCGCGACCGCCTCGGCCATGGCCTGCGCGTTGCCCTTGCGCTCGTACAGGAACCACGCGGCGCCCCGTTCCTCCGGATTGCGCGGCCGCGCCACGATCAGCTCGTGCAGGACGCCGTTCCAAGGGCGGTTCTCCCGGAAGGACGCCTCGAGGTAGTCGAACCAGCCGTTCTGGCGCCGCTGGTCCTCGAAGTCACCGCGCCGACGTCCCATCAGCACCACGTCGAACACCTCCGCCAGATGCCGCGGATGCTCCGGCGATGCCAGCAAACGGTCGACCCAACGCCCGTGGCGTCCGGGTTTCCGGTCGGCCAGCGCCTCGGCAAATTCCGTCTCGGTGGGAATGCGTCCCACCAGGTCCAGATGGAGCCGGCGCAGGAACGCCGCGTCGTCGGTCGCATCGGAAGGCCGCACCTTGCGCTCCTTCCATCCGAGTTCCAGGAACCGGTCTACGACCCGGGTCGGGGAAAGATCCGACGGCGGTGTCCAGACCGGCGGTTTCCGTGGCGGCGCCGATGCGGCCACGGCCGGCACACCGTTGGACACCGGCGTTCCGTCGGAGGCCTTCTGACGCTGGATCCAGGTCCGGACCAGGCCGATCTGTTCATCGGTCAACTGCCCCTTCGGCGGCATGTGGGGATCGCCTCCCGGGGCGAGGACCTTCAACAGCAGACTGTCGTCCGGACGCCCCGGAACGAGCGCCGACCCGCGGTCGCCACCCCTCAGGATCGAGGCGAAGTCGCCGAGATCGAGTCCGCTCTTGGTCTTCACGCCGCTGTGGCAATTGCCGCAGCGGTCGCGGAACAGCGGTTCGACGTGGTCCCTCCAGAACGGATCCTCGGCGGCGGAGAGCCTGCCGACCATCCACAGGAGGGCCCAGGCGACACCGAACCCCACCCTGGCGGCGCGGACACACGATTGGAGTTGGAAGCACGTCTTCGGCACGGTCGGGTTCAGCGCGGGAAAGGTGGTGGAGGAACTTCGGCGGAAGCTTGGCCACTTTGTGCGACACTTCAAGACGCTGCGTCAGGAACCCGCACAGGAAATCCGGCCGCCTCCGACGGACCTGGAAAGCCTGCCCGCCTTGCCGCCAGCAAAGCGTCCCCACCCAACAAAACGGGGCGGACCTGGTGGTCCGCCCCGTCTGTTTTCCGGCCGATGGCCGGAGTCGAAATCGTCTCAGCCCAACTGGGCGAGAACTTCCTTCACCGCGGCGAAGTTCGGCAGGTCCTTCGGCGTGGCGGTCTGCTCGGCATAGGCGATCTTGCCGTCCTTGCCGACGACGAACGCAGCGCGCGCCGAGGTGTCACCGATGCCGGCGAGGCCCGGGAACAGGACGTCGTAGGCCTTGGTGGTCTCCTTGTTGAGGTCGCTCACCAGGGTGATGCCGATCTTGTGCTGGGTAGCCCAGGCTTCCTGCGCGAACGGGCTGTCGACGCTGATCCCGACGACCTCCGCGTTCAGGCCGCTGTACTGGCTCAGGCCCGCGGTGATGTCGCAAAGCTCCTGGGTGCAGACGCCGGTGAAGGCGAGCGGGAAGAACAGGATGACGGTGTTCTTGTTCCCGAAGTTGGCGCTCAACTGCACGTCCACGAGACCGGTGGAGTTCTTCGACTTCAGCTTGAAGTCCGGGGCGGCGGATCCGACGGCGATAGGCATATGGTTCAGGTAGGTTTTGTGTGTTTTCCGAAAAGGAATCCTAGCGGTACGGCGGGAGGCCCGCGGTGTCAAACTCCGGATGGGCATCCCGGTCCTCCGCCGGCCGCTCGGGGATCAATAGGCCCGGCGGAGATGGCTCGGCAGGACGTTCAGTTCCGCGCGGTACTTGGCGACGGTACGGCGGGCCAGGATGATCCCCTTCTCCTTCAGCTTGCTCACCAACTGGTCGTCGGACAGCGGCTTCGCACGGTCTTCACCGGAGATGAGGTCGGAGAGGATGTTCTTCACCGAGGTGTTGGACATGGTCTGCCCGTCGGAGGTGGCCACGCCCGAGGTGAAGAAGTACTTCATCTCGAACAGGCCCTGCGGGGTCTGCATGTACTTGCCCGAGACCGCACGGCTGACGGTCGTCTCATGGACGCCCACCACCTCGGCGACCTGGACCATCGTCATCGGCCTCAGGTGCTCCACGCCCCGCTCCATGAACTCGCGCTGCCGTTTCACGATCTCGCGTCCGATGTTCAGGATGGTGCTCTGGCGCTGGTGGAGGCTCTTGATGAGGAACTTGCCGGCCTTGATCTTGTCCCGGATGTACTCGCGGACCTCGGCCGAGGTCTCCGCCTGGGCCAGCAGGTCCTTGTAGGTGTTGCTGATCCGGAGGTGGGGCATGAACTCGTCGTTGCTGGAGACGGTGAAGTCCATGCGTTCCCGCTTCTCCGCCAGCGGCAGGAAGTCCCCGAGCAGCCAACGGTTCGCCCGCGCCCGGGTCATGGATTCGGGCTCCGCAGGGGGCTCCGGCTCCGTCGACGCGTCGGGCGCGATGTCGGACGGTTCGGGCGGCGCGGCAGCCTCGGCGGCGAATGGCGAGCCGGGTTTCGATGAAGCGGTCGCCGGCTGCGGTGCGGCGAGGTACCCCTCCAGCTTGCGACGCGCGGCGGTGCTCAGGGAGACGCGCCGCAGCAGCTCGGCGTCGAACAGCAGCTCCTCACCGCGGACCATCCGGGTCAGGTCGGCGGCGATGCCTTCCAACAGGGGCCGCGGCAGGTCGCGGATGCCGCTGTGACGCCAGTTCTCGAGGGCCTTCCGCACGTCGATCGACAGACGCCCCCGCACCATCCGGGCCACCTCGTCGTCGGGCTCGCACAGGGTGTCCGCGAGGGATTCGGGATCCTCGATGTCCTCCGGCAAGACGTCTGGGCTGTCGTCGACCACGCGCGTCTTCTGGACCACAAGTTCGGGAACAACGTACTGCTGGGCGGCGGTGCTGAAATCGGATCCGGGTCTCGGATCGAGACGGGCCAGGCGGGCCGCGGCGTCTTGGGCCTCGGCGGGCGTGATGCCGAGCTGGCGGGCGATCTCCGGGAACCGGCGCTTGCCGAGTTCGTCCATGAAGTCGCGCAGCATCAGGTACTCGACGTCCTCGGTCCGGCCGGCGCGCTCCATCTGGAGCATCAGGCATTCGCGGAGGTCCCTGGCCGCGACACCGGCGGGTTCGAACGCCTGGATCACCCGGAGCACCTCCTGGATCTGGTCGGTCGGCACCCCGGTGGAGAAGGTGAGTTCCTCGGGCTTGGAGGTCAGGTAGCCCCGGTCGTCGATGTTGCCGATGATGAGCTCCGCCACCTGCAGTTGATCGGAACGCAGCTCGGAGAAACGCACCTGCTCGAGCAGATGCTCCTGCAGCGAGGTTCCGGTGGTCAGCGAGTCGAACATGTGCTGACGCCGTTCCTCGTCCTCCTCGGTGGCCCGGTTGATGGAATTGGTCTGGGCGAAGACCTCGCGCCATTCCTCGTCCATCTTGAGGAGCTTCTGCATGTCCTCGGCGAACTTGTCGACCGGCTCGTCGGACGGCTTCTCGGTGGCCGGATCGAAGCAGAGGTCCTCGGGAGGCTCGGTGGGATCCGCGGCCGTCGCCTCGGCCTCGGCCTTGGACTCCTTGATGTCGGCGTCCGCCTCGATGGCGGCCAGCTCCTCCAGTACGGGGTTCTGCTGGAGCTCCTGCTCCACCATCGCCTTCAGCTCCAGCACCGGCGCCTGCAGCAACGCCAGCGACTGCTGGAGCTGCGGCGACAGCACCATCTGCTGGGACAGACGCTGGCTGAGATGGAGACCGGCGGACATTTGACACTCCGACCCTATCCGGTTCCGGCCGGCAACAAAAGTGCTAACCCTGATCTGGCCCGGATCCCGCTTCCGACGAGATCCAGGCAACTTCGCCTTGGGAATTCCGGTCCGGAGCCGCTTCAATCGGCCTGTGGACGCCACCACCCGCGAACGCATCACCTACCGTCAGGAACGTTGGCGTTCCCTCTTTGCGGGGGTCATCGAGACGGCGGGCAACACCTTCCTGCTGCTCATCGCGACGCGGCAGTTCGACCTGGGTCCCCTGTGGAAGGCCATGATCGCCGGCGGCACCTCGGTCGGCCTCCTCCTGTCTCCGGTGCTGGTGAACGTGGCCCGCTGGATGGGTCTGCGTCCGACCGAGGCCGTGGGTCGGCTCCTGTTCCTTGGAGGCCTCTGCTGCTTGGCGCTCGGCGTCTATCCGAACCCGAAGTTCTTCGCCCTGGCCTCCCTGTTGGCGCTCACCGCGACCACCTGCGCGATCCCGCTGATGACGCAGGTCTATCACGACAACTACCCGGAATCGCGTCGCGGCAAGCTCTACTCGAATGCCTTCATGATCCGGATCGCCGCCGCCATGGCCTTCGGCTGGCTGGGCGGACAGATCCTGGAACCCCACCTCGGCGGCGTGGCCTCTGCGCTCGGGGTGAAGCTGTTTCGGGTGACCGCCTACGTGATGAAGGTGCCGGGCCGTTGGCGGATCCTCTGCGGCCTGTTCGCACTCGCCTACTTCGGGGCCGCCTGGGCGGTCAGCCGGATCCCCTCGGCCCCCCTTCGCTCCGACGCCGTTGGACATCCCCTCCGGGCGCTGCGTTTCCTCCGCACCGACCCGGTGTTCCGTAACGCGCTGATCGCCTGGATGCTCATGGGCTTCGCCAACCTCGCGATGATCCCCATGCGCGTCGAGTACCTCGGCAACCCACGGCACGGACTCGCCCTCGGCGCGACCGAGATCGCCTTCTACACCCTCGTCATCCCCAACGCCGCCCGACTGGTCATGAGCCCGGTGTGGGGCCGGCTCTTCGACAGGATGAACTTCTTCGCGCTCCGGGCGACGTTGAACGTCGGGTTCGCGGTCGGCATCGGGGCGTTCTTCATGAGCGACTCGCCGACCGGCCTCCTCGTCGCTGCGACCTTGTACGGCATCTCCACCGCCGGCGGCGACGTGGCCTGGGGACTTTGGGTGACCAAGGTCGCGCCTCCTGGACAGGTCACCGACTACATGGCCGTCCACACCTTCCTCACCGGCATCCGTGGCGTCCTTGCCCCGGTGGCCGCATTCCATGCCGTCCAGACCATCGCCCCCGCGCAGATGGGCTGGATCGCGGGCGGCATGATCCTCGCCTCCAGCCTGCTCCTCCTGCCCGAGATCTCCCGCTGGAAACCCAAGCGCACCGGGGAATCGATCCCCGAGGACGTCACGGATTGAACTCGGTGGAACCGAGGAGAATCCGGAAGCAGGGAGCCGGGAGCGAGACGTCGTCTGGCCTCGGGGAGTCCGTCCGCGAGGTTGCATTCACGGAGGTTCAATCCGACGGTCTGACCCATGCCGTCCAATGTTCTCGGAGGAAAGCTCGTCCCCTGTTGCCAGGATCCGATCACCGGATTCTACCGGGACGGGTTCTGCCGCACCGGCCCCGAGGACCGCGGACTGCACACGGTCTGCGCCCAGATGACCACGGAGTTCCTCGCCTTCTCGTTGATGCGTGGAAACGACCTGGTCACCCCGAGACCCGAGTTCGGGTTTCAGGGCCTGGGGCCGGGTGACCTCTGGTGCCTATGTGTCGAGCGCTGGAAGGAAGCCCTGGACGCCGGCGTCGCACCATCGGTCCGGTTGGAGGCGTGCCACATCTCGGCGTTGGAATTCGTCGAACTCGACGACCTACGACGCCATGCCCTCCCGCCCGCCAACGACTGAGCCGGAGTCGGGCAGTCGGATCTTGGCGAAATGGGGCGGGCTTCAGGCGTCGGGCGACCCCTCAGCGTCTCTGCGTCTCCGCGGGAGAAACAACTCCGCGATTCCCGAGCAAAACCCGAGTCTCAGGCCTCGTCGGTCTTCCGGGCCGCCTTCTTGCGCGGCGCCGGCGGCTTCACCTGAGCCGCGTCGGCCCAGAGCCCCTCGAGGTCGTAGTGCTCCCGGACGTCGGGCTTCATCAGGTGGACGATCACGTCGAAGTAGTCGACGACGATCCAGTTCGACTGGGCCGAACCCTCGCTCTGGTTGGGCTTGAGGCCCAGGTCGTCGAGGAGGCCGCGCAGGAGCTCGTTCTCGATCGCACGCAGGTGCGGCTCGCTGGTTCCGGTGGCGATGACGAAATAGTCGGTCACGCTGGAGAGCTTCCGCACATCCAGGATGACGATGTTCTCCGCCTTCTTGTTGTCCGCCAGTTCGCGACAGAGCAGCGCGAGCTTCTTCGAGTCCATGTCCGGCGCACCATGCCCGAAAAAAGGCCCAGATAAAGCCGATTCCGGGCGGGACATCGGCGTTTGCACTCGGCATCCGCGTCCCGGGACCGCGATCCTGAGCCCATGGAAGCGCCCGAATCCTTCCTCACGGCCTGCCGCGGCGCCCTGCTGGGACTGTCCATCGCGGCGCCGGTGGGGCCGATCGGATTGCTCTGCATCCGACGAACCCTCGTCGACGGCTGGCGCTTCGGGCTGGCGACCGGACTCGGCGCAGCGACCGCGGACGCGGCGTACGGGGCCATCGCCGCCGGAGGTCTCGGTGCGGTGTCCGGCCTGCTCGTCCAACAACGCGCGGGCCTCCAGTTGGCGGGAGGCGCCTTCCTCCTCTGGATCGGCATCCGGACCCTGCTTCAGCGCCCACCGACCGAAGCCGCTCCGGCATCGGGTCGAGGTCTTCCCGGAGCCTTCACCGCGACCTTCGCGCTCACCCTGGCGAATCCGATGACCATCCTCTCCTTCGTCGGTCTCTTCGCGGCCATGGGTTTGGGCCCGGGAGCCACGACCGCGGACTCGGTGATGCTGGTGCTCGGAGTCTTCTTGGGCTCCGCGGCGTGGTGGTTGGGATTGAGCGCCGCGGTGGCTGGCCTGCGCCAACGCGTGACGCCCGTCGCGATGCTCTGGATCAACCGGATCTCGGGTTGTGTCGTGGCCGTCTACGGGCTGAAGACCTTGGCCGGGCTCCTCTCCTCGACAGTCTGAGCCCTACAAGAAGGGACCCGCTCGCAAAGCCGCGAAGCCGTAACGGCACGGGATGGACACCGCAGGTCGGGATTCGGGAATGCATGAAGTCGACCGTGAATTGCCAAAGCGGCTTCAGATCAGAAACCCCGTTTGGCGCCTTTGGGTTTTGGCCTGAGATCCCACCTCTCCGTCATTGAAGGATCACGAGGCGAGGACTTCGGCGAGGAATCGGCCGGTCCGGCTTTCCCGGACCGCGGCCACCTGCTCCGGTGTGCCGGCCGCCACCAGTTTTCCACCTTCGTCTCCCGCTTCCGGTCCGAGATCGAGGATCCAGTCGGTGCACTTGAGCACGTCGAGGTTGTGCTCGATCACGATCACCGAATGCCCCTGGTCCACCAGGCGCTGGAACACCAGAAGGAGGATTCGGACATCCTCGAAGTGCAGTCCGGTCGTGGGTTCGTCGAAGACGAACAGCGTCGGCTTCACCGCGGGCGCGATCCGGGCCAGGTCGTCGGTCCCGAGGCGCGCGGCGATCTTCGGAGGGATCCGCGTCGCGGCCGCCGACGGCGTCTGCGCGAGGTGGCTGACCAGCTTCAGTCGCTGGCTCTCGCCACCGGAGAGCGTGTTGATCGGCTGACCCAACCGGAGGTAGCCCAGCCCGACCTCGTCGAGGAGACGCAGCTTCTCCACGGCTCGGCGCGCCGGACGCGAATCGGGAAACCCGGAGAGGAACGCCACGGCGTCCTCCACCGTCGCCTCCAGGAGGTCGGCCACGGACAACGCCTGTCCCGTTGGCGCGGTGATGCGGACACCGGCGACGTGCTCGCGGAAGCGTCGGCCGTTGCAGGCCGGGCAACGGATGAAGATGTCGCTCAGGAACTGCATCTCGATCTTCTCGTGGCCCGCGCCGCGGCACTGTTCGCATTGGCCGAGCTGCGAGTTGAAGCTGAAATGTCCCGGCTGCAGACCGAGGGACTTCGCGACCTCGCTTGAGGCGAAGAAGTCGCGGATGTCATCGAACGCCCCGATGTAGACCGCCGGATTCGAACGCGGCGTACGGCCCAATGATGTCTGGTCCACCAGCACCACCGCACCGAGGTTCTCGGCCCCTTCCAGCTCCGCGGAGGCCAAGGCTACGGCAGCATCGTCGAGGGACTCGCCATCGACCTCCTCCTCCAAAGCCTGCGCCGCACCGGTGCCCGCGAGCCGCGCCTGAAGCAGCGGCAGCAGGGCCTCGCGGACCAGCGTGGACTTTCCGGAGCCGCTGACGCCACTGATGCCGACCAGCCTTCCCAAGGGGATCTCCACGGAGAGGTTCAGGAGATTGTTGGCCGTGACGCCCTTCACACGGAGTGACGGAGTGTTTCCGCTGGACGCGTAGCGGCTCCGGGTCGGGAGGGCGTCTTCCATCGACAAGGACGAAAGGCCCGCGCCGGTCGCCGACAGGGAGACCGGGCGGCGTTGTGGCAGCTCGATACGGCGGCGTCCGGTGAGGAAGTCGGCGGTGAGCGAACCCTCGGCCAGGGCCAACTGCGAAGGGGGGCCCCGGAAGACGACCTGGCCGCCGGATTCACCATGGCCGGGACCGATGTCCACGATCCGATCCGCGGCCCGCATGACGGCGGACTCGTGTTCGACGACGACGACGGTGTTCCCCAGGTCGCGCAGGCGCTCGAGGATCCGGATCAGCCGGACGGTGTCGCGGGCATGGAGTCCGACGCTCGGTTCGTCGAGCACGTACAGCGTGTTGACGAGGCGCGTCCCAAGGCAGGTCGTGAGGTTCACCCGTTCCGTCTCTCCGCCGCTCAGCGTGCGGGTGGCGCGGTCCAAGGTGAGGTAGCCCAGTCCGACCTCGAGGAGGTAGTCGAGCCGCGTTCGCACCTCGCGCAGGGCCATCCCGACCGGATCGCGTCCCGAATGACGGGATTGCTCCAGCAGTCGACGGATCAGGACGGCAGCTTCGGCGACCGGCAACGCATAGAACCCGGCCAGGTCCATCGCCACGGTCTCACCCGGCGGCGTCCATCGATAGAGAAGCGACTCCTGCTTGAAGCGCTTTCCCTCGCAGGCGGTGCAACGCCGGTAGCTCCGATATCGGGCGAGCAGCACCCGCACGTGCATCTTGTAGGCCTTGCCTTCGAGCCACCGGAAATAGCCACGGACACCGTACCAGCTCTTCGGCCACGCGTTCTCCGGATCCTCCGGATCATGGCCCGGGTCGCCTTCCATCAACCACCGCTGCTGCGCTTCCGTCATGCGATTGAACGGGACCTCGGTGGGGATGCCCCGCTTCCGGGCCATCCTCATCATGTCCGCCTGGCACTCGGCGCCGGACTCGGTCTGCCAGGGCTTCACCACACCTTGGGAAAGCGACTTCGAGCGGTCCGGCAACGCCAGGTCGGGATCGATGGAGATGACCCTTCCGAACCCCTTGCACGCCGGGCAGGCGCCCACGGGATGGTTGAACGAGAAGAGCGCCGGCGTGGGCTCCGCGTACTCGAGGTCGCAGGCGGCGCAATGGTGTCCCTTGGAGAAATGGCCGACCGAGGACCAGAGCTTTGCCCCGTCGGTGGAACCCAAGACCGTCAGGCGTCCCTGCCCGAAGTGGTAGGCCTGCTCGCACGCCTCGACGAAGCGGTTCCGCGAGCCGGACGCCATTCGGACCCGGTCGGCGACCACGGTGAGGCGTCCCGCGATTCCATTCGAGGACGACGCGACAGCTTCTTCCACGCGCAGCACGGCGCCCCCGGCGACGATCCGCTGGAAGCCCTGCTTGGAAACCAACGACAACTGCTCGGCGAGCGGGATCTTGTCCGAAAGCGGCAGGTCGAAGGCGACCAGCAGGTCCGCGCCGGCGGCCGAATCCTTGGAAACGCGCTCCCAAACCGCCTCGGGCGGCTCCCTCCGGACGGGTCGGGTACATTGACGGCAATGGAGTCCAGCGAGGTGCGGCCAAAGCACCTTCATGTGGTCGCACAGCTCGGTCATCGTGCCGACCGTGCTGCGGGTGGTCCGGACGGCGTTGCGCTGTTCGATGGCGATCGCGGGCGGGATGTTCTCGATGCGATCCACCGCCGGCTTGTCCATGCGGTCGAAGAACTGGCGGGCGTAAGGCGAGAACGTCTCGATGTAGCGGCGCTGTCCCTCGGCGTAGAGCGTCTCAAAAGCCAACGAACTCTTGCCGGAGCCGCTGAGACCGGTGACCACGATCAGTTCACCGAGAGGAAGGTCGAGGTCGAAACCCTTGAGGTTGTTCTGACGGACACCGCGGAGACGGATGCAGTCGGGACGGGATTCGTGGGAGTCGGGACGTGCGGGATCCGGCATCGGGCGGCCAAGCTATGGTCCGACCGTCGGGAGTCAATGCGGCGCCCCCATCTGCACTGCGCCGAGCGCGTGGACCGGTTCCCGGCCGGGAATGCCCCCCGGCGTCCATGGGACACCGGCCGTGCTCGTAATCAGGGTTCCTGGCGTCAACGCGAACCAGAACGGAACCAAAGCCGAATCACTGTGCGGCGACAGGTCCCTTTCGCGGCTTTGCGGCTTTGCGCGAGCCTCCCTCCCGCCGGATTCTTCCTCAGGCCGGGATCTCGTCGGCGCGGAAGAAGCGCTTCACCTCGATCTCCGCGTTCTCAATGGAATCGGAGGCGTGGGCGATGTTGATCATGTTGGTCTCGCCGAGGTCCCCGCGGATCGTGCCCTTCGGCGCCTTGCGACTGTCGGTGGGCCCGAGCAGGTCGCGGACGGTCGCGACCGCGTTGTCGCCGGAAAGGATCACGGCCAGGACCGGCTCCGACTTCATGAACTCCACGATCTCCGGGAAAAAGGGCTTCGAGGCGATGTGCGCGTAGTGTTCCGTCAGGAGCGCGTCGCTGAGGCGGAGCACCTTGGCGGCCTGGATCCGGAGTCCGGCCTTCTGAAAACGGTTCAGGACCTCGCCGGCGAGGTTCTTCTTCATGCAGTCCGGCTTGCAAAGGATGAGTGTGCGTTCCATCGGTCCGGAGAGCCTACACGCATCCCATCGGCCGGGTAAACGGCGTGTTTCAAAGTTCATCCAACCGTCACCCGGTTCCCGATCCACCGTGCCCACAGGACGTTGACCGGACACCCGGACCTTCTTAGCGTGCGTGGAGTCGCAGGCTTTGGCCCGCAAACATCCCCATGAAGAACTCCCTCGAAACGCGGCTTGGCATCTTTTTCGCCGTCGTCGTCGTCGCCGCCTTCATCCTGTTTGAGATGGTCGGCGGACAGCGCTACTTCGCGAAGAGCATCCCGATCCGAGCCCGCTTCAACACCGCCGGCGACCTGAAGGCCGGGGATCCGGTGAAGCTCGCGGGCGTGGACGTCGGCAAGGTGCGCTCGATCCGGATCAACTCCGGCAAGGTCGAGGTGCTCATGGACGTCGATCCCGCGGCGGAGATCCGCACCGACAGCAAGGCGGTGATCAAGTTCACCGGGCTCATGGGACAGAACTTCGTGGCCATCGACTTCGGCAGCCAGAACTCCCCCACCCTCGCGCCGGACGCCATGCTTGAGACCAAGGAGCAGCCCGACCTCGCCGCGATCATGGCCAAGCTCGAGACGGCCGCCGACGGCATGCAGAACATGAGCAAGAGCTTCTCGGGCGAGGAGTTCGGCAAGCTGCTGGGGCCGCTGACCGAGTTGGTGAAGGACAACCAGCCCCGCATCGCGATGATCCTCGGGAACCTCCAGAACCTCACGACCACCTTGAACGACGGCAAGGGGACGCTCGGTCGCCTGATGAAGGAGGACACGCTCTACGCCAACACGCTGGTGGCCGTCACCAACCTCATGACGACCTCCGAGGACATGAAGCTCACCCTGGCCGACGCACGGAGGATCGTCGCCGGACTTCAGGAAGGCCGCGGAACCGTCGGGAAGCTGCTCGTCGACGAGTCCCTCTTCCGTGAGACGACCAACATGATGACCAACTTGCGCGAGATCACCGAGAAGATGAACCGCGGCAACGGAACGGTCGGGCAACTCATCAACGACGACGCGTTCCTGAAGAACGTGAAGCTCACCCTGCAGAAGGTCGAGAAGGCGACGGAGACCCTCGAGGACGCCGGACCGCTGCAGGTGATCGGAACGGCGGCCGGCAGCATCTTCTGAGGATCGACGGGGCTGTAGGGGCTTCGTCGCGGTTCGGTTGCGGTGGGTCACGGTCCGTATCCCGAAAAGCCATGAACCTGTACCGACTCAAGGGCAAGACCCACGGCGTCTCATTCGGTCTTGGGTCCGGGAGGAACACTGTCGGCCGCTCCTCGGAAAACCTGGTGCGGATCCCGGACTCCTCTGTTTCCGGAGTCCATTGCGAGATCGAAATCGGGGAAACGGGAGTCTTCGTGCGCGATCTCCAGTCCACCAACGGCACGTTCATCGACGGCCAGCCGGTGGCCGAGTCCGTAATCCGGCCCGGACAGGTGCTCCAGCTGGGAACCGTGGTGTTGGTGCTGGAGGAGGAGTCGGTCACGATCGCAGTTCCAACTCTTCCTTCCCCGAAGGTGGAGGAAACGGGACCGAAGACCCTGGCCGATGGCACGCTGGCCTGCTCTCGGTTCCCGGAACTGCAGGCCGCGTTCCGCTGCACGAAGTGCCAGCGGCCGTTCCATGGAAGCGCCCTCAGGCAGGTCCGGCTCAGCTCGGGCCGGCTTCCCCTGCTCTTCTGCCCGGAGTGTGACGGCAAATGCGAGGTCATCCCCGGATTCAGCCGTTCCGGGGACTCCGGAAACGTGCTGCTGAATCCAAGGAAGCTCCTGTCGCGGATCACCCAGACGATCCGTCTGGGTTGGCGCAAGCCCGAGTGAACGGAGCCGGGCGTTTCCGGATGGTTCAGTCGCGGATGCGGAGCCGGCTCATCTGGCCCGGCAGGATCCCGCCGCACACCGCCGCCACCACGACAGCGAGGGCCGCCTGGCCCCACT
>CAMASJ010000079.1 GCA_945860685.1 Akkermansia muciniphila
GCGCGGCCAACACCGCCCCGGACCTGAACGGCAGCGCTGGCTTCGTGGGCACCCAGGTGCAGATGAACGACCTCACCGAGTTCACCATGACCGGCTGGGTCCGGCGTGGCGCGGTCAAGAGCGGCCGTGGCGGCTACTTCGGCCAGAACGACCTGCTCGAGTTCGGTGACGCCAACGGCGGGACCAGCGTTGAACTCTACGTCAACGCCCGCGGTGGCAACATCATCGCCCCCTATCCGTTCGCCGACAACGAGTGGGGTCAGTTCGTGGTGACCGGCACGACCACCAACACCATCCTCTACGCCAACGGCCGCGAGATCGGACGCATGGCCGGCACCATCGAGAGCTACGGAACGAGCACCTACCTCTTCAACATCGGCGGCGGCGGCGTCTTCAACGTCTCCGGTGACGTGTTCCGCGGCAGCGTGGACGAGGTCGCGATCCTTCCCGTGGCGCTGACCCCGGCCCAGGTCCAGGCTCTCTATTTCTCCGCCGAGGTTGTTCCGGTGGTCATCACCCAGCCTTCGCTGCCGGCCCGTCCGGTCTATGCCGGCTACACGCTCTCGCTGTCGGTCGCCGCACAGGGCACCGCACCGCTGAGCTACGAATAGCGTCGCAACGGAACTCCGGTGGGTTCCCAGACCGCGACCACGCTCACGATCCCCTCCGTGACGGCCGCCCTCTCGGGCATCTATGACGTCGTCGTCCGCAATCCGTTCGGCGCGACCACCAGCGCCCCGGTCACCGTGGACGTTCTCCCGGCCGACGGCATCGCCCCGGTCGCCCAATACGCCTCGGGTCTCAGCGGCCTCACCGGCGTCCGCATCTGGTTCTCGAAGCCCCTGGACCCGGTCACCGCCCAGAACCCGGCCAACTACCAGATCCCCGGCCTCACCGTCACCGCCGCCGCCCTCTCGGCCGCGCCCGGCCGCACCGGCGACAACATCGTCGACCTGACCACCTCCGCGCAGACCCAGGGAGCCAGCTACACGGTCACCATCACCGGCGTGAACGACCAGATGCTGCCCACCGCGACCGTTGCGTCGACCACGCTGGGCTTCAAGTCCTGGGCGCTCGCGCAGGGCATGCTCCGCTTCGAGCACTACAACAACATCCCGACCGCCAGCGACGGGGCCATCACCACCGGTCTGTCCGATCCTCGCGTCCTCGCCGGAACTCCGACGACCCTCGCCCACATGACGGGCAGCTTCAACACCCGCACGGTGTTCCCCGACGACTCCCATGAGAACTACATGGCGAAGATCACCGGCTTCCTCACCCCGACCGAGACCGCCGACTACTACATCTTCGTCCGCTCCGACGACGCCTCGCGTGTCTACCTGAGCAGCAACGAGACCGCGCCGAACCCGGCGACCGACACCCCGATCGCCTTCGAGCTCGGCTGCTGCGGTGCGTTCATGGAACCGGAGTCCGGCGACGCCGCGACCACCGCGACCCCGATCACCCTGCAGGCCGGCCGCAGGTACGCCATCCTCGTCCTCCTCAAGGAGGGCGGCGGCGGCGACTGGCTCGAGCTCGCCTGGCGCAAGTCCACGGACAGCACCATCGCCACCGACCTGCGCCCGCTGGCCGGCACGTTCTTCGCCACCTATGTCGATCCGAACGCCGACGTCACCATCACGAAGCAGCCGACCGACGAGGAGGCCGTTCCCGCGGGCAGTTCGACCACGTTCGCCACGGTGAACTTCGCCACCTCCGACGGTGGGTTCACGGTGACCAACAGCACCGAGACCGCGGCCGGACCGTTCATCTACGACGGCGCCACCTGGCTCGCCGAGGGCGGCAACGGACCGTTCAACTCCCGCCTGAGCAGTCCTCCGTTCACCGTTCCGGTGAGCCAGGGCGTGACCCTGTCCTTCAGCCACCGCTACTCCTTCGAGGGCGACTACTGGGACGGCGGCCAGGTCCTGATCAGCGTCAACGGCGGCGCCTACACCGTGGTTCCGAGGGAGAACTTCACCGCCAACGGCTACGCCACCGGCCGCACCATCCAGGGCAGCGGCATCCTGAACGGCCAGTACGCGTTCAACGCCAACTCCCCGGGCTACGCCGCCGGCGAGTTCATCACCACCACCGCCATCCTCGGCACCTTCCAGACCGGTGACCGGATCTCGGTCCAGTTCCTGGGCGGCTGGGATGACAACACTGTCGGCTCCTCGCCGAACTGGCAGATCCGCAGCCTGACGCTCGCCTACAGCACTCCTCCGACCGAGGTGCTGTTCGAGTCCGCCGCGACCGTGACCCGCCAAGGCGCGACCGCTCCGTTCACCTACCAGTGGCAGCGGAACGACGGCTCGGGCTACACCGACATCGCGACGGCAACTGCGGCCAACTACCGGTTCTTCGCCACGGCGGCCGCGGACTTCACCGCCAACTTCCGCGTCCTCGTCGGCGTCCCGGGCAACTACGTGCCGTCGAACGCGGTCAAGCTGGTCGCCCCCGGCTCCAACCCGACCCTCACGGTCGGTGTCAGCGGCGGGTCCACGGTGATCACCTACACCGCCACGCTGCAGTCCGCGCCGGCGATCACCGGTCCGTGGCAGAACGTGACCGGCGCCACGAGCCCGTACACGGTCCCGACCACGGGCACCGTGTTCTTCCGCACGGTTCGCTGAAGCCGCCGCATCCGGGGTGTCCCGCGAGGGATGCCCCGGAGGTCGGATTCATCCAAGAGGCCGGGAAGCTCCGCTTCCCGGCCTCTTTTGTGTTTCCAACTCACGCTGGGGACGTTGCCGGGAAACGAAAAGGCCCCGTTCCACGGAGGAACGGGGCCTTTCACAAATCGGGGCCGGATGTCTGGAGAAGGGGCGGATCAGCCCCACTTCTCGAGCTTCATCTGCTCCTTCGGCAATCCGAGGTCGTGCAGGACAAGGTGCTCGACCGCGTTCACCATCTCGTTGGTGCCGCAGGCGTAGAACACCGACTCCGCCGGGTTGTCGACGAAGCTCTTCACCCACTCCGGCGTGATCCGGCCGCGACGGCCGGTCCATGGGTCCTCGGGGGCGAGGCGCGTGCAGGTGACATGGAACTGGAAGCGCGGGTTCTTCGCGGCCAGTTCGCGGAACTCCTCGGCGAAGATGATGTCGTTGGTGGTGCGGACCGTGTAGAGGATGGTGATCCGGGTATCGAGGTTCCGAGCGGTCGCCTCGCGGGCGAATCCACGGAATGGCGTGACGCCGGAGCCGCCGGCGACGCAGATCAGGTGCTTGCCCGGGGGATCGAAGGCCGGGAGGAACTTCCCGACCGGCGGGATGACGAACATCTTGTCCCCGGCCTCCAGCCAGTCGACGACGCTGGTGCCCATCTTGCCGTCGCGCTTCACGGTCACCTCGTAGTGGCCGCGGTCGAGGGCCGAGGAGCTCAGCGAGTAGGCTCGCTTGTACTTCGTTTTGTGGGGCCAATAGACGGTGATGAACTGGCCGGTCTTGAAGTCCGGCTCGTATCCGGCGGGCCACTGGAAACGGACGGTTTTGACGTCGGGAAGCTCCATCTTCACCGACTCGACAAGCATTTCAGCGATGACCTTTGACATGTTCGGGTTCGTTCCCGGGGGAACGCGTTGACGATCCTGACGCAAGGCGGTTCGGAGTAAAGCCGGTGTTTTCCAGGAGCCCACCGGCGTCGAGGATACCAGCAAGCCAGGCGGCGGCCACGGTGGGTCGGTTGAACAGGACCGCGTGGTCGGTATTGACGAGCCGACACGGTCCCCTTCGGCCCGGGCAGTGCCTCCGCAGCCATCGGTCCACCGACCACCAAGGCACAACCAGATCCCAGAAGCCGCTCAGCTGGTGCACCGGGATGGAGGTGTTGGCCGCGGTGGGGCGGAGGTCCTCGTCGAGGATCATCCGGAGACGTCGGCTCATGGCCAGACGGTCGCCGTTCCGTTTCCGTTCTGCGACGAAACGGCGGATCGCCTCCCGACTCCCAACCCAGGATTCGCCGATCCACGGAGCGATCCGTGGGAGGAGTTGGACCATGGCGGCGAGCAGGGGCGACGCGGTGCCAAACTGGAATCCGCCTGTCAACCGGACCGCCCAAGGCCAGGGATGCGATACGAATCCCCCGGCTAGACACAGGCGCTCGGTCTGGAAGCTGGTTGGCGCAACCCGGAGGATGGCCCAGGCGACCTGGGATCCAAACGATTCCGCGAGCAGCGTCCCGCCTGGTATTCCGGCCTCCTGCAGCGCCCGGATCACAGCGGTGGCCAATCCGTTCAGCCCGTCATCCCGGTCCCGGGGATAGGCCACCTCGACGATCCGGAACCGTTCCGCAAGCCTTGCGCGCAGGCCGCCGAACAGCGTGCAGTCCCCATGCAGGCCCGGGAGGTAAACCACCGTGGCCGCGTTCTCGGGACCCGTGACTGTACAACGGACCTCGCAGTCGAAGGCTGTGTCGTAGACGCTCATTCCGCCTTGAATCCGGGACGCTGCAGCCCTTGGGCAAGGCCGGCCAGATGCATCCGGTCGGACCACCAGCCGTGCAGCAGCACGACGGTTTCCGTGGTTTGTTCCAAGGTCGTTTGCATCGGGGCGCGTCCGGGACGGCTTCCCTCCCGCAGTCAATCGGTGTGGCGGTCGAGCAGCGTCTTCACCGCCTCGGCGTAGCAGGCGCGCTTCAGCTTCTCCACCTGCGCGACGCGTCCGCTGTCGCGGTTGAGGTAGCCCGTGGTGGCGTCTTCCTCGCGTGGCTGCGTGGTGAACACCGACCACGATCCCGTTCGGGTGTCGATGATCGCGACCTTCAGCCGCATGCGGGTCCTACGCGTCTGTTCCGGGATGGCCCAGCCGACCAGCGGAACCCAGGAGACCAGTTCCGTCCCGTATTGCTGCGAGGCGGACTCGAGCACACCCCAGCAGGCGACGATGTGGTCGCAGCCGGCATGGGCGGCCGCCAGCCGGACGGCCCGACCGTCGGTGCCGCCGTCTCCAGGCCGGCCGCCGAACGGGACCACCTTGAAGGACTCGGCGAGTCCTGATCGGAGCGGTTCGTCGGGTTGGATGGCTCCCGATTGCACGAGCAGGACCGACGCTCCGCGGCGGAGACGGACGGGCTGGGCGGACGCCAGCGCCTTGCGGATGTCGTCGTCGGTGATCCGGTTGGTCCCACCGATCCCCAGCAGCTCGTACTCGGCGATCTCACCGCGGTAGAGCCGGCTTCGGGAGGGGACTCCGGAACTCGCGGAGTAGCCGCCCGGATCGGAAATGGAAGTGGTCTCACAGCCGACGAGGAACACGGTGGCGAACGGAAGGATCCGGGGCAGCCGGGAGTTCAGGGACTTGGGATTCATGGGAGGATTGATGTCGGTTCCGGTCTGGATGGCGCATCAGCGGGCGATGTCGGACATGGCTTCGGCGAAGGGTTTTCCGTCGAGGTACAGCTCTCGGATGACCGGGCATCCGTTGGGCGGAATGGCCGCCTCGACCGTCAACTTTCCCTGCGGTTCTCCGGTGCCCTCGCGGACGTAGAAACGTTCGATGCCGTATTCGAGCCGCACCGAGTTGGGCTGGCCTGCCGTCCAATTCGATTGGACGACCCGCCCCTGGAGAAGCGGCCGGGATTCGCCCTTCGGCTTCCGCAGGTAGGCGGCGACGGCGACGTGGAAGTCACCTTTTTTCGCGAGGGCCACATGGACCGGCGTTCCGATGGCGGGTTGTTGGAAGGCAGGACCCTGGAACAGTTCCCGGGGTATGTCGGAGATGGCGTAGTTGAGGATCACGTAGTCGCCGCGGAGCAGGTCCCGCGGGTCGATCGGCCGCGTTTCCAGCAGCACCGCGACGTCGGAGCGGAGGCGGGATTCCTGCACCGTGACCGTGCCCAGGATCCAGAGGCACTGCGCGGCGAGCACGAGGAGGAGGAGTGTGGATTTCATGGTTGGGTTCCGAGCGGTTCAGGCCGCGGATCTCATGTTCCTGACGAGGGACCTGCGCTGTCGCTCGAGGTACCAACCGAGGAGGATCAGCAGCAGCCCGGTGCTGACGAAGATCATTCCCGTGTCGGCCATCGATCCGAAGAGCTGGAAAAAGGCGGCCAGGATCTGCACGGCGATGGCGACGATGGCGAGGTTCACATGGAAGGCGCTGGACCGCTGGAGCCCGACCTGGATCTGGACCAGGGAGACCGCGAACAGGACTGGGATCACGAGCCAGTGGGGTCCGATGTCGCCCCTTTGATGGAAGGAGGAGTCGTATCCGGCGAGCAGGCCGGTCCAGCCGACGGCGACGACGACGACAAGTGTTCCGAACCATGCCATCCTCCATTTCGGTGGGATGCCGTCGACATTGCGGGCAAGCGCCGTGCCGACGAGCGCGAGCGCCAGCGCGGCGACGGCTCCGGAGAGGATCCAGGCTCCCTGGGTCACCGCGGACTGGCCATAGAAGGCCCCGATCATCAGGGGCAAAGAGGCGTGGTGCACGCCGAGCAGGCCGAACTTCTCCGTGGCCCCGGCAAACTCGGCGAAGGGCCCGCGTCGCAGCAGGCCGCCCAGTCCGACGAAGAGCACGCCGAGGAGCAGGTAGAACGAGCACATGCGGGCGCCGCCACCGAAACGGAGAAGGCCGTCGTCCTGGGTGAGTTCCATTCCAAGCCAGATCCCGAAGGTGGTGAGCGTGAGGATGTGGAGGGCCCTGGAGCGAAGGATCCAGGGGAGTGGGACTATGCCGACAAGCCAGAGCAGCACCGCATCGGGTGCACGGGAGCCGAGGTGGTAGATCTGGCCCACCAGCGAGATGTTGGCGAGGAACAGCCCTGCACCCACGAGGTGGAGGGTGGTCGCGATCGCGGGATGATCGCCGTCCTTCCCGAGCCGCCATCCCAGGAAATGGGCGCCCAGCATCAGCAGGATGCCGCCGCCGATCTTGGGTGCCTTGGGGACCGAGTCCCAGTTGGCGGCCACGAGCAGCACGGCGCCGCAGACGAACAGGATCCCACCGAGGACGGCGAGGATCACGAGCAGTCGGTTGGATTCCCTGTCGAGCCGGTGGCGGTGGATGATGAGGTCGTGTTGGAGCCGGGTGATCAGCCCTTCCTGCAGCAGCTGCTCGATGTCGGATTTTCGCATGATGGCATCAGGGGTTGGCCAGGGAATCGATCAACGCGCGGTGGTTGACCTTGCCGGTTCCGAGCTTGGGGATCTCGCGGACATTCCGCAGTTCGCGTGGCACACAGAGGTTGGCGAGTCCCTTGGCGCGGACGACCTGGCGGATCTCGTCGAGGGTCAGCTTCTCGGAATTGGTGATGGCGACGAGCTTCTCCCCCTTGTCGTCGCAGGCCACGGCCACGACCGCGACCTCGCAGCGGAGACCATGTTGGGGGAACGCGCCGGCCAGGGCGTCCTCGACCGCGGTCAGGCTGACCATCTCGCCGCTGACCTTGGCGAAGCGCTTCATTCGGCCGAGAAGGAAGACGAAGCCGTCGTCGTCGATGCGGGCGAGGTCGCCGGTGTCGTACCAGCCGCCGTGCTCGCGGAATGTGGCGTCGGCGTCGGGGTTGAGGTAGCCGAGCATCACGTTGGGACCGCGCACGAAGAGGCGTCCGGAGACGACGCGTCCGCCGGAGGCGTGTTCGCTGACGCCCTCCACGGGTTCGAGGCGCCAGGACATGCCCGGCATGAAGCGTCCGACGCTGCCGAACCGGGACTCGATGCGGTTGTTGGCGCAGAGCACGGGACTGCATTCGGTGGCGCCGTAGCCCTCGAGCAGGCGGATGCCGAACTTGCGGGCCCAGGTCTGGGCGGTGGCCTCCTGGACCTTCTCCGCGCCGGCCACGAGGTACTTCACGCTCTGGAAGTCGTACGGCGCGGCCTTGCGGGCGTAGCCGTTGAGAAAGGTGTTGGTTCCCACCATGACCGTGCAGTTCCGTTCGTACACGGCGGTGGGCACCACCCGGTAATGCAGGGGCGAGGGGTAGAGGAACGTGTACAGCCCGCGCACGAGCGGCAGGAGGGTGCAGGCGGTGAGACCGAAGCTGTGGAAGAGCGGCAGGGCGTTGAAGAAGCGCTCGTGGTCGGTGATGTCCAGCGAGGCGTCCATCTGTCGGATGTTGGCCAGCAGGTTGGCGTGGCTCAGGACGACGCCCTTGGGGACACCTTCGGATCCGGAGGTGAATAGGACGACGGCCGGGCGTTGGCCTTGGGCCAAGTCGCGTCCGTAGTCCCGGTACGATCGCCCGCAGGCCACGGTGTGCCGCAGCAACGCGGTGACCCGTTCGACGTTGGTGATGCGTCCGCGGACGTCCTCGAGGTGGTGGAAGGTGATCCCCGCGGCCTCGAGCGGCCGAACATCGAGCCTGGCCTTCTCGAGGAAGGCCCGCGAAGTCACGATGTGGCGAAGCCCAGCGAGTCGGGCACACTGCAGCATCACCGGTACGCCGGTGGAGAAGTTGAGGACCGCGGGGACGAGGTCGTTGGCCCATAGGGCGAGCAGGGTCACGGGCATTCCGTTGACGTTGGGAAGGAGGACCCCGATATGGCTGGTGACCGGATCGCGGCCTTCCGCGAAACGCGGTCCGAGTCCGGCGAACTGCTGTGCGAGGAGCTCCGTCCCGACCATGAGGCGCCGATAGGTCAACGGCTTCAGGTTTATGTCCTCCAGCACCTTCTTCCCGGGAAGCCTTGCCGCGGTCTCGGCGATGGCGGCGAGCACGTTCGACGGGCCGAACTCCTGCTCCACCTCGAACTGCTGCTCGACCATGCGGTCCCGGAGCCACGAGGTGATGCGTTGGCGGGCCACGGTGTTGGGAAGTTCCCTCAACGTCGGTGCGATCCGGACCGGGCTGAAGTGGACGGAGACCTTTGGAAACCAGCGGGTCCAGCCCGAGTGCTGCACGACCGGGACGCGCACGGCCTCGCGGAGGTAGCAGGTGATGACCTTCGCCCCGGTCTTGTGGATCAGGAATCCAGTGCCGTCGAAGAGCCGCATCAGGCGGGTCGTGGTGGAGATGCGGCCCTCGGGGAACAGGACCAGCCTTCCGCCCTTCTCCAGGAACTCGGCCATCCGCTTCGCCGCGTAGGGCGAGGCCGTGTCCACGGGAAAGGTCCGGGGACTGATCATGATCCGCCGGTGCAACCAGGTGGTCTGGGCCGCCGTGGAACTGGTCACGAAGCGCCAGTCGTCGCCGAGGACGGCCCCGAGGAAGAGCCAGTCCAGCCACGAGACGTGGTTGGGCAGCAGCAGCACGGGACCCGGGGTGTCGAGAACCTCGGTGTTGTGGGCGCGGAACCGGAAGCAGATCCGGAGGAGCAGGCGTACCAGTGCTTTCATGGGGAAACCGTAGGCGGCTGAGTCTGTCCGTCGCGGAGGAGCGGCGGGATCCGGAGCAGTGTGACGACGAAGGCGATGGCCCCGGCAAGGATCAGGAAGACGCCGGACGAGCTGATGCCCGCCTTGACGCAGAGGAAACAGATCACCCCGGCGGTCATCATGCCCAGGTTGTCGGCGAGGTTCTGCACCGCGATGGTCTTTCCGAGCTTCCGCGGATCGGATTCGGACTGGAGCGCGGCGTTGAGCGGGATGAGGAAGAGGCCGGCGGCGATCCCGGCGGCCACCAGGAGGAGCACCACCGGCACGACGAGGTGCAGCGGTCCGGCGTGGACCACCGGGGTCCGCCAGAACCCAAGGTCCTCCACCGTGTAGAGGAGCGCGAGAAGACCGGCGAGGGCGAACCCGAAGAGGCGGGTCCTGCGGAGGTCGCCCAGCCGGAAGAGTTGTCCGGCCGCGATGCTGCCGACCATCACGCCGATGCTGAGCCAAAGGCCGAGAAGGGCAATCTGGGTGTTGTCCGGCAGCTTCAGGACCTCGAGTCCCCAGGGTTGGAAGTTGATCTTCATCGCCGCGCCGCAGACCCAGAAGAGGGCCGTTCCGACCAGCACGCTCAGCAGCCGGGTCGAGCCGGCGAAAAGGCCCGCCGAACCGGTCCCGCCTGGGAGTCCCGTGGTCAGGAGACGTCCCAAGCGGGGGGACCCGACGAGTTCCAGCAGGTGGTCCGTGAACTCGGTCACGCTTCCGGCCAGCCGGACCGAGCGGTCCTCGGGGGTCTTCTCCATGAGCAGGTTGAGGAGCAGGGATCCGCCGTAGATCGCCAGGACGACGCAGTAGGAGCTCAGGACGGCATTCTTCCACCGGTCGGCCATCACGGAACCGGCGATGGCGCCCACGAGGATGGCGACAAGGGTGAGGAGCTCCACCGAACCGTTGGCCTTCACCAGGCGTTCCCGGGGCAGGATCTCGGGGAGGATCCCGTACTTCGCTGGGGCATAGAGGCAGGAGCCGATTCCGACGATCAGGTATCCGAGTCCCTGCCAGAAGGTGCTGCCTTGGACGCTGAGCATGCAGACCAGGGTCCCGGCGAGCTTGAGGAGGTTGCCGCCGGCGAGCCAGCGGGTCTTGGCGAAGCGGTCGTTCAGGTAGCCGGCCAGCGGAGCGAGCAGGATGTAGGGAACGAAGAGGAGGCTGGTGTAGATGGTGTTGCTGGTACGCAGCTCGGCCTCGGTGATGCGGCCCGCCTTCTGGAGGTAGGTGAGCTGCCCGACGATCACCGCAAGGATGGCGTTGTCCCCGAAGGCGCCGAGGAACTGGCTCAGCAGAAGGAGTGGGTAGTTGCGGGCGGATTTCATGGGTCGTGCGGCTGGGAATCAGGCATGGGACGCGATCCGGATCCAAACCGGAGGGGCGCCATGGCGGCGGTTGGAGGTGTCGATCCGGCGGCGCAGGTGGAAGAGCTTCCAGAGGAGGCACTCGAGGCGCGTCCAGAAGCGGAGGCGTTCGAGCACCGGGTTCAGGAATTCGGTGATCACGCAGTAGTGGGTGGACTTGGGATCGGTGTGGTGGCGGGCGTGATGGCGGGCACTCTGGAAGACCTTCAGGTCCTGGAGAAGACTGATCCAAGGACCGTTCTCCCGTCGGCTGCGGTGCGCCCACTTGTGGATCTGGTTCGCGTTGCCCACAAGGGCCGCGAACAGGACCGCCTGCCAGCCGAGGAACCCGGCCCACGAGGCGAACGCGAGGAAGACACCCGCGAGGATCATCTGGTCCCAGCACGATTCCCACCACGACTTGCGGGTGAAGCGACGGGGCAGGTGGTGGTGGAGGATGTTGGGTCTTCCGATCAGTCCGCCCACCACCGGGCTGTTCTCCCGGATGTAGGCGTCCTCGATCCAATGGACGAAGCCGACGACGAAGTCGGCGGCGAGGAAGATCCCTGCGGTCTCGAGCGGTGCGGTGAACCAGGCGTTCATGACGCCGCACGGTGTCGCCGATCCCGCCGCGTTCCGGTGAATCGAAAAGCGTTCCCCCGACATTGATCCAGTCGATCCCGCCGGCGAGGGTCGCGTCGATGGCGGTCCCGTCCATTCCATCCGCGCGTCGAAGGATCCTGGTCCGTGTCGGGTTGGGGATCGCGGCCGTGGTGTTCCTCACTCAGTTGCTGGCGTGGAACCACGCCCGGAGGTTCATGACCTTCTCGGATGCGACAGTGCGGACACGTCCGCCCGAAAGCCTGGGCCGGCTGGAACGGCTTGGGGTCCTGGTCCGTGGAGTCGATTTCCCCCGTCCGAGTAGTCATCGGACGCCCCGCGACCTCGGGTTGGAGTTCGAAACGCACCGGATTTCGGCCGCACCGGATGTCCTGCTCGAGACATGGCGCCTCCCGGCACCGAAGGACAGGCCCACCCGTGGCGTGATCCTGCTCTTCCACGGATACGGAGGGAGCAAGGACGGGCTTTTGGGAATGGGCGAGGCCTACCACCGGATGGGACTCGAGGTCTGGCTGACCGATTTCCGGGGTGTCGGCGGTTCCAGCGGAAACACCACCTCTTTGGGCTACCACGAGGCGGAGGACGTCCGGGCGGTGTTCGTGGCTGCTTCGGCCCGTGCGGCGGGAAACCCGGTATTCCTCCATGGCGCCTCGATGGGGGCGGCGGCCGTGATGCGGGCGGTTGGGGAACTCGGGATCGAGCCGCGGGGAATCATTGGCGAGTGCACCTTCGCGCGCTTCCAGGACGCCGTGGAGAACCGCTTCGCCGCGATGGGGCTTCCGAGGAATCCGGGTGGTTGGCTGCTGACTTTCTGGGGAGGCCGGGTGGCGGGCTTCAACGGGTTCCGGCACCAGCCGGTGGGGTACCTTCGGCGAATCCGGGTCCCGGTGCTGCTGATCCACGGGGAACGCGACACGCGGGTGCGGTGGGAGGAAGCCGAGGAACTGAAGCGCGCGGCGGCTGGACCGGTCACGTTGGCTCGTCTGGCGGACTCCGGTCACGAAGGAGGGCTGGCCACTTCGCCTGCGGAGTGGATGAAGGCCGTGGAGGAATTCTTGTCCGGGACGCTCGCTTCACCGAGCCGCTGAAGCCCGGCCTTGTCTGGGATCGGGTCGCCAAGCAGGTTCATCCGCGATGTCCGAGTCCGAACCCACCCCGCGGCTGCTGCTCGTGGACGGTCACGCCTACGCCTACCGGGCTTTCCACGCGATCCGCTCGCTCAACGGCCCCGACGGCGCGCCTACGAACGCCCTCTACGGCTTCATCAAGATGCTCCAGAAGATGGAGGGGATCCTGAAGCCGACGCATCGCCTGGTGATCTGGGATGGTGGACTCGCCGAGGAGCGCATGGCGGAGCTGCCCGGATACAAGCAGCAGCGTCCTCCGATGCCCGAGGGGCTCGCGGTCCAGATCGACCAGATGCCGGGCTGGCTGGCGGCGGCGGGCTATTCCTCGTGGGAGCAGGACGGAACGGAAGCCGACGACTGGATCGGGACCTACGCGAAGCGGGCCGAGGCGGCGGGCTGGAACACGGTTGTGGCCAGTTCGGACAAGGACTTCATGCAGCTCGTCAACGACCGCATCGGTCTCTTTAATCCCAACGACAAGACCGAGAAGGTCTGGGGTGCGGCGGAGGTGGTGGCGAAGTCCGGCGTCGAACCGGCGCAGATCGTGGATTGGCTGAGCCTGGTCGGCGACGCGGTGGACAACATCCCCGGGGTGCCGGGTGTCGGCCCGAAGACGGCGACGGACCTGCTAAGGCGTTTTGGCAGCGTCGAGGCGCTGTTCTCCCGCTTGACCGAGGTGAAATCGGACCGCCAACGCGCCGAGCTGCTCGGGGCCATGGAGAACGTCCGGCGCAATCAGCGGATGGTGACGCTGAAGTGTTCGTTGGAAGGTGGGCCGGACCTCGCGTCCCTCGCGCCGACGCCCTTGGATGTCCCGACGTTGCGCGATCTCTATCGGCGTTGGGGATTCCGGAGTCTTCTGTCCGAACTCGGAACCGAGGAGGCCGCCGGGCAGGGGAGCCTGTTCTGACGGCGGAGCGGACGAATGCACGAACCGGAACCAACGAAGCGGGATGTCCCGGACCGTACGTCGCCAGGCGTGCCCATGCGGCTTCCGGGGACCGACGGGAACCTCGACTCGGAAACGCCGCCGTTGCAGGAGAGGAAGTTCTCCCCGATCCATCCGGCGGCTTCGGCGATCCTCCTGTTCGTGGACAACCTTTGGATGACGGCCGACTGGGCCGCACTCCTCTGGGTGGTGACCATTCCGCTGAGCTTCCTCAGCGTCTTCCTGCCCACGCTCTGGCTTCAACGAGCCGCACGTCGTGATCCGTGGTCCGCCGCACTCGGAAAGGCCTTCGCCCTGGGTATCGTCGCAGCAGTGCCGACTTCCATCACCGGCACGCCGGTCGGCATGGCGCTGCTCGCCTGGGCGGGCATCGAATGGAGGCGGCGTTGAACCCGCTGACGAAGGGCCTGTTGTGGGTGGCCTTTTGTCTCGTACCCGCGGCTGTGGCGCAGGAGTCCGCGATGCGGAAAGCCGACTTCGGAAGGGACGTGGTTCCGATCCTTCTCGAGCGGTGCCTTGGATGCCATCAGGAGTCGAAGGCCAAGGGCCGCTACCGGATGGATTCGGTGGCGCAACTGCGATTGGCCGGCACCAGCAGTGAAGTTCCGGTCGTTCCCGGTGATCCGGGGTCGAGTTCCTGGATGCGTTGGATCACCAGCCAGGATCCCGAGGAGCGCATGCCGAAGGACGGTGCTCCGCTCACCGCCGACGAGATCGAACGGATCCGGTCCTGGATCCAGGGCGGGGCGGTGATGGAGGGGAAGTCCGCAGACGCAGCGCTGTCCGCCTGGCTGCCGCGGGGTGCCGGCGGCGTGGCTCCCGTCGCGTATCGCCATCCGGTCCCCATCGCAGCACTGACATTTTCTCGAGACGGATCGGAACTGGTGGTTGGGGCGTTTCGGGAGGTGCTCGTCGTCGAGACCCAGGGCGGCGGACTGAAGCGTCGGCTTCCCGGGCTACCGGACCGGATCACCGCCTTGGACTGGAGTCCGGACGGAGCCTCGCTGGCGGTGGCCGCGGGCAGTCCCGGACGGCTGGGAGAGGCGGTCCTGCTCCACGCGTCGGACGGCACGTTGCGGGCCTGGCTGCGGGGTGGCGCCGATGTCTTGACGGCCGTGCGATTCAGTCCCGATGGCAGCTGGATCGCCGTCGGGGGAGCGGATGGCGTGGTGTCGATCCATGACGCGGCCTCCGGCACGAGGCGGGTCGCATTGCCGCCGCATTCGGACTGGGTGCTGTCCCTGGCTTGGAGCGGTGATGGCAAACGCCTGGTGAGCGCCAGCCGCGATCGGACCGTTCGGGTGGCGGATGCGGCCTCGGGCGAGGCGGTCTCCAGCTTCACCGAACATGGGGCGGCGGTCTTCGCGGCGGAGTTCAGCGTGGACGCCAGCCGGGTCGCCAGCAGCGGCAAGGA
>CAMASJ010000080.1 GCA_945860685.1 Akkermansia muciniphila
GCCGGTTTGCCTTGGTCGAGCAGTTCGGCGACCCAGGCCGGGGCGCGTCCTTCGCAGGACCGCCGATAGAGCTGGTTCACGGCCCGGTTGAACTGGTGGAGGACGCGGCCGAGCCCTTCCAGTTCCCGGCCCAGCGCCTCGCCGAGTGCGAAGGGATGCGGCGAGGTCCGCCACGTCATGCCGGCGAAAAGTCCACCCGGAGGCAGCGCCTCCCGGATCCGCCGGGCACGCTCGGAATCGGTCATCTGGCCTGCACCCTACGGAACGCCGTGGGACACGTCAAAATCGGCGGGATTCCGGACAATCCCCGCGCTGGTGCGACGCCGGCTTCCGACCGTTCCTTTCCTTGCAGGCGGAGCCGCCTCGAAACCGGAGAGCCGTCCACCCTCGGACAGCGTTTGTCCGATCAACCGTGTGAGGATGTGGCCATGAAGAACGAAATCGATCGGGTCACGACCGGACTTCTGCCCATGGAGCTGCCCTCGTCGGGAGCGCGCCGCGGACAACGTCGGATCCGGGAGGTCAAGCCGTGCGGACGCGCGCGGGCGGACTGGTGGTTTGACCAGATGCGCCGAGTGGTGGAGGAAGGACGCGACTTCCCGGTGCGTGGAGTCTGGTGAGCCGGGTGGGATCTGGCGGCCAACGGGGTGGCGGTTCAGCGGGAATGCTTCAGCCAACCGACCAGCCAAGCGAGCAGAAGGCTGCCCAGCAATGCCACCACCGGGAACTGCCATCCGACACCGGCACCGGTCGGATCGGTGAAGCGCAGGAGGGTGGCGATGAATCCGACGGAGTAGGAGAGCGGCAGCAGGAACCAGCCGCTGCGGGAGGCGAAGGCGAGCGGGACGAGGACGACGGGACCGAACCCGATCACGGCGAACAGCACCCAACTGAGGGAATGGGCGGTGAGGAAGCCGGTCGCGGCCCCAAACAACGACCACACGACCGCCCTCGGCACGAGGTAACCCAAGCCACCGCGGTCGCGGGCCTTCGCGGGATTCCATCCGCACTGCGGGCAGGGCGGAAGCGGATCGGGCGTCGGTCGTTCGGGAGTCCCCAACGCGGCGTTGCAGGCGGGGCACTTGAAGACGGAGTTCATCGTGCGGTCGGACGTCATCGCACTCCGGTTTGCCGAGACACGCAATGGCGTCCTCGGCGATCCCTTCGTTCCCACGCCTTAGCGGCCGGGCTGAAGTTCGTTCCAGTTGGCGATTCCGATCACGGGCAACGCGAACCGGAAGGCGTCGTCGGCCTCCTCGGTGTCGGCCTTCCAGAAGACCTCGTAGATGGGCTTGCGGCGGTCGGGATCGGCGATCGATCCCTTGCGATGGGTCCAGAGCCCCAGCATCAGGCCGCCTTCTCCGGCGTGGTCGACATGGCGGTGCAGGATGAACGAATCGATCCAGGGCTGCAGGGCCACCTGCTTCCACGCGTAGCAGTAGGCGGCGGCTTGCACTGTCTCGCCGTCCGGACCGGCCGGCGTGTGGAAGCCCTGTTCGCTGAGGATCACGCGTCGGCGGGCTCCCGCGTGCAGGAGCGCCGGTTGGCCGAGGAAATCCCCGAGGGCGCCGAGGTTGCGGAAGGTGACCCGCGGCGTCGTCCGCCAATCGGGCTTCGCCGAGGAGTCCTTCCATGACCGCGGTTCGAAGAGGTTCTCGGGATAGGGATGGAAGGCGACATGCCAGTCGAAGTCCCCCTCCTCGCGGGCCTTCCGGGCGAACCGCTCCAGGAACGGACGCGCCGGGAAGACCTCGCCCTCCTTGCCGCCGGGGTAGGGGATGTTCCAGTGGTGTTCCAGGGAGACGAACACCCGGGCCTCGCTTGAGAAGCGACGAACCTCCCGGTGTGTGAGGCGGACCGTCCGGAGGTAGTCGTCGCAGAAGTCCTCCATGGGGAGGTGTCCCATGTTGGACCAGAACCAGTGGGAGTTGACCTCGTTGCCGACGATCCAGTTCCAGACCCTCCCTTGCCGGGCCGCGGGATCCGACCAGCGGGCGGCGATGAAACCGATCGCGGCCGCGTAGGCGGACCGGCCCTCCTCACCGACGGTGTTGAAGGCGGAGAGGTGGTTGGGGCAGGCGGGATCGTATCGCGGATGCAGGAGCACCCGGCGCAACGCGGGCTCCTGGGACTCGTAGTTGAGCAGGATCAGGGAGACCACGACGCCCTTCTCGGAGAGCGGCCGGATCTGGCGGTCCATCGCTTCCAGGTAGTCGGTGCGGAAGAACCAGCGTCGTCCGTCGACCTCGCGGGAAGGACCGTTGGTGTTGCCCGAGAGATCCAGCAACTGGGCGAGGTTGAAGTTCAGCGCGGCGTGTTTCACACCGAGCGCCAAGGCGTCGTCCACCATTTGCACCTGGAGTCCCTTGCGTGAAGTGGTCTGCGGGTAGGAATCCGGGTTCGCCTCCGCCCCGAGGCGGGGTAGGAACATGTGCGCGAGCAGGGCGCAGGCGGCCGGCAACAGGAGACGGAAGCGGGTCACGGGGAAACGAGACGCAGCGGACCGCCGTGGACTTCATTCGACGGGAGGCGGGCGAACCGCTTGCCCAAATCCCGCAGACGCGGAAAGGGTTCCCGGATGAAGTCTTGGCTTCGGACCCTTGGTGTCCTCCTGCGCCCGGTGGCGGCGCTACCGCTTCTACTCGTGTTCGCCGACGTGGGCGTCCTCGGCGGCGAGCGGCGGATCGAACTGGCTGATGGCCTGAACGGCGCTTGGTGGACGCCCGAAGCGGGTTGGGATGGGAGGACGATGCTGTTGCTCCATGGCTTCGCCGACGACATGGACGGTGCGGGCAACCTCTACCAGAAGCTTGCCGAGAGGCTTTCCAGCGAGGGGATCGCCAGCTTCCGGATCAATTTCCGCGGCGAAGGCGACCGATTCCGCACGAATCTCCTGTCCACGTTCCAGAGTCGGGTTGCCGATACCACCAACGTCCTGGGCTGGGTCCTTTCGCAGCCCGGCGTTTCCCGCGGGCACATCGGAGTCCTGGGCTGGAGCCTGGGCGGCGCCACGGCGGCCGGTGCCGCGGCGATCGTCCCGGGACAGATCCGTTGCATGGTGCTGTGGTCTTCCGCCGGCGGAGATCTCCACGCCGGCTTCACCGAGGGAAGGTTCGCAGCGACCGCGGAGCAGGCGGCCCGTGAAGGGCAGGGGCGCCTCGAGATCGCCGGCTGGAAGACCGTGACCCTGCGGCGCGAGTTCTTCGACAGCTTCCGGGGACGCGTCGTGGAGAAGGATCTGCGCCGGTACAACGGGGCCTTCCTCTCGATCCGCGGCACCGAGGACTACCTTCCCGCCCGGGAACCGGAATTCCTCAACGCCGTGCAGGGCCAACCCCGGGAGGCCGTCTCGATCGGTGGAGCGGACCACATCTTCAACGTCTTCCAGCCTGGAAGCCCGATTCCCGACCGTGTGTTGACCCTCACCGCCGACTGGCTGAAGCGCGTGCTTTGAGCGGAACGATGGCGAAGCGACCTGCACGCCAATGCGGCCCCTGATCAGGCAGGGTGTTTGATCGCGTGACTCATCGGCGCGGTAGGGTTTGGCCCCATGGCAGTCACAAGGCGCTCACGTAGCGTCGACATCTTGTGACAACCCTATTCACCGCGGAGGCGATCTCCAAAGGCGCACGATCAGGAAACGTGAAATCGCCCGATGGACTGCTCGATCTCACGTTGGGAAACCCACTGGAGAAGGGCATCGAGACGCGGGGCCCCAATCCCGAGCTGTTGTTCGCAGGCGCCTATTCCGCCTGTTACCACGGTGCTCTCATCAATGCGGCCAAGAAGCTCGGAACGCCGGTCCAACCGTCCAACGTGCGTGCGAAGGTGAGTCTGGTCGAGGATGACAAGGGCGGCTATGGCCTCGCTGTCGAGCTTCATGCCCAACTCCCGGACATCGCCCCAGATCAGGCCCGTCTGATCATGGAAGAAGCTCATCGCACCTGTCCCTATTCCAAGGCATTGCGTGGCGAGGCCTTGGTCATGCTCGTTGCGGGATGAAGTGCCTACTTGTCCCGCGTCCTCCGCACCTGAAGCGCGTCCCGTCCGGCAGTGCACCAACACAAGTCGCCTGTTCCATGACCACGCCCACAACCAGCCGCGAAATCCGTCTCGCCTCGCGGCCCAAGGGCATTCCCACCGCCGACAATTTTGCCTTGGCCGAATCCACCCTGCCTCCGTTGCAGGCGCAGCAGGTGCACGTGCGAAATCTGCTCTTTTGTCCATCGATCCATACATGCGAGGCCGGATGAGCGAGGGGAAAATGGTCAAGAGGCTGAGCTGACTCAGCCCGCCTGGTAGGTCTGATCTACGCCCAACCATAAGTTCTCAGACAAGCTCCAGGACATCGTCTCCTACGGGCGGTGGTTCACAACGAAGGATGCCAAGGCTGCGAGGAGGGAGCTCGTTTTCGTTGGGACGTCTCAGTCCGCGAGGATCTCCTCGACGGAGCGTTGGACGGTGTCGGTGATCGCCTCGAGCGGCAGGTCATTGGCGTCCTTGCCGAAGGGGTCCTCGATCTCCTCCGCGATCAGTTCGAGGCTCGCGAGGACGTAGAACACGATCCCGACCACGGGGACGACCCAGTAGCCCAGTGAGAACACGTAGGCGAAGGGCAGGGTCATGACGTACAGGAATATGAACTTCTTGAGGAAGACCGAGTAGGAGAAGGGGATGGGGGACTTGCGGATCCGCTCGCAGGCGCCGGCGGCGTCGGTGTAGGCGACCAGCTCGGATTGGAGTCCCAGCAGGTGTTCCGGTCGCAGCACGCCTTCGCGTTCCAAGGCGTAGAGACGTCCGACGACGACCTTCGCCACCTGGTTCGGGACATGGCCGCCGGGGTCGATCCCGCCGACGTGGAATCCGTCGCACGCGTGGAGGTCCTCGGGCAGGAACTCGTCGCGCAGGTGGTTCTTCAGGGCCCGGACCTGGTTGGGGATCATGATGCGGAAGAACCCCCGTTGGTCCGGAGCCAGGTGGGAGATCTTGATCGCGAGACTGCGGCTGGCGTTGACCAGGGAGCCCCAGATCTTGCGGCCCTCCCACCAGCGGTCGTAGGCGGTGTTCGTGCGGAAGACCAGGAGCAGGGAGATGACCAGCCCCAGCGTGCTGTGGATGAGGGAGAGGTTCCGGACACGGCTGTCCGGGCCGACCTTCCAGAGCACGAGTTCGAGCCACGCCACCGCCGCCGAATAGACGCCGATGGCGAGGATCAGCGGGAGCAGCTTCCGGAAGGTGTCCGCCTTGTGGAAGCGGAAGAGGATCGAGAACCAGTCCTTCGGGTTGTAGGCGATCATCGGCCGGGGACGTTCGTCGGGCGGACCTTGCCGCGGCAATTCCCGAATGGTCCCCGGGCGTGACGCCGCGATTGCGGATCCGGGGACGCCTGCGACGCTTTCCCGACCGCCATGAACACTCCCCTCCGCATCCTGGCCTCCTGCTGGGTGATGACCGCCGTCGCCGGGGTTGTTTCCGCCCTGCCGCCCCTGCCACAGCCGTCCGGCATCCCGTCGCCGGGACCCACGAACGGACTGCCGTACCGGCCGCAACCGATCCTGCCGGGCGGCATCGTGGTCCCGCTCTGGTCCGAGGGTGCGCCGCAGCTCCGGAGTGCGCGGGTCCATGAGGCGGAGCACTACACCATGAGCCGTTCGGTGCCGGGCCGGATCGCCAGCGTCACCAACATCCACAACCCCTCGATCGAGGTGCATCTGGTGGACGGAAGCCTCAACACCGGGGCCGTGGTCATCCTCGCGGCGGGGGGCGGTCACCGGACCCTGAACGTGGGTTCCGAGGCCGCGGACCTCGTGCCCTACTTCTTCAACTACGGCGTGAACACGGTGATCCTCCGGAACCGTTTGCGCAGCGACGGCTACGAGCCGAAGACCGATGCCGTGGACGACGCGATGCAGGCGATCCGCATCGTCCGGGCCTACTCCCAGGAGTGGAAGCTGGATCCGGCGCGGGTCGGGATCATGGGCTTCTCGGCCGGTGCCGAACTGGCGGCCCCGGCCGGGGTGCTGTTCGAGTCCTGGGCCGCGGAGCACAAGGATGCCTCGGACCCCTACGCCGCGCACTCCGCGCGTCCGGACTTCGTGGCCTTGGTCTATCCCGGTCCGACGCCCTTCGCCCGGGATCCGAAGCCGACGGTGCCGCGGAACGCCCCGCCTTCGTTCATCATGTGCCCGGGTTCCGGGGATCGGGGACATGCGATCTGGGCCGACCAGTACTTCGACGCCTTCCTCGATGCGGGGATCCCGAACCTGGAGATGCACATCTACGGCAACGGATTCCACCCTGGCAGCGGCTCGACCGCGGGGATCACCGACCGCAACGGAACGCCGTTGGGCAAGTGGCAGGACCGCTTCATCGAGTGGTTCCGCGACCTCGGGTTCCTCGCCAAGACCGGGACGCCGACCAAGGCCGTGCGGGACACCGAGGAGTTCCTCGCAAAGCCGCCGCAGGTTCCGAGGAAGGGGTGAACGGTTGGGGAGTTGAAGGGTTGAAAGTGCGAGAAGTGGGACTGGTTTCCTCGGTGCCATCGGCCAACCGCGTCTGGACAGCCGTCGGCCGGATGAGACGGTTCCCGGCATTCATGATCTACCGGATTGCAGAGCCGGACCACTGGAGGGAGGCGCTTCGGAAAGGCGAGTTCCGTTCGCCGGACCTCCTCGCCGAGGGCTTCATCCATTTCTCGGAACTCCACCAGGTCCGCGGTACCGCTGACCGCTATTACAAGGGCCGCGGGGACATGCTCCTGCTGAAGGTGGACGATGCCGCCTTGTCGGTGCCGGTGGTGCGGGAGAACACCCGCGGAGGCCAGGAGCTTTTCCCGCACGTCTACGGACCGGTGCCCCTCTTGGCGGTGCTCGAGGTGGTGGAGCTTCCGATGGGTCCAGACGGACGACTTGTGTTCGAGGAGCCCTGAACGGGCTCAGATGCCTTCGGCGAAGCTCGGAGCCGCATGGACCGCGGAGACTTCGGCCGCGAGGGCGTCGCCGCCGGCCGACAGCACCCGGTACTCGCGGATCTGGAAGCTCACGGTCTGGCCCTGGGCCAATCCCTGGCGGACGTATTCGTCCTTGGTGATGCGGGTGCGGAGGGTGAGTCCGGACGCGGTCTCCAGTTCCAGGCGCAGGAGCACGCCGAGGAAGAACACGTGACGGACGACCGCGGTGTAGGGGTACTCCGTCGCCACGCGGGAGATCTGGACCGCGTAGGGTCGGAACCCGATCCGAAGCGTCTGTCCGTCGGCGACGCCGTGCGCGGGGAAGGTCAGCTCGTTGAGGCGGGCGACGCCACCGGAGACCTTCAATTCGAGCACGTTCATCACGCCGATGAAGCGGGCGACGAACTCGTTGCGGGGTTCCTCGTAGACCTCGCGCGGCGTCCCGATCTGCTCCAGTCGGCCGCGGCTGAAGATGACGATGCGGTTGCTGACCTCCATCGCCTCCTCCTGGTCGTGGGTGACGAAGACGGTGGTGACGTGGAGTTCCTCGTGCAGCCGGACGAGCCATTCGCGGAGTTCCTGGCGTATCTTGGCGTCCACGGCGCCGAACGGCTCGTCCAGGAGGAGGACGTCCGGTTTCGGGGCGAGGGCCCGTGCGATCGCCACGCGCTGGCGTTGTCCGCCGGAGAGCTGGTGCGGCAGGCGGCGTCCCAGGCCTTCGAGACCGAAGAGGCCGATCAGTTCCCCGACGCGCTTCTCGATGTCCTCGCGCGACCACTTCCGGATCTTCAGGCCGAAGGCGATGTTGTCGTGGACGCTCATCGTCTTGAAGAGCGCGTAGCTCTGGAAGACGAAGCCGATGTTCCGCTTCTGGACGGGGATGCCGTTGACGCGTTCGCCGCGGATCAGGACGTCGCCGGAGGTCTGGACCTCGAGGCCGGCGATCATGCGCAGGACGGTGGTCTTGCCGCCGCCGCTGGGGCCGAGGAGGGCGACCAGTTCGCCGTCGCGGACCGTGAACGAGACGTCGTCCACGGCGACGACGTCGCCGAACCTCTTCGAAACGTTGCGCAGTTCAATGCTCATCGGCAGGGGTCTCCTCGGTCTGGCCCTCGGCCAGGAGTGCGGTCTGACGGTGTTCGAGCCATGACTTCACCGCCAACGTGGCCAGTGCCAGCAGGGCCAGGACGCTGGCGGCGGCGAAGGCGGCGGCGGACTGGTACTCCTGGTGCAGCTTGTCGATGCGGAGGGGAAGGGTGTCGGTGACGCCGGTGATGTGCCCGCTCACCACGGACACGGCGCCGAACTCGCCCATGGCGCGGGCGTTGCAGAGGATCACCCCGTAGAGCAGTCCCCACTTCACGGAAGGAAGCGTGACGTGCCAGAAGGTCTGGAGACCGTTTGCGCCCAACGTCAGCGCCGCCTGTTCCTGGTCGCTGCCCTGGGACTCCATCAGCGGGATCAGCTCGCGGGCGACGAAGGGGAAGGTGACGAAGGTCGTCGCCAGCACGATGCCGGGGACCGCGTAGATGATCTGGATGTCGTGTGCGTCCAGCCAGGGGGCGAACGGTCCGCGGGCGCCGAGCAGAACCACGTAGATGAGGCCGGAGACGACCGGCGAGACGGAGAAGGGGAGGTCGATGAGCGTGATGATGAGCGCCTTGCCGGGGAACTCGAACTTGGCGACGGCCCAGGAGGCGGCGAGTCCGAAGACGAGGTTGAGCGGCACGCAGCACGCCGAGACCAGCAGCGTGAGCTTCATGGCGGAAAGGGTGTCCGGATGGTGGAGGGCTGCGACGTAGCCGGAAAAGCCCTTCGACATCGCCTGGGCGAAGACATTCGACAGGGGCAACAGCAGGAACACGACGACGAACGCCAGGGAGAGGAGGATCAGGAGGATGCGGACCCAGGCGGGGTCTTCGCTTCCGCGGCGGGAGCGGCTCTCGGCCTGCCCCCAGTGGTGCTTGGTGGTGGCGGCCATGTCAGCGTTGGAACCGGCCCGCCCACCGTTCGACGAGGTTGATGGAGACCAGGATGGCGAAGGAGGCCGACAACATCACCACGGCCACGGCGATGGCGTTCGCGTACTCGAACTGGTCGAGCCAGCCCATGATGACGAACGGCGTGATCTCGGCTTCGAACTGCCGGTTGCTGGAGAGGAAGACCACGGAGCCGTACTCGCCGACCGCCCGCGCGAACGCCAGCGCGAAGCCGGTCAGCAGGGCCGGCAACAGACCGGGGAGGACGACGGAGAAGAAGGTGCGCAATCGGCCGGCGCCCAGCGTGGCCGCGGCTTCCTCGACTTCGGTGTCGAGTTCCTCGAGCACGGGTTGGACGGTCCGCACCACGAAGGGAAGGCTGACGAAGGTGAGGGCCACGACGATTCCCAACGGCTCATAGACCACCTTGATCCCCATCGGCACGAGGAAGCGGCCCAGCCAGCCGTCCTCGGAAAAAAGGCTGCTCAGGGTCAGGCCGGCCACCGCGGTCGGCAGGGCGAAGGGAAAGTCGATCAGCGCATCCATCCAACGACGTCCCGGGAAGCGGTAGCGGGTGAGCACCCAAGCCAAGAGGAGGCCGGCGACGCCATTGAAGCTCGCCGCAATGAACGAAGCCCCGAAGGTCAGCCGGTACGAGGCCACGGCCCGTTCGCTGGCGGCGACCTTCCAGAACTCGGCCGGGGTCATCGAGGTGACCTTGAAGATCATGAACCCCAACGGGATCAAGACGATCAGGCTCAGGTACACCAAGGTGTAGCCCAAGGTCAGACCGAAGCCCGGCAGCACGTTGGTCTTGCGATAAGCCATCCAGAAACAGGTTTGGCAAAGTACGAATCCAACCCAACCCCTGTAAACCGATTTATTCGGTAGAGATTAGTGGATATGGGCGAAGGACAGCCCAGGAGATGCCCGGAACTCTGTGAGGCCCACGTGAAACGACTGGAGCGTTGACACCCACTTCGGCGTCCGCCTCAGCGTTCCGCGGGCCGCAAGGCGGCAGGTTGTATCAACGCTCCAGAAGCGCCCTGTTGGCGAAGGCGAAGCGGAGGAGGCTGTGGCTGCCTTGGAGGTGGAGCTTGTTGCTGACGTTCTGCCGATGGGTCTCGACGGTCCGCGGGCTGATGCTGAGGAGGTCGGCGATCTCCTTGGTGGTCTTGTCCTCGGAAATGCATTTCAGGATCCGCCGTTCCGTGGGTGTCAGGAGATCCAAGCCGGGCTTCTCCCTTCGCAATCCCGCCGCGTCCTCGCGCCTCCGGAGAAGCAGGTTGGTGAGCCTGGGACTGACGAAGCGGTCGCCATTCAGGACGGCACGGAGGGCGGTCAGGAGGTCCTCGACAGCGCTCTCCTTGAGCACATAGGCGCCAACACCGGCATCCATCGCCTCCTCGAAGAGGTCGCCGTCTTCGTGCATCGTCAAAAGCACGGTCGGGGTGTGGGTCATCTCGGCTCGAGTCATCCCGCGAACCACGCCGATCCCGTTGAGCCGCGGCATGTTGATGTCGAGGATGGCGACAGCCGGCCGAAGGGATCGGATGAGTCCCAGGGCATCCTCGCCGTTCGTGGCCTCGCCCACGATCCGGAACCCCGGGTCCGCGGCGATCACCTCGCACAGACCCTTCCGGAAGATCGGATGGTCGTCCGCGATGAGGATGGTGTGGGCATTCAGCATGGACATCTTTGAACGGTGCTTCTGAAAGGAATAGTGGGTGCAGCTTGTAAAAATGCCATCCCTGATGGAGATCCAACATGGGATGGCGAGGGAGCGTGTCGCCGGCCGAGCCGTCCCTTGCCCCGGTGGCGACGGACCCGGTAGCGTCGGGTCCACGATGTCTGTGACCCTGATTACCGGCGGGCGTGTGGTGGATCCCGCGAACGCGATCGACGCCATGGCGGATGTGCTGCTGGTCGACGGCAAGGTGGAGAAGGTGGCGCCCGGGATCCCGCTTCCCGAGGGAGCCGAGCGGATCGACGCAACCGGACTGGTGGTGGCGCCCGGGCTCATCGACCTGCATGTGCATCTCCGGGAACCCGGGCAGACCGCGAAGGAGACGATCCTCAGCGGGGCGCGGGCGGCGGCCCGGGGCGGGTTCACGACGGTCGTCTGCATGCCCAACACCTCGCCCGCCATCGATTCGGCGGCGACGGTGGCCCTGATCCAGGAGAAAGCCCGGAACGCGGCGGTGCGGGTCGAGGTGACCGGTGCCCTGAGCAAGGGCATCGCCGGCGAGGAACTGGCCTCCATCGGTTCGTTGGCCAAGGCGGGTGTGGTCGCGCTCACCGACGACGGCCATTGCATCCAGGACAACGACCTGATGCGGCGCGCGCTGGAATATGCCCGTCAGTTCGGGTTGCCGGTGATGGACCACTGTCAGGACTACGGCCTGGTGAAGGACGGCGTCATGAACGAGGGGATCCAGAGCCTCCGACTCGGACTGAAGGGGTGGCCGTCCGCCGGGGAGGAGATGATCGTGGCGCGGAACATCCTGTTGGCGGAACAGACGGGCACGCCGGTGCATTGCCAGCACCTGAGCGCGGCCGGGAGCATCCGGCTGCTGAGAGAAGCCAAGCGGCGCGGCGTGCCGATCTCCGGTGAGGCGTGTCCCCATCACTTCACGCTCACCGACACCTCGATCGCCGGGAGCGCCGAGTTCTGGGCGACCGACGGCGTGGACCTGGTGCGACGCGGAGTCGGCGGTCCGACGCCACCCGTCTGGCCCTCGTACCACACGCACTTCAAGATGAACCCTCCGTTGCGGACCGCCGCGGACCGGGAGGCGGTCTTGGAGGGATTGGTGGACGGAACGCTGGAGATCATCTCGAGCGACCACGCCCCGCACACGGAGTCCGAGAAGGACGTCGAGTTCGACTACGCGCCCTTTGGCATCACCGGTCTTGAGGTCGAGTTGGCCCTATCGCTGGTTCAGTTGCTCCACACCGGGCGACTCGACCTCTCATCGATCCTCGCGAAGTTCACCGTGAATCCGGCGCGTCTGCTCCGGCTGTCCGGGGGACGCGGGACGTTGACGCCGGGTTCGTTTGGCGACGTCACGTTGCTGGATCCCGATGCCGGATGGGTTTGCGACCGGGCCGACACGGAGAGCCGATGCCGCAACAACCCGTTCCACGGTTGGCATCTGCGCGGGAGGGTGATCCGGACGATCGTCGACGGCCGCACAGTCTTTCCGTTTCCGGCCTGAGGAAATCGGCTGGCAACCGCAGCCCGGGACAAGGTACCGAGCGACATGCGAATCCGGTTTTCGGCTGCCCTCGTCCTCGGGATCGTCCTGGTCGGATTCGCCGCCGATCCACGTCCGGCGCCGCCCGCTCTGAACTTCAGTCGGCCGCCGGTTCCAGATCCGGAGCCGAAGTCCGCCGGCCTGGGCCTCGTGGAGTACTCGATCGGCGATCCGTCGCCGTTGGAGCAGGTCTACCTCGAGCGCCTGAACCGGGCGCGGGCTTTTCCGCGGGAGGAAGGTTTCCTTTTGGTGACCAGCACCGATCCGGAGATCCAGGATGCCCTTCGCTTCTTCAACGTCGACCGGCAGCGGGTGGTGGACGAGATCGCGCTGTATCCCGCACAGCAGCCGCTGTCGTTCGATTCTCGACTGATCACGGCGGCGCGGGGTCACACCGACTACCTGCTCCGTCAGGCGGTGCAGGAACACGAGCAGCGCGATCCGGTCACCGGGGCGGTCGTCAACAACATCGACACGAGGATCAGCGCGGTCGGCTATCCGTGGAACGCGGTCGGGGAGAACATCTTCTCCTACGCCACGAGCGCCGACCAGGGGCACGCGGGTTTCGAGGTGGACTGGGGCATCGGCGCCGGCGGGGTGCAACGCCCTCCCGGTCACCGTGACAACAACCACAGCGCCGCGTTCCGTGAGGTGGGCATCGGCGTGCTGGAGGGGACCAACCGTCGGGTCACCGCGACTTCGACCAACGAGGTGGGACCGCAGTTGGTCACCATCGACTTCGCCCGTCGCGCCTCCACGACCCCGCTGGCGACCGGCGTGGTCTTCTACGACGTCAACACCAACGCCACTTACGACTCGGGCGAGGGGATCCCGGGCGTCCGCATCGAGGCCCCCGAGGCCGGGGCGTTCGCCGTGACCGGGCGTTCCGGCGGATTCTCGGTCCCAGCGTTGGTGGGATCCAATGGCCTGCGTTTCCTGCTGGGGGCGGAGACTCTTTCCTCGCGTTCGTTCACGGCGGCTTCGGACCGGAACCACAAGCAGGATCTCGTGTTGCCATACACGGCGCCGGTCCTGTCCGGACCCGCGGCGGTACCCGTCGGCGCCACGGCGGTCTTCCTCTCGACCCGCCTTCCCGGCGCTGAGGCGCATGAATGGACCCAGGTCCGACTGGAGCCCTACACCTTCGTGGACGGCGCGGAAGGCGGGGCCACCAACATGGATGTGGCGGTCAGTCCGGGCTGGGATCCGGTGAGGACAACCGGCGCGGCGGCCGGATCCAGGAAGTACCAGTTGGTCCATGGAACTGCCGAGGACCAGATCCTGACCATCCGCACCTTCCTGCGACCCGGGCCCGGATCGGCGCTGCGGTTCCGGTCGATGTTGGGATTCTCCACGACGACGCAGGTGGCCACGGCCGAGGTCTCGCCGGCGACAGGCGGCGCTTGGGTGCCGGTGTTCACGCAGCGCGGTTGGGGCAACGGGGGCGGTTCGCAAACGACCTTCTCGAACGTCACCGCCTCGCTGGAGGCGTATGCCGGGACCGACATCCGGGTACGCTTCCGGTACCGGGTGGAGCCGGGCAGCTACTTCCCGCAGACGACCGCTTCGTTCGGCTGGCACCTCGACGAGATCCGATTCGACCAGACCGGGAATCCGGTGATTTCGGGCCCCCACCCGCTCGCGGCTGATCGTAAGGTGGTGGTCCAACCCGTGATCGCGGGGACGATCGAGCTGAGGGTCCGGCCGGTGATGGCCGGCTTCCGCCTTCCGTTTTCGGAACCGCTGCGGATCGTGGTCGGAGGCGCGGGGACCGTGGGGGGCGAGATCGTGGTCGACTCGATCGGGAGGGCCGAGAGCGACCGGCTGCAGCTGGACTTCTCATTGCGCTCGGGGCTTTCCGGTGTCTGGCGACTCCAGGGGGCTCCCACGCCGTCGGGTCCGTGGGCGGCGTTTCCGGGTGCCACACTCACGACCAACGGGCCGGGTCGGTACCGCTTCTCTTTGTCGCCCGGGACATCGAGCGGGTTCCTGAGGGTAGCCGTGGAGTGACCGCCCCAAGGCGTCTCCGGGGCCTTACCTTGGTTCGTAGGTCGCCTTATACCCGAACGGATCGTTTGACCTTGGTTAAGCCCGGGCATTAGCTGAGGGCGAAGGGTTTCCGGCGTCTCCGCCGATCAAGCCCCTACTCAACGAAGATGAACCTGCTGACCCGCATCTGGCGATCGTCGCTCGGGAAGAAGTACGTGATGGCCGTCACCGGCATCGCGCTCTTTGGATTCGTGATCGGGCACCTGGTGGGCAACCTCCAGGTGTTCGGGAATCCGGACCTGATCAACACCTACGCGCATTTCCTGAAATCCAAGGCCGGCCTGATCTGGGGCGCGCGCCTCGGTCTGCTCGGGGTGGTGGGACTGCACATCGCGGCCGCCGTGACGCTGTCGATGGCGAACCGTGCGGCGCGTCCCGTGGCCTATGCCGGCGGTTCGGCCTACGGCTCCGCCTGGCGTTCGCGCTACATGCTGGTGAGCGGACTCGTGATCCTCGCCTTCATCGTCTACCACCTCCTCCACTACA
>CAMASJ010000081.1 GCA_945860685.1 Akkermansia muciniphila
GGACCTGGCACCAAAGGTTCTGATCCAATCGCTGCGGAACTCCGGCTCCTCCGTCCCCCAGTCGGTGGCCACCGCGTTGGACTGTCCGTCGATGAGGAACACGTCGCCGCACACGAGATTGGTCGCGGTGCCGAGCACGGTATCCCGGCCGGCGGTCACCGTTCCGAACTCCACACGGTAGCGGATGAGTCCGGGCCTGAGTGTCGCCGACAGGGCATAGGAACCCGAGGCGTCCGGACGAACCTGCCGGCGCTCGACCCCACCCTGGTCGTCCGACAGGCGCAGGAACACGGCGTCGGCCGGCGATGTCAGCCGACCGGTCCAGAACAGGAGTCCCTCGTTCCGCTCGTCCCGGGCGAAGAACTGGTTGTCCACCGGACGTTCCTCGGGATCCGGAATCCGTTCGATCCACGGATCGCGCGCCGGTTCCCGGACCTGGATTGTGGCCGTGCGCGTGATCGGGGTCCCACCGTTGTCCGCCGTCGCGGAAACCACCAGGGGCCCGCCGCCCAAGGCGCGCTCCAGGCGCAAACGCTCGCCCTTGATCTCCCGAACCACGGCCCGGTTGGAGACGGCCCAGGTGATGTGGATCGCCTCGGCGCCCGTCATCGACAACGCAGCGCGGTTGGAGAAGTGCGGCACGATCTCGATCGGCGTGCGGCCATCCCAACGCCGGGGAGCTTCGAGTCGGAAGGCCGGATCCGGAATGCGATCCTCGACGGTCAGCGGGACGTCCTGGGACTTCCACCCTCCACGTCCCAACGCCAGGAACCGCAGCACCCGCGACCGTGGACCCGCGACACGTCCGGCATCCACGGTGAGGCGGAACCGATCGGTGGCGAGCAGGGTTTCCCGGCCGTCTTCCCGAAGCAGCCAACGGACCTGCATGGCGCCACCGGCCTGCGCGGTGAAGGTGACGGAAGTCCCCTCGGGGATCCGGGCCGCGGCGGGTGTCACGCCGAAGGATTCCCCAACTTGGACCACGGGACCGACCACCGTCTGGAGCGGACGCTGGTTCGCGTGCTCGAGGCGGATCCATTCGGCGGAACGGGCCACATTCGAGAGCCGGACCTCGTCGAGATCGCCCACGAAGTCGTAGTGGTCGTACCAGCCGCCGATCCAGAAACGGGCCGGACTGCGGATCGCCAGACGCGGCGTCGCCGACGAATCGAGGACCCCGTCGACATAGAGGCGTCCTTCCCGGCCGTCGTAGGTGTGGACCACGTGGACCCATTGGTGGAGGGGGATCCGGTTCCGGCCGCGGACGTCGGAGAAGTCGCTGTCGACGTGGAAGTGCGACGGGCTCCGCAGTTGCAGGCGGATCTTGCTGCCACGGCCGCCGCCCTCGTTGCCCCAGCCCAACAGCGTGGTGTTGGGGCGCTCGGCCCGGACCCACGCCGCGGAACTGTGGGGTTCCGCACCTTGGGGAAGACCGGTGATCCGATCCCCGGCGAAGAGTCCCACGCTCCCGCGGAAGTGGCGCGCGGCACCGATCACCCCGTTGGTGGCCGTCGTGCCGGTATCCGTGGCTCCTTGGCCGATCGGTCCATCCGGCCCGGATCCTCCCAGATGCCAGACGCTGAGATGGCCGTTGGAGGGATTGAAGACGGCGGCGCCATCCGAGCGGGACACCGCCTTGGGATTCCCCCAATGCAGCCGGAGTTCCTGGCGGTCATTGCCACGGATCTCCGGCATACGAACCCAGACCGACGCCGTGCCTTCCGCCGGGTTCCATTGCTCGATCTGGAACGGCAGCGGCACGCCACCCACGGTGGAAACCCGGAGGTCTTCACCCCCGGACTGGGCTTGGTCGAAGGGGAAGAAGTCCCGGTGCAGCCGCACCAGCAACGGGAAGGACTGGAGAACCGTACCCGCGGGCAGATCCGCGCCGTCCGGAGTGGTGAGGAGGAACACCGAGCCGGAATGCTTCCAACCGGTGGTCGGCTCAGGAAGGTCTCGATGCGCCACCTCCGAATGTCCTGTGTCGAGGCGGGCCCATTCCGCGGCGAGTTCCCGGACCTTCGCGGGCTGGGACGCCGCCAGGTCGGTGGACTCGGACCGGTCCGCGGTGAGGTCGTAGAGTTCCCACGGCGCGTCCTTGCCGGCGGCGACGATCTTCCAGTCGCCGACCCGCAGTGCCCGGTTGCCTTCGTGACGCCACCACAGGGTCCGGACCTTGGAGACTTCATCGGCCTTCAATTCCGGAACCAGGCTGCGGCCGGGAGCGGGCGGAAGCGGTTTGCCATCCCACGCGTCCGGAACCCGGCCGCCCGCCACTTCGAGCACGGTCGGGACCAGGTCCACCACATGGCCCGGACTCCGGCACAGCTCGCCGCGCGCCGCGATTCCCCGGGGCCACCGCACCACCAGCGGCGTGGAGATGCCGCCTTCGTGGACCCAGGTCTTGTGCCGCCGGAAGGGAGTGTTCGCCATCGTGGACCACCCGGGCCCGAGGCTGAGGAAGGTCGCCCCGGTGCCGCACATCGCCTCGGGATCGTGGCCGTCACCGCGGACCATCATCTCGGCGCTGGCCCCGTTGTCGGACAGGAACAGCACGAGCGTGTCCTCGGCCGCCCCCATCGCCCGGAGCTGCCCGAGCATCCGTCCGATCTCGCGGTCCATGCGGTCCACCATCGCGGCGTGGACGGCCATCTTGTCGGCCTGGAACCGGCGTTGGGAATCGGTGAGGTCGTCCCAGGCCAACGGACGGTTCACCTCGTCCAGCCCAAGGCGTTCGAGGTCCTTCGGGAAGGCATAGGGAGGTCCGACCGACCGCTCGACAGCGGACAACGTGGTTCCACCAATTCCCAGGGCCTGCATGCGGCTCCAGCGTTTCGCCCGGAGCACATCCCATCCGACCCGGTAGGGCTCGCGGTAGCGGTCGACGTCCTCGGCCGGGGCCTGCAGCGGGAAGTGCGGGGCGGTGAAGGCGACGAAACTGAAGAACGGCCGCCCGGGGTGGTTCGTGGCGTGGTCCTGCAGGCATCGGATCGCGTGGTCGGCGATGGCGGTGCTGGAGTAGTAGCCGACGTTGGTGGCCACCGCTGGCAGGCGCACGCCGTCCTCCGAATGCAGACGGGGATGGAAGTGGCGATCGTGATCGTCGAGGCTGTAGGAGCGGTCGAATCCGTTCTTCAACGGCCTGCCGTCCACGTGCCACTTGCCGGAGTGGTAGGAACGGTACCCCAGGGGACGCAGCAGCTCGGGCAACAGCAGGGCCCAGGGCGGCCGGGTGCCCGGCGTTCCACTGGGCACGCCTTCCACGGCGTCGCGGCGGATTTCCTGGGCGTAGCGGCCGGTGAGGATCGCCGCCCGCGAGGGCCAGCAGCGGGCGGTGTTGTAGAACTGGGTGAACCGCAGTCCGTCCCGGGCCAGGCCATCGAGATTGGGAGTGGCGATCTCCCCGCCGTAGCAGCCGAGGTCCGAGTACCCGAGGTCGTCGGCGACGATCAGCAGGACGTTCGGCCGGGTCGCCGTCGCCGCCTTCGAGGCGGCCGGAAAGAGGGCGAGCAACGGAACGAGGAGGAACAGGAGTCGGGTCATCGAAGGGGTTCCGCTGCGGGATGGAAGGGTCCGGATCTCAGGGCGCGAACTCGGTCATCCAACCGATCTGCGGCCACGGCCGGCTCAGGTCGTTGGTCCTCTCCGGACCCGCCGTACTGCGGCCGCGCTCGATGATCCGACGCAGGGAGAGGCCGAGGCGCCGGACGATCTCCGGGTGGTTTCCGACGAGGTTGGTGCGCTCCGCGGGATCGGTCTCCAGGTCGTAGAGTTGGAAGCGGGGCAGCCCGGCGTTGCCCGCGTCTCCCGGACGGGGCGCGCTCCATCCGCCGGAATCCGGCGCCAGCAGCAGCTTCCAGCGTCCGTCGCGCACCGCGAACGAACCGTTGATCGAATGGTGGACCAACCCGTCGCGGCCGGAGGGTGCGGAGTCTTCGCCGCGCAGTTGGGCCAGGAAGCTGACGCCGTCCAATCCGGCCTGCTTCGAGATCCCGCGATGCAGCGCCTCGGCCACGGTGGGAAGAATGTCCACCTGCCCGACCGTCGCCGGGCAGCGCGTTCCGGGAGGGATCTGTCCCGGCCACCGCGCGATCAACGGAACCCGGTGGCCGCCCTCGAAGAGATCCGCCTTGTGGCCGCGGAACCCGGCGCTGGGATCGTGGTGATGACGGGACAGGGCCGCGAGGTCCGCGGCGGGCGAACAGCCGTTGTCCGCGGTGAAGAACACCAGCGTGTTGGTCGCCTCGCCGGTGCGGTCCAGCTGGTCGAGCAGGCGTCCCACCGAGGCGTCGAGCTCCGCCACGAAGTCGCCGTAGGCCGTGGTGCCGGTCCGTCCGGCGAATCCGGCGGTGGGGACGATCGGCGTGTGGGGCGAGGCGAGGGCGAGGTGGAGGAAGAACGGGCGTCCGTCGGAAGAACGCGAACGGGCCTCCAGGAAACCGAGCGCCCGATCGAAGAAGCGGGCCTGCACCTCGGCATGGACGAAGTCCGGCGCGACGACCCCGGCACGCCACATCGCCGGCGCCTTGCCGGCTTCGATCCGACGGTCCGGTGGCACCGGCACCCGGTCGCCATCCAGGTAGACGTAAGGCGGCATGTCGAGCGAAGCACTGATTCCGTGGAACACCTCGAACCCATGCGCCAGCGGACCGCCGCCGAACGGCTGGGTGAAATCCAAATCCTCTCGCCCGGGCCCCTTCCGCACCCAGTCGAGTCCCAGGTGCCACTTGCCGACCATCGCGGTGACGTAGCCGTGGCCCTGGAGGAAGCGGGCGAGGTTCGGACGCCGCGGCTCGAGAAGCGCGGGATCATAGCCGTCGAGAACGCCCAGCTTGAGCCGCCCGCGCCAGGCATAGCGCCCGGTCATCAAGGCATAGCGGCTGGGCGTGCAGACCGACGACGCGGAATGGGCGTCGGTGAACACGCGTCCCTCGCGCGCCAGGCGGTCCAGGTTCGGCGTCTTCCAGGCGCTGTTGGTGTCGAGGCAGGAGAGGTCGCCGACGCCCAGGTCGTCGGCGAGGATCAGCAGCACGTTGGGCCGGAGCGCGGCGGCGACCGCACGAGGCGCGAGCCCCGCGAAGAGCAGCACGAGCAGGAGGACGCGGGATGCGGCGGACACCATGGGACGGAGGCGCGGGATCAGGGTTTCGGGATGCGGTTCACCGTGTAGTAGGCGACCTCGTGCAGCAGGGCTTCGCCGGAGCGGTCCCGCAGGCCGGGAAGGTTCAGCTCGTGGATGTGTCCCGGGAGCAGGCGGTCGACCACCAAACGGACGCGGAGTCCGTCGGAGGATGGCGTCGCCGACACCACCCGCTGCTCGGCCTGCTCGATCTCGGGTCCGCCGTACGCGCCGTAGAAGTGGTGGGTGTAGGTCTCCAACTGATAGCTCTCGGGATCGGCGGCGGCGGCGGCGTCGACGGGACGCGTGAAGCGCAGCTCGAAGCCGTCGGGCCGGATGCGCATCGAGTGGACCTCGAACGGGACGACCCCGGTCCAGTCGAGCCGTTGGAACGACCGGGCGGAAAGCCCGCGCACCGGCCAACCGCGCTTGCTGCCGCCCACGAACAGGTGTCCATCCCGGGTGAGCGTTCCACCGATCAGGCCGGTGGCGAAGCCCTGCCGGAAGGGGAAGCAGGCGCCCTGATAGACGCCGTCCACCCGCTCCATGTCCACCCGGGACACGAGGCTCAGCGTGTAGTCGGCCACGAAGATCTGGCCGGTGAACGGACCGAAGCGGCCGCCCGAGCGGTCCGGCATCACGGCCGAGGCGCTCTGGCCCATCTTCTTGTACGGAAGCAGGACCGCGGGGAGGACGAAGGCGGGCTCGGCCTCGGCGTACGGGATGCGTCGGCTCGCCTCATCGCCCGGCGGATCGGCGGGACGCGGACCCATGCCCGGCGCCTGGTCGTACCAGCGGTTGCCGGCGGGGTGTCCATGGAATCCGCCGGGTCGCAGGTGCTTGATGGAACACGAGCTGTTCCAGGGTCCTTGGCTCTCCGCGTAGAAGGCGTCGCCGGCGTCGTTGAAGGTGATTCCTCCGGGACTGCGCAGTCCGCTTCCCATGACCTCGAACCGTCCGTCCGGGAAATGCCGCAGCGCCCATCCGCGGAAAGGCCGCTCGGAGGTGTAGCTGTCGGTGAGCCCATGCACGGTCCACACCGCGCCGTCCCGGTCGAAGTCCGATCCGAAGGTGTACTCGTGCTCGCCACCCCAGGCCCAGGCGTCGCTGACCGTCTCGTAGCGGTCCGCACGTCCGTCGCCGTCGGTGTCACGCAGGCGGGTCAGTTCGCCCTGCTGCGTGGCGTACAGTTCCCCGTCGCGCCACGCGAGACCGAGCACCTCGGTCAGGCCGCTCGCGAAGAGGGTCCACTTCGGCGTGGGCGGCGTCGATGCGGCCCCGGTCGCCAGATGGACCTCGCCGCGGCGCGTGCCGACCGCGAGCCGGCCGTCGGGAAGTTCCAGGACGCTGCCCGCCTCCAGCACCGCCTCGGGCGGCAAGGGGATGTCCACGATCCGGTAGAATCCCGCTTCGCGTCCGTTGAAGGGCACGTCGGCGAGGTCGTCGGTGCTGAGGTTCTGCTGGAGGTCCGCCGGCCGCACGCCCCGACGGAATCCGCCGAAGTCGCTCTTCCGCGGCGCGTAGTTGCCCACGGTGGCCACGTTGGACTTGGCGGGGATCTTCGCCTCGAGTCCCACGCACCAGTAGCAGGCGTTCACCAGCAGGCGCCGGATGGACTCCTCACGGAAGTCGTCGCCGTAGCCCAGGGTCGTGGTGAAGACGCGGGCCGCCTTGCCCGACGTGCCGGTGAAGGTCTTGGTCCACGCGATCGGCACCGGCGCCTTGCTGGGATCGGGCGCGTCGTCGGGGCGCAGCCCCATCAGCGGCTGTCCCATCAGCAGCGGCTGGCTGTCACCTTCCAGCTTCGTCACGGCGTAGGCGTGGGACGGACCCCACAGCGGATCGACGCCGCGCAGGATCGGATGCGCCTCCTGGCCGGGGACGACCATTCCGCGCGTCCCTTGGCTGCGGTAGCCGCCGTAGTGGTCGACCCAGGTCTCGCCGAGCACCTGGCGTCCGAAGCCGCCCTGGAACTTCGGGTGCGGTCCACGCCAAGCCCATTCGGCGAAGCGTTCCTTCTGGGACCGGTCGTAGTCGAAGGCGTGGGTCGCGGTGCGGATGCCGATCACCGGACGCCCCGAGTTCATGTAGTCCACGAAGTGGGCCATCTGCTCCTCGGGCAGGTGACGGAAGCGGGTGAACACCACCGCGAGGTCCGCGTCCTTCAGGGCCTCCAGGCCCGGGATGTTGTCGGCGACGGCGGGATCGATCTCGCCGGTCTCGCGGTTCACCGAGAACAGCACCGTGCAGCGGAAGCCGTGGCGCTTGGCGAGGATCCGGGCCATGGCCGGCATCGATTCCTCGGAGCGGTACTCCTCGTCGCCGGTGATGAAGACGATGTGCTTCCCCTTCCCCGGCCCGCGGCCCGCGCGCAGCGACATCCAGGGTTCGTCCTCGGCGCGGACGGACAGCCATCCGGACGCGAGGAAGGCCAGCGCGAGGAGCCAGCGGCGAAGCGGATGAAGTCGGTTACCAGACATAGTTGAACTCCAGTTGGCCGACGCCGTCGCGGGTTTGAACCGTAATCCGCAGCTCGTGGTAGTTTCCTTCACCGACGAAGTTGGCCTGCCACGTTCCCTGCCTCTCGATGGTGTACTGGCCGGGAAGTTCCCATCCGGACTCCGGCCTGGAACGGAGATCGCCGGCCGCCACACGGAGGTACAGGCCCTCGGGTGCCGTGCCCGAGAAGCGGAGCGTGCGGTGCAGTCCCGACCGGCCGCCTTCCGAGAACGGAACAAGCCGGTCCTCCACCTCCAGGCTTCCAATGCGGTAGAGGAGGATCGGGCGCTTCTGCGGATCGAGTTGGTATCCAGAGAAGCGGATTCCCCGTTCGCGTGCCGAGTTGGTGGGCCAACGCGTCTGGAAGTCGGGCAGCACCGCGAACGCCGGGCCCTTCGGCAGGATCAGCATCGGATTGCCCAGCGGACGGATCTGGCCCATGCCCTGGACGCCCCAATGCGGTCCCGCGTTGAGGAAGCGACCGCGCCAAAGAAGCGCCAGGCGCAACTCCTCGGCGTCGAAGGCGGCGTTGAGGTCGCCCGGGAAACCGACCGCGACCGCGCGGAACCCGGCTTCCCACAGCTTGCCGCGATAGACCACCGGCTCGCCGCCGACCACCAGTTCCATGTTCTCCCGGCTCAGGCCGACCGGGAACTTCGCCCGCGGCCCGTCGGCGAGGTAGGTCCAGATCGCGGCGTGCTGCCGGTCCACGTTGCCACCGAGCAGTTCGGGCAAAGGACTCACGCCGTCCGGCCAGAACGCCGGCATGCGGGTGCCCGGATGGAACCGCTCGGGATTGCGCAGGAAACGCCGGAACCAGTCCTCGTTGAGACGGCCGGTCACCGCGGCGGCGAGGTCCACCACCTGCAAGGCATGGGCGGGCTGGCGGTTGAACCGGTGGCAGGCGATGCACGAAAGGCCGTCGGTGCCGACCAGGCGCCGGCCCGTCTCCCGGAGGATGTCCGGGTCGTCGGTCGGCGGGGCGACGGGTTCCTCCTGCCGGTCGAGGGTGACGAACAACGGCGCCAAGCGCGCCACCGCGTCGTTGTGGAAGCGGGGCATGCGGGTGTTGAGATAGGGCCGGACTGGAGCGCCTTGGGCGAGCACCCGGGCGATCCATTCCGGACGGAGTCGGTCCCCCACGCCGTCCAACGACGGCGGAACGCGGCCTTCGTCCCCGAGGTCCTCGCCGTTGGAGGTGAAGAATGCGTCGCGCGCAGCATCGACGCCACCCGCGCCGTCCCGCGTATGGCAGGCGGTGCAGCGGAAGGCGGACATCGTGTGGGCGACCTGTTCGCGCTCCGAGGGTTTCGGGAGCGCCGGGCGGTTCAGGTCCGCGAGCGCGGCCCGGTAGGCGTCACGTCGGGCGGCATCGAGGCCGAAGTCCGGGGACCGCGCGGGCGGCGTCGAGGCGAGGCATCCGCGTTCCGCATCGAGCGACATCAACGGCTTGCCGGTGGGCTTCCACGATTCGGGTTCATGGCAGGCCGCACAGCCGTAGGCGACGGCGTGGACCTTCCCCTTCTCCGCGAGCGCCGGGTCGTGGCGGAAGCGGACGGGTTCGGGAACCGCCTCCCGCGTGGCGCGAAGCCGGGAGGCGCCGAAGGCCTCGCGGGGAACGCCGGGGCCTTCCCATTCGAGACGGAACGACGGCTCCTTCGGCCCGCGCCGGACGTGGTCGACCACCAGCGGATACCAGCCCGGGTCCAGGCGCATCGTGGCCGAGGCGTCCACCCGCTCGCGCTGCCAGCTGTCCATGCCCAGACGCCAACCGTCGGCGACGGAAAGGCGGCAAGCGCCGTCGGCCACGAGCCGGAAGGTGTAGCGTCCTCCCTGCACCACCTCGAACCAACCGCTGAACCGGACGGCCCGCCCCGCCCCTTCGCCGACCGCGGACAACGAGAGGTTCGTCGCCGTGGCGGTGCGGAACGGCTTCGCGGTGTCGAGGTCCTCCAACGACTCCAGCCGATCCCGGTACTGCGCCACCTCCAACACGGCCGGAACGCGGGTGTCCCGGAGCAGGTATTCGGCGATGTCGCGGGCCTCGGCTTCGGACAGGTTGAGCGAGGGCATCCGGCCCGACGGCCGCACCGACTTCGGATCGTGCAGGAACCGTTGGAGCCCCTCGAGGGACCACTTGTCGGCCATCGCCAGCAACGGGACCGAACCCACGGCGGCCGCCGCGCCGTTCTGCGGAGGATGGCAGGCGACGCAACCGACGGAATGGAACAACCCCTCGCCGCGCGCCACCGCCGCGCGATCCGGCAGGACCGGCTGGAAGCCCTGTGGACGGTCCGCCATCAGGAAATGGGTCAGCGCCTCGGCCACTTCGGCCCGGGCTTCGGTCGGGAGCCCATGGAGGACGTGCGGCATCGCGGTGCCGGGATGCGTTCCCCGTGGATCCGCGAGATAGGCCTTCAACCACGCGGGCGAGACCCGGTCACCAAGTTCCTTCCAACGCGGTGTCGCCTTCGGCATCAGCCATTCGGACTGCGCGGCGGAGGGCGTGTGGCAGGCGATGCAGTTCGCGTCCTCGAACAGCCGGGCCGAGTCGACAGGGCCTGCCTGCAGCCCGGCCGCCATCCCACCGACGGCCACGGCCAAGGCGATCCGACGGAAGACCGATGCGCGGGACCGGACGCCGGACGGAGGAAGGGAGTTCATCGGGGGCCGGGGGGAAGCTTCTCGTGGAGGAAGGCGGTCATCAGCTCCCGCAGGTGGCGCGAGGTGTTCACGCCTTCGCTGATGGAATGGGAACGGTTGGGATAGGACATCATGCGGAACGGCAGGTTGTTCCGGACGAAGGCGTCCACCAGCGCCTCGGCTCCCTGGTAGTGGCAGTTGTCGTCGCCCGTGCCGTGGATGAGCAGCAGCTCGCCCTTCAGTCGGTCGGCGAAGGTCAGCGGCGAACCCTGGAGGTAGCCCTCCGCGTTGTCCGACGGCAGGCCCATGTAGCGCTCCTGGTAGATCGTGTCGTAGAGCCGCATGTTGGGGACCGACGCGATGGAGATGCCGACCTTGTAGAGGTCCGGATGGCGCAGCAGCGCGTTGAGGGTCATCGAGCCGCCGCCGCTCCAGCCCCAGATGCCGACGCGTTCGGGGTCGAGGTAGGGCCGGGTGGCGAGCAGGTGACGCAGCGCCGCCGCCTGGTCCTGCGAGGCGAGCACGCCCACCTGGCGGTAGATCGACTTGCGCCATTCACGGCCGCGCGGCGTGGCGGTGCCGCGGTTGTCGATGCTCATCACCACGTAGCCCTGCTGGGCCAGCATCCAGTGCCACAGCAGCCCGGTGCCGCCCCATTCGTCCTTCACCGTCGAGCCCGCCGGCTCCCCGTACACGTGGACCAGCAGCGGGTACTTCCTCGCCGGATCGAAGTCCGGCGGACGCAGGCACCACGCGTCCAGCTCCACGCCTTCCGCCACCGGGATGCGCAGGAACTCGGAGGACGGCTTCTTCAGGGCCGCGAGGCGCTCCTTCAGCCGGGTGTTCTCCTGGAAAACGCGCACCGTCTTGTGGTCGGCGAGCGAGATGAGCTGGATTCGCGGCGGCTGGTCGAAGCGCGACCAGGTGTGCACCGCCCAACGGCCGTCCGGCGACGCCGAGTAGGAATGGGTCCCGGGCTCGTTCGTCGGCGACAGGCGCTCGGTGGAACGCCCGTTGAAGCGCGTCCGGTAGAGGTAGCGCTGGGTGGGATCGTCCGGCGAGGCGATGTAGTAGAGCCACTTCCCCTTCTCATCGAGGTGGACGAGCGAGACCGCATCGAACTTCCCGCGGGTCACCTTCTTCCGCTTCCCGTCGAGCGAGACCAGATGGAGCTGTTCCCAGCCGTCGCGCTCGCTGGGCAGGACGAAGCGCTTCCCGTCGCGGGTCCAGCGGAGGTTCAGGTGCGCCTCGACCCAGGCGGCGTCGGTGTCGGAGTGGAACTCCTTGGCGACCCCGGTGACGGGATCCGCGAGGAAGATCCGGTTGGTGTTCTGCAGGCGGTTGAGCTGCTGGACCACGAACTGCGGGGAACCCTCGGGCCACGCGAGGTCGAAGGGGTAGTGGTCCCGCGGATCCCCCGGCAGCGCCACCGGGCGGATCGTCTTGTTCCCGACCTCGACGGTGAGGATGCGCACGGCGGAGTTCTGCTCGCCGGTCTTGGGGTACTTCACCCACTGGACCTTCGGGTAGAGGCTGTCGGTGTTGTTGACCAACGCCACCTCGGGAACCCCTTCCGTGTCGAACTGCCAGAAGGCGATGAACCGGCTGTCCGGGCTCCAGCGGAACGCGTCGCGCAGGTAGAGTTCCTCCTCGTACACCCAGTCGGAGGTGCCGTTGACGATGTGCGGCGTCGGGGTCTGGGTCAGCGTCTCGATCCGGCGGGACTGGAGGTCCTGCACGTGGATGTTCCGGTCGTGGACGTAGGCCACCTTGCGGCCGTCGGGCGAGAACTTGGCGAACATCAACGTCGACGGGAGCGCGTCGCCCCCGATGCGGAACAGCTCATGGCTGGTGCGGTCGAGCACCCAGTAGTCGCCGCGGCTGTTGGTGCGCCAGACGCGGCGCGAGTCGGTGTAGATCAGCAGCCGCGACCGGTCCTTGGACCAGGCGAAGTCCTCGACCGACAGCGGCGACGAACGGCCCGACGGGACGAGGTCCGCCGCGGACACCAGGATGTTGGTCGCGCCGGTGGCGGGATCGTGCCGGACGAGATCGCGTCCGCCACCCGGCCCCGTGGCCGTCTCCCACGTCGTGTAGCCCGAGCCGTCGTCCAGCCATCGCAGGGACGGCCCACCCTCGCCGCCGAACTCCCCGGAGCCGTAGAGGCGTTCGAGCGTGAGCAGCGGGGAGTTGGTCTCGGCGGCGAAGGCCGGGACCGCGACGAGCACGGCGGCCAGGCCGGACAAAAGGCGGGCGAACACGGGAAGGGTTCTCATCGGGTCACGGGACTCGGGATTCGGTTTCAGCGGACCTCGACGACCACGGGACCGAGGACTTCGAGGCGCGGGGTGATCCCGAGTCCGGGACCGGTCCCCGCTTTCATGTAGCCGTCCACCCGCTGCGGCGCCCCGGCGGCGGCGCTGACGGTGACGTAGCTGTTGAAGTCGGTGCTGGTGAAGCGGAACGACTCGGGCGTGCTGTGCGCGAGGTGGGCGATGGCGGCGGTGGTGATGTCGCCGCCCCAGCTGTCCTCGAGGGTCATCGCGATGCCCATGCTCACGCACAGGTCCCGGGCCTGCTTGGTGCGGGTCAGGCCGCCGAGCTTGCTGATCTTCAGGTTGACCACGTCCATGGCCAGGTCCGCCCGGGCGCGCAGCAGCAGGTCGAGGTTGTCCACGTTCTCGTCGAGAACGAACGGGTGATCGGTGTTGCGCCGCACGGCGAGGCATTCCTCGTAGGAGAGGCAGGGCTGCTCGATGTAGACGTCCAGGTCCCGCACCGCGCGCACCACGCGCATCGCCTCGTGCTGGGTCCAGCCGGTGTTGGCGTCGGCCACGAGGCGGTCGGTCGGCTGGAGGATGCCCCGCACGGCGCGGATGCGGGCGATGTCGACGTCGGGATCGCCGCCGACCTTGAGCTGGAAGCGCGTGTAGCCCTCGGCGCGGTAGCCGGCGACCTTGCGGGCCATCGTCTCCGGATCCTCCTGAGAGATGGCCCGGTACAGCCGCACCGCCTCGCCGTAGCGCCCGCCCATCAGCACGCACACCGGCAGCCCGGTCGCCTGCCCCAGAAGGTCCCAGCAGGCGATGTCGATGCCCGACTTCACGTACGGATGCCCCTTGAGCGCGGCGTCCATGCGGTGGTTCAGCTTGAGCAGCTCCCGCGGGTCCTCGCCGATCAGGTGCGGCCCGAGTTCCCGCAGGCCGGCGCGGACGCCCTCGGCGTAGGCCGGCAGGTAGAACGGCCCGAGCGGGCAGACCTCGCCGTAGCCGACGTGGCCGGTGTCGGTCTCGACGCCCACGATCGTGCTGTCGAACACCGTGACCGACTTGCCGCCGGACCACTTGTAGGTGGTTTCGTGGAGGGGGAGTTCGACGCGGTGGGCGAAGATGCGGGAGATTTTCATTCGATCCGGTTGCGGAAGGACGGGTCAGGCCTTCCGCCGTGACAACGGTGTGGATCGCGGAGGATCGAGGGAAGCGAAACCGTCACCAACGCGGCACTCGACACGGATTTCACGGATTCCCGGGGATCCGCGATGGGGAAGGGTCTGGAGCCGGGCCTTGGGGGAACGGGCTGGCGGACCAGTGGGCCCGGCAGCCTCCCGGGTGCCTCGATGTTCCACGGTCAAAAGGCCTCCAGATTTTCGAGGCAACACGGCTCGGGAATGCCACCTCCCAATCCGAACCCATCCGTGGAATCCGTGTCCAAAAAGCGCGAGCGGACTCGCGCACTCCATGACGCTGGCGCGAATTCGAGGCGTTCGGGCGGGCTCAGCGGCGGCGACGGCGTTCCCGCAGCAGCACCACGCCGACCAAGGCTCCCGCCGCCACCAGGAGCGTCGAGTCGTGTTCCGGCACGGCGCTCACGGTCATGCCCCACGAGGCCACCCGGGCGAGGCCGCCGGACTCGAGGTCGGTGACCGAAAGCGTCCACTGTCCGTCCGGCGTGCCGTTGACCGCGAGGAAGGCGTCCAGGGCGTCCGCGAAGGTCGCGTCGCGGGGGGAAAGTTCGGTCACCGTGGACGGATTGGCCGACCGTCCGTCGGGCTGGAAGGTCCCGGACAGGGACACGGTCCCGGCGGCGAGGTGGACATCCTGAAGCGCCGAACCGTCGAAGTGGACGTCGATCCTGACGTGACCTCGCCAAACTGAGCCAGGAGGAGAGAGAGTCTGGGCAACCCAGAAAGGGAGCAGACGATGAAGGGAAAGCGACACACGACGGAGGAGAAGATCCGAGCATTGAGGGAAGCGGACGGCGGGAAGCCGATCCGGGAGGTATGCCAGGAGAGGAACATCTCGGAGGCGACGTACCA
>CAMASJ010000082.1 GCA_945860685.1 Akkermansia muciniphila
CCTGATTCGGACGGGAAACGGGGAGAACCATGGGGTCCGGTGCCGCCAACGCCTCCTATCGCGGACGCATCGCGCCCTCACCGACCGGTCTGCTCCACCTCGGTCACGCCCGCACTTTTTGGATCGCCCACAGCCGGGCCTGCGAAGCGGGAGGTGTCCTCGTTTTCCGCAACGAGGACCTCGACGGCGACCGCGTCCGCCCCGAGTTCGTCGAGGCCCAGTTGCACGATCTCCGGTGGTTCGGCATCGAATGGCAGGAAGGTCCCGATGTCGGCGGCCCTCACTCTCCGTACTCCCAAAGTGGTCGGCTTCCACTGTACCGCGACGTGTTTGAACGCCTCCGGCGGGTGGGGATGGTCTATCCCTGCCGATGCTCCCGGAAGGACATCGCCTTGGCCGTTTCGGCCCCGCATGCCGCCGACGACGAACCGGTCTATCCCGGCACCTGCCGCGGCCCGACCGACTGGGCCGCGTCTCCGGGACGTCCCGTGGCCTGGCGGTTCCGTGTGCCGGACGGCGAAGTGATCGGATTCGAGGATCGCGGCTTGGGCCCGCAACGCATCGTGGCCGGACGCGACTTCGGCGACTTCGTGGTTGTTCGCCAGGATGGTCTCCCCAGCTATCAACTGGCCTGCACCGTGGACGACCACCTCATGGGAATCACCGAGGTGGTCCGTGGCGCGGACCTCCTGGTCAGCACCGCGCGGCAGATCCTGCTCTATCGCGCGTTGGGTTGGGCGGTTCCCGGCTTCTTCCACTGCCCTCTCGTCACCGACGAAAACGGCGTCCGCCTCGCCAAACGGCATGCGGCCTTGGCCTTGGCCACGCTTCGGGAGCAGGGGAGGTCCCCGGAGTTCCTCAGGGCTTCTGGATGAAGCCGTGGTGGAGTCCGAGGTAGTACGGCAGGAGGAACACTGTCCCGCTGCCCAACACGTTGCCGTCGCCCCCGTAGTTGAGTGTCCACGGATCGGTGTTCCAATGTTCGAAGTGACGGTTCTCGACCGGCAGCACCTTCCCGTTGGTCCGGTGGCCCCGGCCCCGGTCCTTGGGCTCGTACAGGTCCTTCGACTTCTGCGGCGGGAGGCTCACCACGTCCAACCGGTGGCTGTTCTTCGAGGCCCAGTCCAGCCGGTCGAGTGGGAAGCCGCGCAACGTGGCCATCGAATCCTCGTGCCAACCCTTCCACGGCGTGACCGGGAAATCGCCCCAGACGTTCCGGATGGACTGGTCCATCCCGTGCGGGGCGAAGGTGAAGTGGAAGAACGGGTTCATCTCCGGAGCCTCCATCGCCCAGTAGGCGAAGAACGAGAAGAGCACGCGGTCCCGCACCTCCGGATCCTTGCCGTACTTCATCAGGTTGTAGAAGCACATGAACGCCATCTCGTCGTCGGACTGGTTGCCCGAGCCGGGCCCGAACTGGACCTTGGGGAAGGTCAGGTTCTGCGCGTATCCGTGCTTCACCACGAGTTCCCGGGCATGGGCGTTGTACTTGGGATCCCCGGTGATGTGGGACGCCGCCGCGAGGTAGCTCAGCATGCTCAACGAGTTGAGTCCGCGCTCCGGCCACCAGCGTCCGTCGCCGTTCACCGTGTCGGGGCCATAGGTCGCCCAACGCGTCGGCTTGCCGTCGATGTCGGTCAGCGTGAAGCCGTGGGCCACGAGATGGTCGGTGAGGTCCCGAACCACTTCCCGCACGCGGTCCTTCTCCGCCTCGGACTTCGCGACATGGTCGAAATAGGCGGCGTGGAAGAAATAGTGTCCGTCCAGTTCGTCGCTGCTCGTGTCCGACTTCCAATACCACTTCCCGTCCGCGCTCTTGGGCCAACGGGGCTCATAGACCTTCCACAGGGCGTCGCGCTTCGCCTCCTCACGGTCGCCGTCGATCCGGCCGACGTTCGGGTCGGGCCATTCCATCGGCCGGATCGTCCGGGCGACGTACCCCTTGGGCGGCGAAGGATTCCCGCCTTGGGTCACCTTCTGCAGGAAGCGGAGCGCCTCGAAGGCCTGTATGGCCCGCGTCCGGTTGGCCGGATCGCCCGTCGCCGCGAAGCCGAAGCATTCCCCGGCTCCGTACATCGCCGTCCAAAGCCCGTCGTTGTCGGAGTCGCCCGGATTGGCGGTGGACTTGTCCGCCCTCCGCCCCAACGGCGCCTCGGCCGTGTAGCCGAACGGCGTGCGCTTGATGTGCTTCGCGATCTCGTCCTCGTAGAACGCCGCCTTGCGCTCCAGCGTCATCGATTCGAACCGGATCCTCCCGACTCCGTTCGTCGTGGCCAGCCATGCCTGGCCGTCGCGGTCCACCCGCACCGAGGACACGTCGTCGGCGGGCAGCCATCGCAAGCCTTGTCGGTAGTGGAAGTCAGTGCCGTCCCAGCGGATCACCCCGAGGTGCGTCGAGAACCACACCGATCCGTCGGGAGCGGCGGCGATTCCGGTGAAGTCGTTCCAAGGAAGCCCGTCCTTGCCTTCGTGGAACCGCCAGCCGTCCGGGGTCCTGCATCCGACCCCGGCCTTGCTGGCGAACCAGAGTCGTCCTTCGGAGTCGAAGGCCGCGCCCAAGACGTCGCGGACCGCCCAGGCCCGTCCGCCACCGTCGAGCACCTCCAGCGGTGACCATTGTTCACCGACCTTCGTCCTGAGTCCGCCCGAGGTGGCGACGACCACTTCGCCGTCCTTGCCCACCGTCAGTTGCCGGATCTCCAGTTCGGAAGGCCAGGATACCGGACGGGTCTGTCCTCCGCTCCAGGTCAGCAGGGAATTGCGGGTGGCGATCCAGAGGGTGTTTCCCGAGCGGACGATATGACGCACGTCGGCCCATGGAACCGCGGCCGAGACGGGACTCCCCTCCGGCACGGGCATCGGGAAGGTGTCCGGGGTGTTGGCGGCGCCACCGGGCTTCGGTGTCCACTGGGTGCCATCCCAATTGAACCAGCGTCCACCGGAGAACGCCAGTGGCCGGCCTTCGGTGTCCAGCTCCAGCAGCGTCACGGACCCCGCAGGAAGTCCCGCGGGCGTGTCGGCCAGTTCCTGGAGGAACGCCTGCGGCGCCGGTTGGAATCCGGGCGAATCCGCGGCGTGGGTGAGGACCAGCGAAGCCCCTAGGGCGAGGGACAGGAGCGGACGGAAGAACATCGGGAGATCGACGTGGCGCATGGTTTGGAATTCAGCCGCCGCCGGGACTTCCGTTTCGTTCGTGTCAGGAGACGGACCGGACGGCTTGCGAGAGTTCGCGGACGAATCCCGAGACGTACGGGACGAGGTCCGGCGAGGTGCCCTTCTCGGCGATGCGGTTCACGATGGCGCTCCCGACGACGATCGCTTCGGCGTGGCTGGCCACCTCCCGCGCCTGTTCGGCGTTGGAGATGCCGAACCCGACCGCGATGGGCATCGGGGAATGCGCGCGGATGCGGCCGGTCATCTCGGCGATCGTCGAACTCACCTTCGACTGCATTCCGGTCACGCCCTCCCGGCTGACGTAGTAGATGAATCCGCGCGCCCTCGGGGCGATCACCGCGATGCGCGCCTCCGGTGTGGTGGGGGCGATCAGGTAGATCGGACAGAGTCCCGCCGCGGCCATCAGCGCTTCGTAGTTCGTCGATTCCTCCGGCGGCAGGTCCAGCACCAGGAGCCCGTCCACGCCGGCCTCCGCCGCGTCACGGATGAAGCGGTCCACACCCACGCGGTGGAGCAGGTTGAAGTAGATGTAGAGGACGATCGGAACCGACGATGACTTCCGGATCCGGCGAATCGTCTCCAGCACCTTCGGCGGGGTGGTCCCGCTCTCGAGTCCACGCTGGGCGGCGAGCTGGTTGACGATGCCGTCCGCCAGCGGATCGCTGAACGGGACGCCCAACTCCAGGACGTCGACGCCGGCGGCGTCGAAGGCCAACGCCAGGTCGTGGGTGGCGTCCAGGTGGGGGTCGCCGGCCCCGATGTACACCACCAGCCCCTTGTGTCCGGAGGCCCGGAGCTCGGCGAAGCGTTTCTCGATGCGGTTCACGGGCGCGGACGTTCCGATGACCCAAGGGGCCCGGGCAAGGTCAACTTGTGGCACTCCCGGCGACCCCACCCTCGCAGTCCCCGCTTGGCGACAGGGTGTCGGCCCCCGTACAACCGCCGCCGTGCTGGTCATGGCGTTCCTTCTCACGGCCCTTGCGGCCTATCTGCTGGGTTCCATTCCAACGGGCTATCTCGTCGCCCGGTGGAAGAACATCGACATCACCCAGGTCGGCAGCGGGAACATCGGGGCGACGAACGTCTTCCGCATCCTGGGCCGTGGCCCCGGCATCTTCGTGCTGCTCACCGACGCGGCGAAGGGGGCGCTTTCGGTCCTGTTCCTTCCCGGCTTGGCCGCCTTGGTTGCCGGCGCCGGTTCCCCGTGGTTGGCGGCGTTGGCCGCCGTGTGCGCCGTGCTCGGACACAACTTCACCTGTTGGCTGCGGTTCAAGGGCGGGAAGGGGATTGCCACCTCGGCCGGCGCCCTCGCCGCCCTCGTACCCGCGGCATTCCTGGTGATCTTCATCACCTGGATCGTGGTCTTCGCCCTCGGACGCTACGTCTCCTTGGCCTCGATCGCCGCCGCCGCCGTGCTTCCCTTCGCCACCGCCTTCACCACCCAGGGAGAACTCCGCTGGCCGCTGGTCGGGCTCACCTCCCTCCTCGCCTTCCTCGCCATCTGGCGTCACCGACCCAACATTCGTCGCCTGCTCGACGGCACGGAGAACCGCTTCGGTCCGAAGAAGGAGGTGGCCTCTTGAACGTCACCGTACTGGGAGCCGGGGCGTGGGGAACCGCCCTGTCGCTGGTGCTCCACCACAACGGACACAAGGTCGTCCTCTGGGGACACAACCCGGATCACCTTTCGGAGATCGCACGGGAACGTACCAACGACCGTTACCTGCCTTCCGTGGTCCTTCCCGCGGACTGGACCTTCGAACCGGACATCGACGCCGCCATCCGCGGCGCCGAACTGGTGGTGCTCGCCGTGCCTTCCAAGGCCGTCCGCGAGACCGCCGCCCGACTCGCCCGCTTTGGGGGCATCGTGGTCAGCGTCACCAAGGGCATCGAGGCGAGCACCGGCCTCACCATGACCGGCATCCTGGAGCAGTGCGCGCCGTCGGCACGGTTGGCGGCGATCTCTGGTCCGTCCCTGGCCCTTGAGGTGGCCCGTGGCGTCCCCACGGCTGTGGTGGCGGCGAGCTTGGAGGAATCCGTTTCGCTGAAGGTGCAGCAGATGTTCCACCGGCCCGCCTTCCGGGTCTACCGGAGCTCCGACCTGACCGGCGTGGAACTCGGCGGCGCGCTCAAGAACGTCATCGCCATCGCGGCTGGCATCGGGGACGGACTCGGCTTCGGCGACAATGCCAAGGCCGCGCTGGTGACCCGTGGCGAGGCGGAGATGCGCCGGTTGGGCGTCGCCTGCGGAGCCCGCCCGGAAACGTTTTCGGGACTCGGCGGCTTGGGCGACCTGATGGTCACCTGCTTTTCGCGCCTGAGCCGCAACCGTTCCTTCGGGGAGAAGGTCGGCAAGGGAGGCCGGGTCGCCGACATCCTCGCCCACACCGTCTCCGCCGTGGAAGGATACCCGACCTGCCGTTCCGCCCATGAACTGGCCGTCCGGCTCGGTGTGGAGGCGCCGATCATCGCCGAGGTCCATGCGATGTTGTACGAGGGCAAGGAAGTCCGACGGGCCGTCCACGACCTGCTCAACCGCGAATCCAAGGCCGAGGACTGATCCGGCACTTGCGGAAGGGGACCTCACGGTCAGGCGCTAGGCCGCGTGGGCACCGGAAAGAAATCGAGGCCCTACAATCTGTCGGACCGGAAGGCCGATGATCGGTTCCAGACGCTTCGGTTCGGACTACGTCTTCCGCCAAGCCGCAATGAACATGCCGTTGCCGCCGGTCTCCTGCGGCCATAGCTGCATCTCGGTCACCGGAGGTTCGTCGGGCAGGAACGGGTTCATCACCGCCTCGGTCTCGAACTCCGGCCGCTCGTTGGTGAACCACTCCGCAACCAGAGCCGTCTCGGCACCGGTGAAGGTACACGCCGAATAGATCAGACGCCCGCCGGGTTTGAGGGAGTCCGCCACGTTGTTCAAAATCCGCTTCTGGATCTCCGAAAGCTCCAGCACGTCGTTCTCCGTCGTGGTCCAGCGGGAATGGGGATTGCGGCCCCAGGTGCCAAGCCCCGAGCAGGGCGCGTCGACGAGGATGCCGTCGAACCGGGTCTTCGTGGGTGGGTTCTCCCCGCCGTCCCAGTGGACCGCCCGGTAGTTGAACACACGGGCCCGGCCGGCGCGCTGACGCAATCGGTCCAATCGCCAAGCAGCCCGGTCGCTCGCCCAGACCAGGCTGCGTCCGTTGAGCAGGCTGGAGAGATGCAGGGTCTTGCCGCCTTCTCCCGCACAGGTGTCCCACCAGATCTCCGGCGGACGCGGATTGCAGACCAGTCCGACCGCCTGAGAGGCCAGGTCCTGGATCTCGAAGGCGCCCGACTGGAATCCACGGTCGAGGTAGAGATCCTGGCTTCCGAAGTAGCGGTAGGAATCGGGCAGGGGACCCGGCTCGACGTCGCGCAGACGGAATCCGGTCTCCTCGGTGAACTGCGGACGGCAACGGAGCCACAGCGCGGGTTCCGTCTGCAGCGCACGCACCAGTTCCGGGGTCACGCTGACGTGGTTGGCGACCCAGTCCGGCAGGGCGTTGGCGATCAGTTCCCCGTCGGAGAAGCTCGACGGATCCCCGGCGAACCGCTCGGCGAGTCCGACCGCCTCCTGCACCCGGTCCTCGGTCGGCCGCGCCGGATCGAGCCAGCGGAACCAACGGAAGAAGCTGAACACCGCACGGCTCACCCACTCGGCGTCGGCCGGACTCAGCCCGCGTCGACGGAACAGCGTCTGACGCAGGACCATGTCGGCCGGGGTGTCGTCGTCGGAACGTTCCACGATGCGCGCCGCCAACTGCAGCGGCGTCATCTGCGACGGCGGCGGCCCGTCACGCTCCGGATTCCGAGGCCCTTCCGGATGACGTGGCGTGAAGCCCCGGTCGTTGTCGCGCCTTCCCTGGCTGCCCCGGCGATCGGGTTGGCGGTCCCGGTTTCCTCCACTGAATCCACCGTTGCCGCCTCCGCGGGAATCACGAGGACCCCGGTTGTCGCGGTTGTCGCGACGGGGATTCCGGTGCTCGGGTCGAAGCGGACGTTGTTGCTGCGCTACGAAGGACGGCTGGTCACCGCCCGATGGCGCTTGTGGGGCGTCTTGAGGCGAGGTGTCGGGAGGGGTGCCTGGGGCCGCTTCTGCGCCCATTCCACCGCCGGCCGCGGCTGCACGACGTTCCAGACGCTTGCGACGGAAACGCATCCAGAATGGTTCCTTGCGCGGACGCTGGAATTCCCCGGGCGCACCGGCATCTGGATTCGGATTCTGGCCTTGGAAGCCTTCCTCTTCACTGGGGCCGGCGCTCATCGAACCCGTTTCAACGTCCCGGGATTCGAATCCCGGCGGTGGCTCGGTAGGAAACGATGACGGTCCTTCAGCGGCCGACGAGGGCTGCGGGCCCCGTTCTTCGGGGAATGCGCGGACGTCGTCGCGGACCCGGCGGGGGCCACGGCGACGGCGGTTCGGGGACGGTGCGGAGACCTCGGAGTTCGACTCCTGAGGCGCGGACGGGTCCGGATTCATTGCTTCAATCGGCGTGCATGTACACGGGCCACCTCGCCCATGTAGTCGTCGCGGGGCGCCGAGTCGGCGGCCGCGCGGATGTTCTCCCTGGCCTTGTCGGCTTGCCCGACGGCCTCGAAATAGAGCCCGAGATAGAGCCGGGCATAGAAACGTTGCTTCGCGAGGTCCCGCGGGGAAGCACCCGGCGTCTCCGCCGCCTTCGACACGTCCTCCGGCTTCAGCTTGCCGGCGAACAGGAGCTGGACCTCCTTCATCGGTATGCGCGTGTCGCCCTCCACCGGAATGAGGCTCTTCCGTGCCTCTTCGACGCCCTTTTCCTGCGCAGTGCAGAGGAAATGCCAAGCGGCGTTTTCGACGTCGTCGGGATTCACGGACCGGTGCAGTTCAAACTGCCGGCGTCCGTCTGCGAACCGGCCGGCATAGTACAATGCGATGCCCCGTTGCCAGTTCTGGGCAGCCAGTCGCGGTTCGATCTCGTTCGCCCGATCGAAATCGATGAGGGCCTTTTCGATCTCATTGCGTCGGAAGTAGAGCATCGCCCTTTCCATGACCAGGTAGGCCGAGCGGGACTCCCTTTGGATCGCTTCGGTCAGGTCCGACACCGCGCCTTCGTCATCCCCGGAAAGACCTCGGAGCTGCGCCCGGACATGCCAAGCGCGGGCGTCCTCCGGCTTCGCTTTGAGGATCTCACCCAACATCGTGATCGCGCCGGCGCGGTCGCCCTTCCTGGCGGCAGCGAAGGCCGCGTCCAAGGTGGGCGGCTCCGCGGCATGACAGAGCCATGCGCAGGAAAGCGACAGGAGGAGACACCAGCGGGACGCCATGTTTCCGCTCATGGGAGCCGGACCCGCTCCGAAGGGCGAGCGGATTCTGGAGGGTTCCGACGCTCATCCGCCTCCGCGTGCTGGACTTGGAGCCCCTGAAACTGTTTCGCTTTCGCATCGGTCCCTAGTCCCAGTTCCTTTGTCCCATGAGCGTCCCCGAATCCCCCGATCTCCTTCCTCAACTCCGGGCCGCCAGCGAACACCTGCTCAAGGTCCGTTCCGAGATGGGCCGGGTGATCGTCGGGCAGAAGGATCTCATTCATCGGCTTCTGATCGGCCTGGTCGCCCGGGGGCACATCCTGCTCGAAGGGCTTCCGGGTCTCGCCAAGACGGCCAGCGTCAGCACGCTCGCCAGGGCCACCCACTGCCGGTTCTCCCGCATCCAGTTCACCCCCGACCTCCTCCCGGGCGACATCACCGGGACGCTCATCTACGACCCGGTCCAGGGCACCTATTCCACCCGTCAGGGCCCCATTTTCGCCAACCTCGTGCTCGCGGACGAAATCAACCGCGCCCCGAGCAAGGTGCAGTCGGCGTTGCTCGAGGCGATGCAGGAACGCCAGGTCACGATTGGAGACCGCACGTGGCCGCTTCCCGAGCCGTTCCTGGTCCTCGCGACCCAGAACCCCATCGAGCAGGAAGGCACCTACCCGTTACCGGAGGCGCAGATGGACCGCTTCATGTTGAAGGTCGTGGTCGGCTATCCGACCGCCGCCGAGGAGTTGATCATCCTCGACCGCATGGCCTCCACCCAGCCCGACACCACCGTGGATGCCGTGGTCTCGCCGGAGGAGATCACCGGCTATCAGAAGCTGGTGAACCGGATCCACGTCGATCCGCTGGTGCGCGACTACATCGTTCGGTTGGTCGTGGCGACGCGAGATGCCGCGACAGGCACCGGCGTCGCCCCCGAGCTGAAGCGCCTGGTCCGCATCGGCGCCAGTCCGCGTGCGACGATCAACCTCACGCTCGCTTCCCGTGCCTGCGCCCTGATCGAGGGGCGGGATCACGTCACGCCGGACGACGTGAAGCAGATCGCCGCCGACGTCCTGCGCCACCGCATCCTGCTGACCTACGAAGCCGAGGCCGATGAAGTGACCACCGAGAGCCTCGTGAAGACGATCCTCGGCAAGGTGAAGGTTCCCTGAGCGCGAAGAGGCGGAAGGGATCGGCCAGCAAAGCCGCGAAGCCGCCGAACAACGGGATCGGCGCCGACGGTCGAATCGATCAGCCGGCCGCCCGCGTCACTTCTTCGGTGGAAGGTCTTTCCGGGGGAACAGCGGCACCGGGGCGCCAACCCGGTGGCCTTCCTGCAGGCCTCCCCAAGCGGACTGGTTCCAGTCCGACGGTTCCGCGCAGACCTTGAGCTGGGCGAAGATCTTCTCGGAGGTCCCGGGCATCACCGGCCAGATCAGCACGGCGAGTGTGCGGCAGGCCTCGACGAGATTGTAGAGAACCTCGTCCAACTCGGCCGCCTTGGTCGGATCCTTGGCGAGGCTGAAGGGCTTGGTCTGCTCGACGTAAAGGTTGGCGCGGTTGACCAGCTCCCAGGCGGCCACCAAGGCGTCCTGCGGAGCCGGCTCGAGGTAGGCGGCACGGGTCTTGGCGACCGCCTGTGCGGCCTCGGCGGCGAGGAAGGACGAGGCCTTGGGAACGACGCCGTCGCGGTACTTGTTGAGCATGTTGACCGCCCGGTTGAGCAGGTTGCCCAGTCCGTTGGCCAGTTCGGCGTTGTAGCGCGACTTGAAGCCGTCGTCGGTCCAGTTTCCATCGGGACCGATGCCCAGTTCGCGGGTCACGTAGTAGCGGAAGGCATCGACGCCCCATTCCTCGATCACGGCGATCGGGTCCACGACGTTTCCCGTGGTCTTGCTGAGCTTCTCCCCGTTCTTCTGCCACCAGCCGTGGACCAGGACGGTCTTCGGCAGTGGCGCGCCCACGGCTTTCAGCATGATTGGCCAGTACACCGCGTGGAACTTGAGGATGTCCTTCCCGACGAGGTGGATGTCCGCGGGCCAAGCCTCGAGCCGACCATCGCGGGCGGGGTAGTGGGCGCCGAGCGGGCCGGTCGCGGCGGGATCGCCGAGCGAGGCGGGCACAGAGAAGTAGTTCACCAGCGCGTCGAACCAGACGTAGGTGACGAACCCGGGATCGAAGGGCAGGGGAATGCCCCACGAGAGGCGGGCCTCCGGGCGGGTGATGCAGAGGTCCTCGAGCTTCTGGGAGCGAAGGAAGCCGAGCACCTCGTTGCGGCGGTAGTCGGGCTGGATGAAGGACGGATTGGCCTCGATGTGGGCGACGAGCCAGTCCTGGTGCACGCCCATGCGGAAGTACCAGTTCTCCTCCACCAACTCGTTCACCTGACCCCACTTGGGATCCCAGGTGCCGTCCGGGTTGCGGTCTTTCTCGGTGAGGAAGGTCTCCTCCTTCACGGAGTAGTAGCCCTGGTAGGACGCCTTGTAGAAGTGCCCCTCGGAGTGGAGCTTGGAGAGGATGGCCTGAACCACCTCGCGATGGCGCGGCTGGGTGGTGCGGACGAAATCGTCGTTGGTGAGCGAAAGGCGGCGGACGAAGTCGCCCCATTGGTGGGCGAGGCCGTCGCAGTAGGCCTGGGGCGACTGACCCAACGCCTGGGCGGCGAGTTGGACCTTCTGTCCGTGCTCGTCGAGTCCGGTCAGGAAGAACACCGGCTCGCCGACGCTGCGACGGGCACGGGCGATCACGTCGGCGACGACCTTCTCATAGGCGTGCCCGAGGTGGGGCGCGCCGTTGACGTAGTCGATCGCGGTGGTGATGTAGAACCGCTTGCTCATGGGCCGCGAAGTGAAGCGCAACGGCGGTCAAAAGCCGAAAACCAAATTGCCGGGACCCGGAAACGGAAAAGACCCGGCGGAAGGTTCCGCCGGGTCCTGCTGGGTCGGCCGGTGTCGGCCGGCCGCGCTCAGATGTACTCGTTGAGGATCGCCTCGAGCAGTTCCTGTCGGCCGGACTCGAGGCCCTTCACGTTGCCCAGCTCCAGGGCGTGCTTCTCGCAATCGGCGAAGGTGGCCTTGCCGGCCTCGATCTTCGCGCCGATGCCGCTGTCCCAGGTGCGGTAGCGGTTCTTCACGAAGTCGCCGATCCGGCCGTCCTTGCGGATGGCGGCGGCGACCTTCAGGCCACGCGCGAAGGCGTCCATGCCCGCGATGTGGGCGATGAACAGGTCGTCCAGCTCGAAGCTCTCACGGCGGACCTTCGCGTCGAAGTTCACGCCGCCGGTGGTGAGGCCGCCGTACTTGAGGATCGACAGCATGGTCTTCGCGGTGAGGTAGAGGTCGGTCGGGAACTGGTCGGTGTCCCATCCGAGGAAGTAGTCGCCCATGTTGGCGTCGATCGAGCCGAGCGCGCCCGCGGCGCCGGCGACCTCCAGTTCGTGCTCCATGGTCTTGCCGGCGAGCCACGCGTGGTTGACCTCGAGGTTCAGCTTGAAGTGCTCCAGCAGTCCGTACTCGCGCAGGAAGTTCAGGCACGAGGCCGCGTCGCTGTCGTACTGGTGCTTGGTCGGCTCCTTCGGCTTGGGCTCGATGTAGAACGGGCCCTTCATGCCGAGCTTCTTCCGGTAGTCGACCGCCATGTGCATGAACCGGCCGAGGTGGTCGAGTTCCCGCTTCATGTCGGTGTTCAGCAGCGTCGAGTAGCCCTCGCGTCCGCCCCAGAACACGTAGCCTTCGCCGCCGAGTTCGTGGGTCCACTCCATCGCCTTCTTCACCTGTGCCGCGGCGAAGCAGAACACGTCCGCGTTCGGGCTCGTGGCCGCGCCGTGCATGTAGCGTGGATGGACGAAGTTCTGCGCGGTGCCCCAGAGCAGCTTCAGTCCGGTGTCCGACTGGAGCTTCTTCAGTTCCTTGCCGACGGTGTCGAACTGGGCGTTGACCTCCTTGAGGTTCTTGCCGTGGGAAGCGAGGTCGCGGTCGTGCCAGCAGTAGTAGGGAACGCCGAGCTTGGTCGCGAACTCGAAGAACGCGCGGGCGCGGGCGATGGCCTCCTTGGCGGTGCATTCACCGGCGTTCCAAGGGCGGTCGGCCGTGCCCCAGCCGAACATGTCGCCGCCGGTTCCGCGCATGGTGTGCCAGTACACCGCGGCGAACCGGAGATGGTCCTTCATCGGCTTGCCCTCGACGAGCTCGTCGGCGTTGTAGTGCTTGAACGCGAGGGGATTCTTCGATTCCGGACCTTCGTAGGAGATCCGGCCGATCTTGGGGAAAAACTGCTTGCTCATGTGTGTTGAGAGATTGGACCGCGGAAGTTAAGGGTGCCCATGGCGGCTTGGAAGCGGTTAAATTAGCCGGGTCCTCGACGCGAAATCTCAAACGACTTCAGGGGCCGTGGCCGGCAGTTCCAAGGGGCAACCTCCGGTGGCGGGTGCCTACATGGAGCGTCGGAAGCGAGGCGGGCCGTTCCACGTCGGCATCCCGTCCAAGCCACGCCGGTGTGCGCCGCTCACCCGCTGCGGTTCCCCGGCTTTCCACGGAGGTTTCTTCCCATGATTCCGCGGATGAAGATGGGACGTTGGAAGAAGCCGCCGGAGGATGTCCCCGAGTTCTACCACTGCCACTGCCGCCTCCATATCACGGCCCGTCCCTTTGTCACCGGCGGGAAGGCGCGCTTCACCGGAATCCTGAACCGCCAGGCGGCCTTCAGCGGTGTCGAGGTCCTGACTTACAGCCTGCTCGAAGATCGCTTCCATTTGCTGTGCCACGTCCCGAAGCCTCCCTCCCAGCTCCCGACCGGGGAGGAGTTGCTGCGTCGGTTCGCAGCCCTGTTCCCGGAGGCTCGCGCCAAGGAGATCGGACGTCGTTGGGAATCCCTTCCGGAAGCGGAACGTCCCACTTGGGAAGCCATGATCCACCGCAGGATGTGGAACATCGGCCTCTTCATGAAGGACGTGAAGCAGCGGTACTCGGAGTGGAACAACCGGAAGACCGGCAACGAAGGGGGCTCCTGGAACCAGCGGTACCACTGTGAATGGGTCGATGCCGCCAGCCCGGTGCTGTGGACGACCGCGGCCTTCATCGATCTGGCGCCCCTGCGGGCTGGGTTGGCGACCGATCCGAAGGCCCATCGTTGGGGCGCCTTCGGTGCGGCCGCGGCGGGATGCCCGGTCGCCAAGTCCGGCTTTGGAAGGATCGTGGCTTCATTCGGAACTCCAAGCGGTGAGGAGCCGTTCGAAACCTATCGCCGATGGCTGTACGGCGTGCGCGCATTGATGGGGACACCGGAGCCGAAGCCGTCACCGATACCACAAGTACCCGGGTTGAACTGAGGCGTCCCGTTGCCGCTGGCTCCGTTCGCCCAGATATCGGCTTTTGGACTCGATGACTTCATCGCTCGTTTTGCCGCGGAGACACGGAGAAAACGGAGCGGTCGGGTGCTGTCTTTTGTTCGTTGTCAGTGGTCCGTAGCCGCGGCTGCCAAGCTGCGGACGCTCGTAGCCCATTCCGGTGTTTCCTCGTTGAGCGACGTCCGACGCCCCACGCCTTGCCCTGCATCCCGGCTTGGCCGCGGTTCGTCCGACCGCTAGGATCCCCCGCAATGCCTGATGCCAATCCGGACGCGACCCTCGACCGCCTGTGGAAGGAGTATGCCGAGGCGTTCCGGGATTTCGACGACCTGACTCTCGCCCGTTGGTGCTCCCAGACGCTGGGACAGCTCCGCGGCCGCGCTTGGCGGTTGTCCCATCCGCTCGTGGCCGCTTACAGGCTCGGCTCCCAGCTTTCCCACGATCGACAGATCTGGCTGAAGCGCCTGGTTTCCACGCCTCCGGGCTACATCGAGGCGACCTGCTGCCGCGCTCCGCTGCTGCCGCTGTTCAGCCGGGACGTCGCCACCGGGGGACTGCTTTGCCAGCACTGTGGTGAGACCTGTGTCCCCTTCGAGGACATCCCGGAGGCCATCCGGAAGAAGATCCAGGCCTGGGCGGACCGCTACGAGCCCGTGCATCAGGTGGCCCATTGGGACGACCGGCAGCGGAAGAAGTCCAAGGATTACGACGCCGCGTACGAGGATGCCGCACAGGATGCCG